>DATFPD010000643.1:0-7710 GCA_035265005.1 Gemmatimonadaceae bacterium | reverse complement strand
AGAAGAACGCCACCGGGATGCCGTAGCGCGCGTACATGTAGTGGTCGCTGCGGCAGTAGTACTGGTCGGGGTGGTTGTTGGCGTCGTACTGGTAGTCGAAGTGCATGCCGTGCCGCCCCGCCGCGTTCACGCGCTCGACGAGCTGCGCGTACTCCGTGGACAGGCGGCGCGGGCCGATCACCTGGAGGTAGCCGGGCCCTGCGTTAGGCAGGTCGTCCTTCCCGCCGCGCCCCACCATGTCGATGTTGATCTGGGCGACGATCGAGTCGCGCGGCACGGTGGGGTGGCGCGTGAAGTAGTCCGACCCCCACAGCCCGGCCTCCTCGGCCACGTGCCAGACGAAGAGGACCGAGCGCTTCGGCGGCTGCTTGGCCAGCGCCTGCGCCACCTCCAGCACCGTCACCGTGCCGCTGCCGTCGTCGTCGGCGCCGTTGAACACCGAGTCGACGCGCGGGGCGTGCACGCGGCGCAGGCTGTCCAGGATAGCGCCGATGCGCGCCTGCTCCCCCGCGTTCGGGCGGCGCAGCTCGTCGTCCGCGCCGCGCGGGCGGGCCACGGTCAGGAACGCGCGCAGCGAGTCGTGGTCCACCGGCTCGTCGGTCGTGCCCACGTGGTCGCTGTGGGCGCCGATCGCCACGTACTGGCCGCGCAGCCGCTCGTCGCTCCCGCGCAGGATCGCCACGACGTTGCGCGCCGGGTACGGCGCCGGCCGGTCGGCGAACTCCGCCGACGCGCTCACCGTCCCCCGCCCGGCGGCGCCGGGCTTGAGGCCGGCCAGCGGCGCCCCCAGCAGCCGCTCGGCCGCGTCGCGCGTGACGAGCATCGCCGTCGCGCCGCGCGGGTACTCGCTCCCGGTGAGGGCGAGCCACGTCTGCGGCGCGCGGAAGAAGTCGATCAGCGGCTGCGGCGTCTGCTCCAGCCCCACGACCGCGATCCCCGCGGCGTCCCTGTACCGCCTGACGTCGCCGCGCGCCCAGAACTGGAAGATCGGCTGACCGGCCGGGCCCTGCGCGGCGTCGAACACCACCAGCTTCCCCTTCGCCTGCTCCGGCTTGAGCGACTCCTCGCCGAAGCGGCCGCCGTAGACGACCGGCAGCGCCGTGCCGCGGAGCGTGCCGCCGAAGGGGAACGCCGGCCGCATGTTGCGCGGCAGCGGCATGTAGTCGCGGCCGAGCGTGAGCGGCGCCGCGCCGCCGTCGACGGCGAGCGACGTGGTGGCGGAGTCCAGGCGGCGCTCCATCACCGGCACCGTCTGGAAGTACGTGCCGTTCTCCCCGGCCGGCTCGAGCCCGATCCGCTGCGCCTCGCGCGCCAGGTACTCGGCGATCTTCACCCCGCCGGGGCCCGCGGCCTGTCGCCCGAGCATCGAGTCGTCGGCGACGATGTAGAGGCGCGTCATCAGGTCGTGCACCGTGATGTCCGGTCCCGTCTCGCCGCCCTCGAACTTGAGCGGCAGCTCGCCGCCGTCGGCCGGGGCGCCCGGCTCGGCGGCCGCTGCCGCGGACACGGGCGCGGCGCCGGCGGCGCCGGCGGCGCCGTCCGCGCCGCCGGCGCTCGTCGCGCGCGCGCAGGCGGTGCCGGTGGCGACGAGGGCGGCGAGCCCCAGGAAAAGCGCGCGCGCGCGCGGGATGTTCGTGCTCTTCACGAGATGATGTCGTCGCGGTTCGGGACAGAAGAGTGCGGAAAGCGAATCATACCCCGGCGGCGTGGGGCCGGTCCCGGGCAGCGCGCCGCCGCCGGCCGCCGGCTAGTCCGCGTGCTCGTCCGTCCCGCGCGGGATCTCTCGGTCCTTGCCCGCGTCCTTCGCGTCCTTCACCTCGTTCGCGTTCCGGTCGCCGCGCTCGCGCTCCCTCTCGCTCTCGCCGCCGCGGTCGGCCGCGCTGTACTCGCCCGCCTCGAGCTCCCCGCCCGACGCCTCGCCGAACAGCCCCGCCCGCTCCGGATTGTCGCTGTGCTCGTTCTTGTTCATCGCTGGGCCCTTGCTGAGACATTGATGTGATCGTTCCAGGAGAGCATGGTCTGTCAACATCTATTCCAGCACGGTAACTGCATGACACGGATGAGCGCGGATCTGACGGATGCACGCGGATACGTCCCATCGGGCAGTATCCGCGTGCATCCGTCAGATCCGCGTTCATCCGTGTTCCGCTCTTGCCGTCTCCGAAAGCTGCTGCTCGCCCGCGACGGGCCGTGATCGTGCTCCTGTCGGCGGCCGTCATCGCGGTCGGCGCTGCTGTCTTCGTCCCCTGGTGGGTCATGCTCCGCATGCCCGGCGAGTCCTACGGCGGCCCGCTTCCGCCGCTCACCGCCGAGGAGGCGGCGGGGCGGGCGCGGCTGGAGGCGCACGTGGTCGCGCTGGCCGGGCGGATCGGCGAGCGCCACTACGCGCGTCCGGAGGCGCTCGAGGCGGCGGCGCTCTACGTGGAGGACGAGCTCCGCGCCCTCGGCTACGAGGTGCGCCGGCAGGCATACCGGGCGAATGGCCAGGACTTTCGCAACCTCGAGGTCACCGTGCCGGGCGGCGCGCGCGCCGACGAGGTCGTCGTGGTGGGGGGCCACTACGACTCGGTGGTCGGCACGCCGGGCGCCGACGACAACGCCACCGGGGTGGCCGGCGTGCTGGAGCTGGCGCGGCACTTCCGCGGCCGGCGCCCCGCGCGGACGCTCAGGCTGGTGGCGTTCGTGAACGAGGAGCCGCCGTTCTTCCTGAGCGACGCGATGGGGAGCCGCGTCTACGCGCGCGAGGCGAAGCGCCGCGGCGACCGCGTGGCGGCGATGCTGTCGCTGGAGACCATCGGCTACTTCGACGACGCGTCGGGGAGCCAGCAGTACCCGCCCCCGTTAGGCAGCTTCTTCCCCGACCGCGGCGACTTCATCGGCTTCGTCGGAAACGTCGCCTCGGCGTCGCTCGTGCGGCGGTGCGTCGGCGCCTTCCGCGCGGCGGTGCGGTTCCCCTCGGAGGGAGTCGCCGCGCCGGCGCAGATCCCCGGCGTCTACTGGTCCGACCACGACTCCTTCTGGAAGGAGGGGTGGCCGGCGGTCATGATCACCGACACCGCCCCCTTCCGGAACCCGCACTACCACGGGGCCAGCGACACCCCGCGGACGGTCGACTTCGACCGCCTGGCGCGGGTGGTCCGCGGCATCGCGGCGGCGGTCGACGAGCTCCTGGGCGAGGAGGGCGCCGCCCCTACCGCTGGAGCGTGAACCCGCGCGGCGCGCGCGGCTCCTCGAAGTCGTACAGCGTCAGGTAGAGGACGATCGGCTCGGCGAGCCCGTCGTAGGTGACCTCGTAGACGTCGAGCAGCCCCCGGTTGCCGATCAGACCGTTAGGCGTGTCGTACGGGCAGCAGCTCCCCCGCCGCTGGTACCGGACGACCTGGCCCGCGGGCCCGCGCAGCGCCCGGAGGAACTCGTGCTGCCGCGCGGGCCTCACCTCCTCCTTCACGCCGCCGACCTTGATCGGGTTCTGCGGGCTGTAGCCGTACGTCGAGTCCGCCGGGTCGGCGGCGGCGGCGGCGGCGGCCGGCTGGGGGGACGGGGTGTCGCCGCCGCGCGGCGTGGACGAGCACGCGGCGAGGAGGGCGATCGACAGCAGGGCGGCGCCGAGGGTGCGCATGGTCGGTCTCGTCGGGTGGGCGTGGTGCGAACATACCGCGCCGGCGGCGCGCCGGCCACCGGCGGCAACGCCGGCGGCGGCGTTCGCGGCACGCCCCGTTGCGCCGGCCGCCGCCCGCGGGACAATTATCCGCCCCATGCACGACACCACCCGGATCACCGCCGCCGTCATCCCGGCGCCGAACGAGCCCGTGCGGCTCGAGCGATTTCCGGCGCCGCGCCTGGAGCCCGGCGCCGCGCTCCTCTCCGTCGACTTCGCCGAGGTGTGCGGGACCGACGTGCACCTGCACCACGGGCGGCTGGCCGGGGTGCCGTACCCGCTCATCCCGGGGCACGTCGCCGTCGGCACCATCGCCGACCTGAACGGCCGGATCCCGGACGTGGAGGGGCGGCCGTTCGCGGTCGGCGACGTCGTCACGTTCCTGGACGTCCACGAGACGTGCAACGCCTGCTACCAGTGCCTGGTGGCGAAGCAGAGCACGCGCTGCCCGCACCGCCGCGTCTACGGCATCACCTACGGCGCGCGCGACGGCCTGCTCGGCGGGTGGTCCGAGGCGCTCTGGCTCAAGCCCGGGGTGAAGCTCGTGCGCATCCCGCCGGGGCTGTCGCCCGAGACGTTCATCGGCGGCGGCTGCGGGCTGGTGACGGCGCTCCACGCCGTGGACCGCGCCGAGCTCCGGCTCGGGCAGTCGGTGGCGGTGCTCGGCGTCGGCCCGGTGGGGCAGTCGGCGATCGGGCTGGCGTCGCTCTCCGGCGCCGGGGAGATCTTCGCCGTCGGCGCGCCCAGCGACCGGCTGGCGCTCGCCCGCCGCTTCGGCGCCGCGCACGCGCTCTCGCTCGACCTGCCGCGCGAGGCGCGTCGTCAGGCGGTGCTCGACGCCACCCGCGGCCGCGGCGTGGACGTGGTGATCGAGGCCGCCGGCGCCCCCGACGCCGTCTCCGACGCGCTCGACCTGGTGCGCGACGGCGGGCGGGTGGTGATCTGCGGCCACTACACCGACAACGGCCCCGTCCTGATCCACCCGCACCACCAGATCAACAAGAAGCACGTCGAGATCCGCGGCACCTGGGGCTCCGACTTCTCCCACTTCTACCGCGGCGTGGAGCTCGCCGCCCGCTTCGGCGACCGGATCCCCTGGCGGGAGCTGGCGGGGCGGAAGTACAAGCTGGAAAGTGCCGGCGAGGCGCTGGCGGCCGTGGAGCGGAGGGAAGTGCCGAAAGCCGTGCTGACACCGAACTGAAGGCGTTGCGAGTTGCGAGGTGCGAGTTGCGAGACGTGCCCCGGGAGGCTCTTGGCGTCCCGAGGCCCCTCTCGCAACTCGCAATTCGCAACTCGCAACCGCCTCATGTGCAACTCTCCCCTCCCCGGGCGTCTCCCTATCAGACCCACACCAATAGGGACCCTCATGCGCCGTCTTCCGTTCGTCCTGCTGTCCGCCCTCCTCCCCCTCGCGTCCGCCGGGGCGCAGGGGTGGATCATTCCGCGCCCGTGCCCCACGCCGCCGGTCGGGTGCATCCCCGAGCGCCCCTGCCCGCGGCCGCGGCCGTGCGTGCAGCCCGGCGTCGTCTCCTCGACCGTGGTGCGCACGGCGAGCGACGTGCGGGTGGAGCTCGCCGACCGCGTGCTGCGGTACGAGGTGCGCGAGACCTTCGTGAACCGCGGCGGGGCGCTGGGGGAGGCCGACTACATCTTCCCGCTGCCGCCGAACGCCGCGTTCCAGGACCTGCGGATGACGATCAACGGCGAGCTGGTGGCCGGCGAGACGATGAACGCCGCCGAGGCCCGCCGCGTGTACGAGGAGATCGTGCGCCGGCAGCGCGACCCGGCGCTGGTCGAGTGGATGGGGCACGGGCTGCTCCGCACGCGCATCTTCCCGATCGCGCCCGGCGAGGAGAAGCAGGTCGTCGTGCGCTTCCAGAGCGTGGCCGAGCGGGAGGGGGACGCGCTGCGCGTGGACTACTTCCGCGGCTCGCGCCCGGGCGCGGGCGGCGGCGTGGACGGCGGTGCGCCTAACGTCCGCGGCGACGAGGGCACCGCGTCGTCGTTCGCGCTCACGTACGAGGGGGAGCAGTACGGGTCGCCCTACTCGCCCACCCACGCCATCGAGGTCTCGGACGCGTCGTCCGGGCGCGGCCGGCGCACCGTGCGCGTGCGCGGCGACGCCCGCGACCTGGCGCTGCTGCTCCCGCTGCGCCGGAGCGACCGGCCGGCGGTGACCGTGCTGACCTACGCGCCGGGCTCCGAATCCGACGCCGGCGGCTTCGCGCTCATCACCGTCTCGCCGCCGTCGCGGCCGCGGGGCGCGCGCTCCGAGGTGCCGCGCGACGTGACGTTCGTGGTGGACGTGTCGGGCTCGATGAGCGGGCGGAAGATCGAGCAGGCGCGCGCGGCGGGGCGGCAGCTCCTGGCCACGCTGGAGCCCGAGGACCGCTTCCGCATCATCGACTTCTCGACCGACGTGCGCTCGTTCCGCGACGGCTTCGTCCCGGCGACGCGCGAGAACCTGGCCGCCGCGGCCCGCTACGTCGACGACCTCCAGGCCGAGGGGTCGACGAACATCTCGGGGGCGCTGGACGCGGCACTTCGTGAGCCGGCGCGCGGCGAGGGCTGGTCGCGCGGCGACGACCGGCTGCCGCTGGTCCTCTTCCTCACCGACGGCGAGCCGACCGTGGGCGAGCGCGACCCGGCGCGCATCGCCGCCCGCGCCGCCGACCGCCGCGGCCGCGCCCGCGTCTTCACCTTCGGCCTCGGCTCCGACGTCCACGCCGGGCTGCTCGAGCAGCTCGCCGTCGAGGGGCGCGGCACCGCGCACTTCGTGCGGCCGGACGAGAGCGTGGAGCGCGCGGTGTCGCTCGTCGCCAGCCGCCTGACGAGTCCCGTCCTCACCGACGTCCGCGTCCGCGCCGAGGGCGCGGGCGTGCGGCTGGTGAAGATGCACCCGTCGGAGCCGGCGGACGTCTTCGCCGGCCAGGACCTGGTGGTGCTCGCCCGCTACACCGGGAGCGGCCCGGCGCGGGTGCGGGTCGAGGCGCGCACGCCCTCGGGCCCGGTGGACTGGACGGCCGACGCCGACTTCCCGGAGCGCGAGCGCGCGAACCCGTTCGTCGCGCGGCTCTGGGCGACGCAGCGCGTGGGGTGGCTGAGCGCCGAGCGGCGCCGCCAGGGCGGCTCCGCGGAGCTCGACGCCGAGATCCGCGAGCTGGGCGAGCGCTACGGCATCCCGACCGAGTTCACCTCGTACTTCGTGCGCGAGCCGGGGATGGTGGTCGACGCCCAGCAGCAGCGGGCCGTGGTCGGCTCGGTCATGGGGGGCGGCGCCGGCATGGGCCGCCGCACGCGCGTGTCGTCAGGCGGCGCCGGAAACGCCGTCGCCGAGTCGGCGCCGCCGCCGTCCGTCGCGACGGCCCCGGCCGCCTCGGCGCGCGACCAGGCGTTCGAGCGGGCGAAGGTGGCCGCCGAGCAGCGCCAGGCGACCTCGCTCGCCGCCGCGGACTCGGCCGCCCGCGTGACCGCCGGCGCGGCCGGACGCGGCGCCGGCGCCCAGCGCCGCGTGGGGAACCGTATATTCACCCTGAGCGACCGCGGCGTCTGGACCGACTCGCGCGCCCGCGCCGAACTGCGCACCGTGCGCGTGAAGGCGTACTCCGACGCGTACTTCAAGCTCATCGACCGCGTCGGCGACCTGCGCGCCGCCTTCGCACTCGGCGACCGCGTGCTGGTGGCGGGGGCGAAGGTGATGGTGGAGGTGGTGCCGGACGCGGGCGTCGACGCCTTGACGGATCGCGAGCTGGTGGAGATCAGTCGCGCCTGGTGAGACCGGGGTCCTGCGTCCTGCGTGCTGCATCCCGGTGGGCAGGCAGGACGCAGGACGCAGGACGCAGGACGCAGCCCGTGCCTAGAACCCATGGATGACGCCGACCGCCTGTTCCGCACGTACCACGCGCCGCTCGTGAGGTACCTCACGCCCCGGCTCGGGGACCGCGACTGGGCGGAGGAGGTGGCGCAGGAGACCTTCCTGCGCGCGCTGCGCCAGGAGGGGCCGCTGGCCAGCGAGCGGTCGTGGCTGTTCGCGGTGGCGACGAACCTCGTCC
>DATFPD010000642.1:0-9592 GCA_035265005.1 Gemmatimonadaceae bacterium | reverse complement strand
TTCTCAGTCCCTCAGTGCCTCAGTCCCAGCTCTCACCTCACTCTCGCGCCGTGCTGCTCCACGTTCGCCATCATGCGGCGGATCGGGATCGAGAGCAGCGCGAGGACGACCGACGCGGCCACGAGGTAGACCGTCGTGCGCGTGAACAGCACCGGCATCTGGTCCAGCTTCTCCGGGTCCACGTGGCCGCCGACCAGGCCGCCGATCAGGTTGCCGAGCGCGGAGGCGGTGAACCAGATCCCCATCATCTGGCCGACGTACTTGCGCGGCGAGAGCTTCGTCATCGACGAGAGGCCGACCGGGCTCAGACAGAGCTCGCCCAGCGTCTGGAAGAAGTAGCTGGCGGTGAGCCACATGGCGGAGACCCTGAGCGCGCCGTTGCTCGCCACGACCCTGTTGGCCGCGACGATCATGAGCGCGAAGCCGACCGCCGCCAGGGCGAGGCCGAGGGAGAACTTGCCCGGGCTCGAGAGGTCCCGGTCGCGCTTGCCGAGCGCGAGCCAGATGCCGGCGAACACCGGCGCGAAGATGATGACGAACGCGGAGTTGATCGACTGGAACCAGACGGCCGGCACCTCCCATCCGCCGATGGTGCGGTCGGTGAAGTCCGCGGCGAAGAGGTTGAGCGACGTGGGCGCCTGCTCGAACGCGCCCCAGAAGGCGACGGCGAAGAGGAAGAGCACGAAGATCACGGCGACGCGCTTCTTCTCGTCGCCGCTGAGGCCGCCGGCGAACAGCACGTACGCGAAGAACAGCGCCACCATCGCCAGCGTGATGCGCACCAGCTGCTGGCCGACCACCTGCGGGTTGATCGTGATGCTGCCTGACGCGGCGAGCACGAACACGGCCGCGATGGCCGCGAGCCCGACCCCGACCGCCAGCTTCACCGTGCGCTCCTGCCGCGCCTGCACGGCCGGGTCCGGGTGCCGGGTAGGTGAGGTACCGATGCCCCGGAGCGTCTTGCCTCGCGTCAGCGCGAAGACGACGAGGCCGAAGAACATGCCGACGCCGGCGGCGCCGAAGCCGTAGTGCCAGCCGACCTTCTCGCCGAGGAGGCCGGTGATGAGCTGGCCGGCGAAGGCGCCGACGTTGATGCCCATGTAGAAGACCGAGAACCCCGCGTCGCGCCGGGAGCCGCCCTCGGGATAGAGATCTCCGACGATGGCCGAGATGTTCGGCTTGAGGAGTCCCGTGCCCAGGACGATGAGGATCAGCCCGAGGAAGAAGGGGACCTTGCCGTTCTCGCCGGCGAACCCGGAGACGCCGATCGAGAGGTGGCCGGCGGTGATCAGGCAAGCGCCGAGGAAGATCGCCCGCTGGAGGCCCAGGAGCCGGTCGGCGACCCAGCCGCCCGGGACCGAGGCGAGGTAGACGCTGAAGGCGTAGAGGCCGACGATCGATGACGCCGTGGTCCGATCGAAGCCGAAGCCGCCTCGCGCGAGCGCGGCGGCCATGAAGAGCACGAGGAGCGGGCGGAGGCCGTAGAACGAGAACCGCTCCCACATCTCCGTGAAGAACAGCGTCGCCAGGCCGCGCGGGTGCCCGAAGAAGCCGCGGTCGCCGCCGGGCGGGAGTGGCGGCGTGTCGGTCGTGGTGGTCCCGACGTCGATGGCGCGCTCGCGCTCTCGCGTGGTTGGTGGGGTAGTGATCGCCACAGGGGCTCCTCTGCCGCTTTGGAGGTTGAAGGTTTATCGAGCGAGGGGATGGGGGATGCGGGATGGGGGAATGGGGATGAACTACGACGGTCGAGCGCAGTTCATCCCCCATCCCGCATCCCCCGTCCCTCAGCCTTTCACTGCTTGCATGACGGGAAGATAGCGCTCAGGCTGCTTCGTCGCCCCGGCGGATTGCTGAGCGTCCCAGCCGACGGTGGTAGGAGGCTGCTTAATACATGCCGCCCAGTGCGAAAGTCCCTTGAGCTCCAGCGGCGGGATGATGCGCGTGCACGCCGCATCCTTGGCCGGATGGTGGCAGCGCGGATGGAAGACGCACCCGGGAGGCGGGTTGGCGGGGGAGGGGACGTCGCCGGTGAGCACGATCCGCTGCTTCCGCAGCGTGGGGTCGGGGACCGGGACCGCGGAGAGCAGCGCCTGCGTGTAGGGCATGAGCGGCTCGCGGTAGAGGTCCGCCGCCGCCGCCAGCTCGACGATCTTCCCCAGGTACATCACCGCCACGCGGTCGGCGATGTGCTCCACCACCGACAGGTCGTGCGCGATGAACAGGTAGGTCAGCTTCCGGTCGCGCTGGAGGTCCTGAAGAAGGTTGATCACCTGCGCCTGCACGCTCACGTCGAGCGCGGAGACGGGCTCGTCGCAGACGATGAAGCGCGGCTCCACGCTCAGCGCGCGCGCGATCCCGACGCGCTGCCGCTGGCCGCCGGAGAACTCGTGCGGGAAGCGCGACGCGTACTCGGGGCGCAGCCCGACCTCGTCCAGCAGCTGCCGCACGCGCGCGTCGGCCGCGGCGCCCTCGGCGAGGCGGTGAATGGTCAGCCCTTCGCGCACGATGGCGCCGATCGTCATCCGAGGGTTGAGCGACGAGAACGGGTCCTGGAAGACGATCTGCATCTGCCGGCGCAGACGTCGCATCCCCTCGGCGTCGAGCGCGCGGATGTCGGTGCCCTCGAAGCGCACCTCACCCGAGGTCGGCTCGATGAGGCGCAGGATCGCGCGCCCCATCGTCGTCTTGCCGCAGCCGCTCTCGCCCACCACGCCCAGCGTCTCGCCCGGAGACAGCTCGAAGGAGACGCCGTCGACCGCCTTCACCGCTCCCGCCGTGCGCCCGAGCAGGCCGCGCTTGATCGGGAAGTACTTGGTGAGGTCGCGGACGGCGAGCAGCGGCGCCGCGGGCGGAGCGGTCATGAGGCGGGGTTCGAGCGCGCGGCCAGCGGCGCGTGCGCCTGCGCGCGGCGCTCCGGCTCGTCCGCCAGGTGGCAGCGCGACACGTGGCTGCGGCCGTCGCCGCCGGCGATCTGGTAGAGTGGCGGGTGCTCGCGCTCGCACCGCTCCCACGCGTACGGGCACCGGTCGCGGAAGCGGCAGCCGGTGGGCCAGGCGGTGGGCGGCGGGACGGTGCCGGGGATGACGGCGAGACGCTCGCGCTCCTGGCCCACGCGCGGCATCGCCTGCATCAGCCCCTCGGTGTAGGGATGGTGTGGGTGTGCGAACAGCTCGCCCACCGTCGCCTGCTCCACCACCTCGCCGGCGTACATGACGATCACCCGCTGCGCCGTCTCGGCGATCACGCCGAGGTCGTGTGTGATGAGCAGGATCGAGGTGCCGAGGCGCTGCTGGAGGTCCCCGAGCAGCTCCAGGATCTGCGCCTGGATCGTGACGTCGAGGGCGGTCGTCGGCTCGTCCGCGATGACGAGGGCGGGGTTCATCACCAGCGCCATCGCGATCATGACGCGCTGCCGCATCCCGCCGGAGAGCTGGTGCGGGTACTGCCGCGCGCGCTCGGCGGGCGCGGGGATCCCCATGAGCGTGAGCATCTCGACCGCGCGCTCCCAGGCCGCCTTGCGGGACGCGCGGGCGTGGACCCGCACGACCTCGGCGATCTGCTCGCCGACGGTGAAGACCGGGTTCAGCGCGGTCATGGGCTCCTGGAAGATCATCGCGATGCGGTTCCCGCGCACGCGGCGGATCTCCGGCTCCGGGAGCTGGAGCAGGTCCTTCCCCTCGAACTCGATCCGCCCCCCCGGCTCGATCCGCCCCGGCCGCTGGATCAGCCGGAGGATGCTGAGCGCCGTCACCGACTTCCCGCAGCCGCTCTCGCCGACCACCCCCAGCGTCTCCCGGGGCTCGACGGAGAACGAGACCCCGTCCACCGACCGGGCGACGCCCGCGCCGGTGTAGAAGTAGGTCCGAAGGTCGGAGACGGTGAGGAGTGGGGTCAAAGTGACCGATTCGGGGAAGTTAGGGCCTCGGGGAGCCGGATAGCTGCCCTGCGGCCGCCAAAAAGGCAAGTGTCGTCGAGCGCCGCCGCACTGGATTCGGACGGTCGGATTACCTTCACCCCCGCTCGGGCGTCTTTACAGCGATTGGAACTCACGCACACCGCCTGCCGGAGGTTAGTTGGATGTCGCCTGAGATCACCCTCGTTCGCCCCGTCATCGCCGCCGCTCGCCCGCGGACCAGACTCGCGCTCCACATCCCGTACGCCCTCTCCGGGCTGCTGGTGGTGGCGCTCTCGGCCTGGGTTGCCCGCGACGTGACCCCGGTGATCGGCGCGGCCGCGGGGCTGGGTGCGACCTGGCTCGGCGCCCGGATCCGCCGGCGCGACCTGACGTCGGCCACAGCCTTCATGGGCGCCGCGCTCGGCAACCTGCTGCTGGTGGCGATCGCGCTGCTCACGGTGCTGGGCTTCGCCTACTCGGTCGACGCATCGGTGCCGTCGATCTTCTGGTTCTCGGCGGCGGCGGCGGCCGGCCAGGGGCTCCTGATCGCGGTCGGCGCGAGCACGGTGGTGCGGAGCCTGGTGAGGGGGCCGCGAAGGGCGTAAGAGCGAATTCGCGGTTCGCGATTCGTGATGCGCGAAGGGCCCCGGGATGCCACCAGCAGGCGTCCCGGGGCCCTTCGCGCATCACGAATCGCGAACCGCGGAACGCTAGCTCACCGGCCCCGCACGTCCAGCGCGTCGCGCATGCCGTCGCCCAGCGCGTTCAGCGCCATGACGGTGAGGACGATCGCGAGGCCCGGGAAGAGGGAGATCCACCAGAGCGTGGTCACCTGCTCGCTGCCGTCGCGGATGATGCTGCCCCAGCTCGCCTGCGGGGGCTGGACGCCGAGGCCGAGGTAGGAGAGGCCCGCCTCGAGGATGATGACGTGGCCCACGCCGAGCGTGGCCGCGACGACGATCGGCGACGCGACGTTCGGGAGGATGTGCCTGACGAGCAGGCGCGGGCCCGAGGCGCCGAGGGCGCGGGCGGCGACGACGAACTCGCGCTCCTTGAGCGAGAGCACCTGCGCCCGCACGATGCGGCTCACGCCGAACCAGCCCGTGAAGCCGATCAGCAGCACCAGCGCGAGGATCGGGGTCCGCGTCCAGAGCGAGAGCACGGCGATGAGCAGCAGGATGCGTGGGATCGAGAGCAGCGTGTCCACCGCCCGCATCATCGCGGCGTCGGTGCGCCCGCCGCGGTAGCCGGCGACGGCGCCGTAGATCGTCCCCATCGTGATCGCGACGAGCATCGACAGCGCGGCGACGCCGAGCGAGACGCGCGCGCCGTAGATCACCCGGCTCAACACGTCGCGGCTCGCCTGGTCGGTGCCGAACGGGTGGGCGAGCGAGGGCGGGAGGCTCTTGAGGCCGATGATGTCGGGCTGGTCGATGGGGTCGTAGGGCGCGACCAGCGGGGCGAAGACGGCCGCCAGCGCGAGCGCGGCGAGCGCGGCCAGGCCGACCATGGCGCTCCGGTCGCGGCGCAGGCGCCGGACGGCGCCCCGCCAGGGGCCCGCCGCCGCGCCGGCCGGGTCCACCGGCGGGAGCGATCGGGCGGGCGTCGCGAAGAGCTCCTCGGTCGACGTGGTGGGCACGGCGCGACTCGTCAGGCGGCGGGGCGGCGCGTGGCGCAGAACCAGCCCGTCGCGGTCCGGCCGAAGGCCCCGAACGAGTGCCACCACACGCCCGCGAAGCCTTGCGCCCCGAAGCGGTTGATCACGAAGTGGGTCGTCGGGCCGTCGGTGTAGACGGGGCCGAGGAGCATCTGGACCGGGGACCGCTCGCCGTCGCCGACGAAGGACGAGTAGATCGGGCTCCCGGCGTCGCCGACCGGTCTGACCACTCTGATGCCTATCGAGTCGAACGCGAGCCTGGCTTCCCCCCGGAACTGCGGAACGCCGGGACGCTGGCGCCGCAGACTGTCGTCGACGTCGCGAATCGTGAGCGAGCCCGACGCGTGCCGGCCGCGTCGCTCGCCCGAGTCGGCAACAATGGTGAACGCATAGTCGCCCGCGAGTGCGCCGGCGAAGGCGGCGGGCGTATACGGCTGGTGCCGGGCCTCACGCACGCAGCCCGCGGCGTGCGGGGCGCCGGTGCGCTGCACGGTGGCGCAGCCGGCGAGGATGGCCGCGAGCGTCGCCGCGAGCGCCCCCACGAGAGTCGCCGCGGGGGCAGCAAAGCTGGTCGGCGCCGCGGCTAGCGTCCGCACGATTCGGTACCGGCTGGCAACCGAGGGATGGTACGGGCGGACCGTCGGCGTGTAATCCCTTTCAGCGGGGGCGCCGACGCGCCACGATTCGCTCCGCGTCGCGCTCGAATGGTGACGCGTCGGGCCGCCGAGCGACGTATCTTGCTCTCGGGGGGGGCCCCCCGGCCGCCGCCGCCGCCGCCGGGCGTCATCCCGCCTCGCGCATCCGCGGGTCCACCGCCGCGTACAGCAGGTCGGCGACCAGATTCCCCGCGGCCACCATCAGGCTCCCCACGAGCACGCACGCCAGCACGAGCGGGTAGTCGCGGGAGCCGATAGCGTCCACCGCCACCCGCCCCATGCCGGGCCACGAGAAGACCTTCTCCACGAACACCGCGCCGCCCAGCAGCGCCGGGAAGGCGAGCCCGAACAGCGTGATCACCGGCAGCAGCGCGTTCCGCAGCGCGTGCCGGAAGATCACCGCCCGCTCGGCGAGCCCCTTCGCCCGCGCCGTGCGCAGCCAGTCCTCGTGGATCACGTCGAGCATCGCCGACCGCTGGTACCGCGCGATCGCCGCCGACGTGAGCAGCGTCAGTGTGGCGGCGGGGAGCACGAGGTGCCTGACGCGGTCCGCCACTTTCTCGACGGGTCCCATGTAGTCGTAGACGACGGGCGTCGTCAGGCCGCCGGAGGGGAAGATCGGCAGCCAGTAGGTGAAGGCGATCAGCGCGACGGTGGCCAGCCAGAACTCCGGCATCGAGTAGAACAGGAGCGAGCCCATGCCGAGGGCGCGGTCCGCCAGCGTGCCGCGCAGCACCGCCTGCACGACGCCGACGGCGATCCCCAGCACGAAGCTCGCGAGAAGCGCGGTGCCCATCAGGAGCAGCGTGTTCGGCAGCGCCTCGCGGACCATCACGCCCACCGGCCGGGCGCTGACGCTGGACACGCCGAGGTCGCCGCGGGCCGCCGCCGCGACCCAGCGCACGTACTGCACCGGCAGCGGGCGGTCGAGCCCCAGCTCGGCGCGCCAGCGCGCGCGCACCTCGGGGGAGACCGACGGATGCTCGAGCGACGCCGACAGCGGGTCGCCCGGCGCCAGTCGCAGCAGGAAGAACGTGAGCGACACGACCGCGAAGACGACCAGCGCGGCCTGGGCGAGGCGCCTGACGAGAAAGCGGATCACGCCCCGGCGCGCCCCCCGTCCCGCCTCACCGCTCGGCCACCGTCCGCAGCCCGATCTGGTCGCGCGGAATGCGCGCGTTCGAGGGGATCCACCACTGGTCGAGGTGCGCCCACCAGCCGTCCGCGCGCATCGGCGCCGTGCGCAGGCGCTCGTGGGCGCCGGCCACCAGGCGCTGCTCGTAGATCCACACCGACGGCGCGTCGCCGACGATCGTCTCGTACGCGCGGCGGAAGTAGGCCTTCCGCGCGGCGGGGGTGGCGGCGCGGGCGGCGCTGTCCACGTACGCGTCGAACGCCGGGCTCTCGTACGACTGGTAGTTGGACCCGTCCTCGGAGCGCGAGCCGGCGGTGGTCCAGAGCTGGCGGATGCCGCTCGGGCTCGGGTCGGTGGTCCACGCCGACATGGCGGCGTCGTACTGGCGGCGACGCAGGCGCTCGAGGAACGCGCCGAACTCCAGCTGCTCGAGGTTCGCCGTGACGCCGACGCGCTTGAGCTGCGCCTGGACCAGCGTCGCCAGGCGCACGCGGCTCGCGCTGATCGAGGGCACGATGATGGCGAACTCCAGCGGCCGCCCGTTCCGCTCGCGCACGCCGTCGCCGTTGGCGTCGCGCCAGCCGAGCGAGTCGAGGAGCTGCTTCGCGCGCACGGTGTCGAAGGGGATCTGCGCGATCGTCGTGTCCGCGACCGACTGGCCGCGCGTCACCGGGCCGATCGACGGGTAGGCGAGCGTGTCGAAGACGCTCCGCACCAGCGCCCGGCGGTCGACCGCCATCGTCAGGGCGCGGCGCATCGTGCGGTCGCCGAAGACGGGGTGCGGGCGGCCGCGCGGCCCGTTCTCGCGGAGGTTCATCCCCATGAAGCCGTACTGCGAGCCCTGGTACGGGATCGCCTTCAGCGTCGGGCTGTTGTCCACCTCGGCCACGTTCTCCGGGCGGATGGTCTCGTAGAAGTCCGCCTCGCCGGCGCGCAGGCGCGTCAGCGCGGCCGGGTAGTCGGCGACGATCGAGTAGATCACGCGGTCGAGCCGCGGGCGGCCGCGGTAGTTGGCGGTGTCGGCGATCAGCTCGATCTGCTGGCCAGGTGTCCACCGTACGAAGCGGAACTTCCCGCTCCCGATGGGGCTCCGCGCGAACTCCGACTGCCGCAGCTTGTCGTGCGCGATCCCCTTCAGCACGTGCTCGGGCAGGATCGGCATCTGGTAGACGGCGTCGAAGAACTGCTCGGGGCCGCGGCGGCGGTACCAGATGCGGGGCGTGAGCGAGTCGACGACCTGCACCGAGTCGACGGTCGAGATCAGCTCGTAGTTGAGCGACGTCGACGCCGGGTCGTGGTAGATCTGGTGCGTGAAGCGCACGTCCGACGCGCGGACGGGCTGCCCGTCGTGCCAGCGCGCGCGAGGATCGAGATGGAACGTGATGCTCAGCGAGTCGGGCGCCCACTCCCACCGCGTCGCCAGGCGCGGCGTGAAGCCGGCATCGCCCAGCGTGTTCAGCTCGTCGCCGATGTCGGCGAGGTAGTCGAACATCTGATCGGTGACGTTCTTCGCACCGAAGTTGACGCTGAGCTGCGGGAACAGATGGTCGATGTCCGACGACGCGATGATCAGCGTGCCGCCGTTCACCGGCTGGCCGCCGGCGGCCGCGCGTCCCTTGCCGCCCTTCTCGCCCGAGTCGCCGCCCGGGCAGGCGGCGAGGGTCAACGCCAGAAGTGCAGTGGCTGCGAGGGCTCCACGGGTCGGTCGTCGCATGTCGGGCATCAGGTCAGGGTCTGGCTCGGGTATGATTGGCCTCGTCGCTCACCGCCGCCACGTCCACCCTGCGTCCTCGTACCGAGCGCGAAGTGCGGCGGCGGCGGCGGCGAGCGCCGCGCCCATCGCCATCTCGGCGGCGTCCGCGTCCTCGCGCTCGCGCACGGCGTCGAACAGCGCGCTCGCCACTTCCTGCACGTCCGGTGCTCGGCGCAGCAGCCGTCGCAATGTTGCGGGGGCGGGTACTCCCGCCATCGGACGCGTGGCGAGCTCGGCCAGTAACGTCGTCTGGTCGTCGTCCACCAGGATGGAGCCGTGCTGCAGCAGCGCGCCGCCCTCGCGATACTGCGCGCTGCCGACGAGCTTCGCGCCCCCGGCCACCAGCTCGCCCGCGGTCGGCGTCTCGAAGCAGGGGGCGCCGGTCGGCAGCGGGGCGCGCGCCGCGGGGTGGGCGATGCACAGGTCGCGCACGCCGAGCCGCCGCAGCCCGTCGAGCAGCAGCCGGTTGATGCGCGCGTACGCCGCGCCGAGCGGC
>DATFPD010000641.1:0-7020 GCA_035265005.1 Gemmatimonadaceae bacterium | reverse complement strand
CACGAGCGCCTCGCCGTCGACGACGCTCACCAGCTCGGCCCCGCGCCTGGCGACGCCGAGCAGGATGCCGTCGGGGTCCGCGGACGCGGGCGCGTCGCGCAGGGTCGAGATGTCCAGCTGCACCACGTCGCTCACCTCGTCGACGGCGATGGCCACGCGCCGCCCGCCGCCGGACATGACGAGCGTACCGGCGCCTTCCCCCAGGGGGACGCCGAGCGCCGCGCCGGGCGAGTAGACGGGCACCAGGCTCCCGCGCAGCTCGAACACGCCGAGCATCGCGGGGGGCATGTGCGGCAGCGGGTGCACCGCCGAGCGCTCCACCGCCTCCTCGACGTCGGCGAGCCCGGTGGCGAACAGCTCGCGCCCGACGCGAAAGAGCAGCAGCTCGGCGACGCCGCTCCGCGCGCGCGCCATCTCGCGCAGCGGCGGCGGCGCCACGTAGTCGTCGGTGGCGTCGAACTCCTCCTCCTCGTCGGCGTCCGCCTCCGGACCGGAGCGCGCGTCGTCGATGCGGCGCGCGACCGCGTGGGCCACGTCGTCGAGCGGGGGCGGCGCCGGCGGCCCGGCCCCGGGCGCCGCCGCCGCCTCGTCGCCGGGCGCGCCCGCGCGCGCGGCATTGAGCGCCGCGGCGATGTCCCGCGGCGACCGGCCGGTGGGGGCGGCGTCGGCGGCGCGCGCCGGGGCGCCGGACTCCTCCGCCCGGTCCTCTCGCGGACTCATGCGCTGCCCTCCGCGTCGCGCGGCGTGCAGGGGGTGACGGTCGTCCACATGCGTGGACTGTTATCGTGCGCCGGTCGCGGCGCAAGCCGAGCGCGGGCGGCGGCGGTCATCGCGCCCGCTCCCGGCGCTCGGCCACGAGCTCGGAGATGGCGCCCGCGATGTCGGCCAGCGGGCAGATGCGATCGGCGCCGGCCAGCGACAGCGCCGCCTGCGGCATGCCGTAGATGACCGAGCTGGCGCGGTCCTGCACGACCGCCCCGCCGCCGGCTTCGCGGATCGCCCGCAGCCCCTCGGCGCCGTCGCGACCCATCCCCGTGAGCACCGCGCCGACGGAGGCCGCGCGGTAGAGCTGCGCCACCGAGCGGAAGAGCGGGTCCGCCGACGGCCGCACGCCCCACACCGACGGCCCGTCGTCGAGCGCCACGCACGGCACGCCGCCAACGATGGCGGCACGCATGTGCTGCCCGCCCGGCGCCACGTACACGCGGCCGGCGGTGAGCGCCTCGCCGTGCTCGGCTTCCACCACGCGGAGCTGGCTCTGCGAGTTCAGCCGGTCGGCGAGGCTGCGCGTGAAGCCGGCCGGCATGTGCTGCACGACGAGCACCGCCGCGTCGAGCGAGCGCGGAAGGTTCGGCACCACCTCGGCGAGGGCGCGCGGGCCGCCGGTGGACGCGGCGATGGCGACGACAATCGCCGCGTGTCCGGCCGGCGGCGTGAAGCGCGTCGAATCCTTCCCCGACCGCGGGCGCGCCAGGACGTCCACGCCGCGGAGGTTCACCTGCGTACAGGCCTTGAGCGACTCGTGCAGGCGGTCGCGCACCTTGGCGAGGTCGAGGCTGATCGGGCCCGACGGCTTGCGCACGAAGTCCACCGCGCCCAGCTCGAGCGCGCGGATCGTCAGGTCGGGCGCTCCGGGACCGGAGCCGGCCGCGCTCAGCATGATGACCGGGCGCGGGGCCTCGCTCATCACGTAGCCCAGCGTCTGGAGCCCGTCCAGCTCCGGCATCTCGATGTCGAGCGTCAGGATGTCCGGCTCCAGCGCGTGCACCTGCTTGATGGCGTCGTAGCCGTTGCGCGCGACGCCCACCACGCGGAACTCCGGGAAGCTGTCCACCATCTCCGCCACGACGCGCCGCATCAGCGCGCTGTCGTCGACGACGAGGACGGTGTGCTGGCGGCCCGGGCCCGCCGCGCCGCCGCCGCCGCCGCCGCCTCCGGCCCCGCCGGCGGGCTGGGTCACAGCTCGAGGTCGCCGCGCTTGAGGGAGCGCACGAGCACCCTGCCGCTCCGCACGTCGAGGTAGACGCTCCGCCCGTAGTCGCCGCCGACGTCCTCGGCCAGGATCGGCACGCCCGCGGCGCCGAGGGCGATGCGCGTCGCGTCCAGGTTGCGCTCGCCCATGTTCGTGCCGTTGGCGAGGAGCTTCTGGAACATGCTGGCGCCGCCCACCAGCTTCGCCCAGAGCGGCCCCCGCGCGCCGAGCTTGCGCATCTCGCCGAGCAGCAGCGGCACCGCGGTGGACGGGAACTTGGCGAGGTTGCTCCGGTCGCGGGACATGCTCTCGCTCGGCAGGAGCACGTGCGCGAGCCCGGCCACCTGCGCCGCGCGGTCGTGGAGCACGATCGCCACGCACGAGCCCAGCCCGATCGTGACGATGGTGGCGTCCCCCCGCGCGACGGCGTAGTCGGCGACCTTCACACGAAATTCTTTCACGCGGCCGCCGGCATCTACAGTTTCCGGAAGATGCGCTCGCGCGCGTCCACGACCTGGAACATCGTCCGCGCGCGGCCCAGCAGCGTCTCGACCTTGCCCAGCACCAGGAACCCGCCCGGCGTCAGCGCGTGGTGGAAGCGCTCGAACAGCTCCTCCTGCGTGCCGCGGTCGAAGTAGATGATGACGTTGCGGCAGGTGACGAGCTGGAACGGCCCCGGCGGCGGCGGCTCGCGCAGCAGGTCGCGCCGCTCGAAGCTCACCAGCGCGCGCACCTCGTCCGAGACGCGGAAGGGCGGCCCCGACGGCGAGAAGTACCGCCGCCGCAGCTCGGGCGCCGTGTCGGCGAACGCGACCTCCTCGAACTCCCCGCGCGCGGCCCGCGTCAGGCTGTCGCGGTCGATGTCCGTCCCCAGCACGCGCACCCGCGACAGCCGGCCCAGCTCCCCGCGGGACGCGGCGTGGCGGTGGAAGAGCACGGCGAGCGAGTACGGCTCCTCGCCCGACGAGCTGCCCGCGCTCCAGACGCGGATCGCCGGCGCGGTCGAGTCCCACAGCGCCGGCACGACGCGCTCGGCGATCGCGGCGAACACCTCCGGGTTCCGGAAGAGCTTCGTGACGTTGATCGTCAGTGCGTCGAGCAGGCGGTCGTACTCGTGCGGGTCGGCGTCGAGCAGGCGCGCGTAGTCGCGGAACGTGTGCATCCCGCGCGCGCGCATGCGCACGGCGATGCGCCGGCGCAGGCACTTCTCCTTGTAGCTGGCGCAGCCGAAGCCGCGCTCGCGGGAGATCTTCTGCGTCAGTGCGTCGAACCCGGCCTCGTCGAGCGCGTCCGTCACAGCGCCCGCCGCACCGCGTCGAGGTTGGCGCGGATGATCGCGTCCGACGGGTCGAGCTCGAGCGCCTGCTCCCAGAACTTCACCGCCTCGGCGGGCTCGCGCTTCTTGTAGCGCAGGTTGCCGAGCTTGAGGAACACGTCCTTGCCGAGCGACGGGTTGAGCTTCACCGCGCGCTGGAACGAGTCGAGCGCCTCGTCGTGCCGGCCGGCCTTGTAGTGCAGGTCGCCCACGTTCTTGTGCAGCTGCGCGACGCCCGCGTCCTCCTGCACGCCCCGCTCGGCGGCGGCCGCCGCGTCCTGGAGCTTGCCGCGCCGCTCCTGCACCGCGGCGAGGTTGTTGTAGAGCACGGCCGCGTGCGGGTGGGCGGTGGTGCCCTCGGTGAGCAGCGCCGACGCGCGCTCCAGGTCGCCGGCGAGCGCGGCCGCGAGCGCCGCGTAGTGGAACCACGACGCGGGCGGCGGTCGCTTCCCCCACAGCGGGCGCGCGGAGGTGAAGGCGTCGTCAGCCGCCGCGACGTCGCCGCGCCGGAGCGCGTTGACGCCGAGCGACGTCTGCACCCGCGGGTCGCCGCCCGCGCCGCGCTTCACCGCCTCCTCGAGCGCCGCCCTGGCCTCGTCGTGCCGCCCCAGCCGCTCGAGCGCGTACGCCAGGTTGTGGAACACCGCGGGCTTCGCGCCGGACTGCGCGGCACACTCGCGGAAGGTCGCTTCCGCGTCGGGCCACTTGCCCTGCCGCATGAGGACGAGCCCCACGTAGAACCGCGCCGCCAGGTCCCCCGCGCGCAGCTCGGCGACGCGGCGGAACTCACGCATCGCCTCCTCGAGCATCCCCGTCTTGTAGAAGGCGATGCCGAGGTTCCGGTGCTCGTCCACCCGCGACTCCGACACCGCGGGCGCCGCCGCCTGGGTCTTGCCGACGCGGTGCAGGAAGCCGGCGGTGGCGAGCCCGAACAGCGCCTTCCCGACGTCGAACTCGCTGAGCCCGGACTCGTCGATCAGCGCCGTCACGTCGCGGATGCCGTCGATCAGCGGGAGCAGCGTGTCCTGCTCGGCCGTGAGCTGCGGCGCGCTCGACGCGAGCTTCGCCCGGTCCAGCTCGAAGATGATGTCGAGCGTCGGGATCTTCTTCTCGATCAGGCTCCACTCGTCCACCCGGCGCGCGCCTTCGAGCAGCAGCGACTCGGGGTTGATGTTGACGAGGAAGTCCTGCTCGTCAGGCTTGACGTCCGCCTCGAAGTTGAAGTTCCCCTGCGACCAGGTGAAGAGGAAGTAGACCGCCTCCTCGATCTGCGTGCGGATCTGCCGGTGCAGGTCCTCGCGCTGGATGTGGCCCAGCGCCACCAGGATCTCGCCCAGGCGCTTGTCGCGCTGCGGGGTCTGCTGCTCGATCGCCTCCTCGAGCTGCTCGTTGGTGATCAGGCCGCTCTTGACGAGGATGTCTCCCAGCCGGTCGCGCCGGTTCACGATCGACGCGTACGAGATGCGGCCCTTGTCGAAGTAGATGTACCCGAAGTTGCTCCGGTGCGAGACGCTCAGGCACCCCGTCTTTCCGCCCATCGAGAGCAGCTGGAGGACGTCGGGGAGGCTGGCTTCTTTCAGACTGCCGCGGATGGCCATGACTGTAACGTAGTGAAATGCTGCTTCACGAGATCCTGAAGCGTGCCGGACAGCGGCGCGCCGTCACTTGATCTCCTCGATCACCCGGCCACTCACGTCCGGCCAGTCCCACACGACCTTCTCGTTGTCGAAGAAGAACGCGTCGAGTCGGCCCGTCTCAGGGTCCGCCCCTTCGACCGCGCGGATGCTGCCGGTGATGCGCACGAACGAGCCGGTGCCGCGGGACGGCGTGCCGGCGGAGGCCGCGGCCGCGCTCGCGGCGGCGGCGGCGGCGGCGGGTGCGGGCGGCGGCGGCGCGGGAGGCGGCTTCGGCGCCGGCGCTGGTGCGGTGCCCGCTCCCTCCAGCGTCGACCGCGCCAGCCGCAGCGTGATCTCCTCGCCGGCCATGTCGGCGGCGGCGGAGAGGCGGTGTACGATGCCCGCGATCTCGCGTGCGCTCTCGGCCGGGCGGTCGGCGAGATAGGAGATGAGGTCCGGCTCGGGCGGCGTGGTCGTGACCGACAGGTGGCGCGCGTAGAGCCGCTCGCGCAGCGCGCGGTCGGGCCGCTGGATCTCCACCACCAGTCCGCCCTCGAAGCGCGAGCGCAGCCGCTCCTCCAGCTCGCCCAGCTCCTTCGGCGGGCGGTCGCTGGAGAGCACGATCTGCCGCCCGGAGCTGTGCATCGCGTTGAACACGTAGAACAGCTCCTCCTGCGTCCGCTCCTTCCCGGCGATGAAGTGCACGTCGTCGATGATCAGCGCGTCCGCCAGTCGGTAGCGGGTGCGCCACTGCTCCACCGACCCCTCCTGGAGCGCGGCGATGAGCTCGTCCACGAACTGCTGCGCGCCCACGCACGCCACGCGCATCGCGCCGCCGCTCACCTCGATCAGCTCGTTCCCGATCGCGTTGAGCAGGTGCGTCTTGCCGACGCCGCTCGGGCCGTGCAGGAACAGCGGGTTGTAGGCCCGCCCCGGGCTCTCGACGACGGCGTCCGCCGCGCGCACCGCGAGCTGGTTCGACGATCCCGTCTCGAACCCCGAGCGCTGGAACGCGCCGCTGGGCGCGGGCGGCGGCAGCTTGCCGACCATCGCCTGCTGCACCAGCTCCTCGGCCTCGGCCACGCGCTCCGGGTCGCGGAACAGCTCCGCGCCGCCGAGCGCGCCGTCGATCGCGTTCGCCTGCCCCTCCAGCTCCTTGAGTCGGTCGACCGCCGCCGAGAAGGTGCCGAGCAGCCCCTCGACGTCGGGCGCCTTGGAGAGCTGGAGCGCGCGCTCGAGCACCGAGACGCGGTAACCCTCGGCCGTCCAGTACTCGATCGCCTCGGCCAGGCGCTGCTTCCACGGCTCGACGTGCTGCGCGACGGCGACCGCGATCTCGGAGATGAAGCTGTCGAACGCCATCCGCGGCGTCCCGCCGGCGCCCCCCGCGGGCGTGGGGGGCGCCGGGTGCTGGTCGCCGAACAGCGCGCGCACGCCCTCCGGCGTCAGCTCGCCCGCGCCTAGCGACTGCTGCGCCGCGAGCCGGTTGAGCGCGCCCTGGAGCTCGCGCACGTTCGCGAAGTCGTAGCGCGCCAGCTCCTCGAGCACGCCCGGGCCGAACACGATGCGCCGGTCCTCGCACTTGCTGCGCAGGATCGCGACGCGGGTCTCGTAGTCGGGCGGGCCGACGTCCACCACCAGCCCGCCGGCCATGCGGTTGACGAGCCGCTCGTCCACGTCCGCGATCTCGGCCGGCGGCCGGTCGCTCGTCATGACGATCTGCCGCCCACTCCCCTGGAGCGCGTTGAAGAGCCGCAGCAGCTCCGACTGCGTCTCGCGCCGCCCGGTGAGGAACTGGACGTCGTCCAGGAGCAGCAGGTCCACGTGCTGGTAGCGCTGCTTGAACGCGTCACCCTGCCCCGCCGCGACGGCGGCGTGCATGCGGTCGAAGAAGTCGTCGAGCGTGGCGTACTCGACCGACAGGTCCGGCTCCAGGTGGCGGGCGTGGTGGCCGATCGCGAGGAGCAGGTGCGTCTTGCCCAGCCCGGACCCGCTGTAGATGAAGAGCGGGTTGTACGCCGCGCCCGGGGACTCGGCCACCGCGCGCGCCGCGGCGACGGCCAGGCGGTTGCCGGAGCCGACGACGTAGTTCTCGAAGCGCTGCCGGCCGTCGAGCG
>DATFPD010000640.1:0-5293 GCA_035265005.1 Gemmatimonadaceae bacterium | reverse complement strand
ACGGCTGCGAGAAGCGTTGCGGGATGCACGACGTGGTGATGCTCCAGAACGATGCCGTCGTCGACGCGGTCTTCCGCTCGACGTCGCGGCGCTACACCGGCGAGAGCAGCTCGCCGAGGGGCCGCGCGCCGGTGAACCAGGGCACCGTGACGCCCGAGGGCGCCGTGGGGACGGCCGAGCCCGCCGCGGGCGGCGCCGGCGGCGTGATCACCGGCGGTCCGCCTCGTCGCCCGACGCGCGCCAACCGGCGCCGCCCCACCGACGCCGCGGTGCGCGGCTCGGCCGCGGGATCGGTCGTGACCGGCGGCGACTCGGCGGCCGCGCCGCGGCCGGCGGACAACGCGGCCGGCTCGCCGCGGCCGCCCATCGCCCCCGGCGGGCAGCCGGCGGCCGGCTACCGCACGGACTCCCTCGGAAGCCCCGGCCAGCCGCTGCGCGCGGGGAGCGGCAACAAGGGCGCCCGCCCGGCGCCTAACTACAAGCCCAACCCGGCCGACTCCGTGCGGAACGCGAACCCGCCGCGGCAGCCCGCCGACTCTTCCAGACCACCGGAGATCTGAGACATTCGATGGCGATCCATCAAGAGAAGCCGAGCCGCAACGAGGACGAGTACTTCGCCAAGCAGGACGCCGAGCTGCTCAAGGCGAAGCGCGCCGAGCTGGACGCCGAGCGCGCCAAGCGCGACCGCGCCGTGCACTTCATGAAGTGCCCGCGCTGCGGCGGCGACCTCAAGGAGCGGCAGCACCACCACGTGAAGATCGACGTCTGCACCGACTGCAAGGGCACCTGGCTCGACGCCGGCGAGCTGGACATGATCACGCGCGTCGACCGCAACAACTTCAGCCGCTTCGTGGGCGACCTGCTCGGGATCGAGCACAAGTGAGCGCTGCCCCGCGCCCGGGCGACCCCGCGATCACGCCGGCGCTCGTCGCCGAGCACGGCCTCACGCCCGACGAGTACCAGCGGCTGGTCGGCCTCCTCGGCCGGACGCCGACCTTCACCGAGCTGGGCGTCGTCAGCGCACTCTGGAACGAGCACTGCTCGTACAAGCACTCCAAGCCGGTGCTGCGTACGCTGCCGACGAAGGCGCCCTACGTGCTCCAGGGCCCCGGCGAGAATGCCGGCGTGATCTCGGTCGGCGACGGGCTCGCGGTCGCGTTCAAGATCGAGTCGCACAACCACCCGTCGGCCGTCGAGCCGTACCAGGGCGCGGCGACCGGCGTCGGCGGAATCCTGCGCGACGTCTTCACGATGGGCGCGCGCCCCATCGCCATGCTCAACTCGCTGCGCTTCGGCTCGCTCGACAGCCCGCGCGTCAGGTACCTGTTCGCGGGCGTCGTGAAGGGAATCGGCGACTACGGCAACTGCGTCGGCATCCCCACCGTCGCCGGCGAGGTCGTCTTCGACCCCGCCTACGAAGGAAACCCGCTCGTCAACGCGATGTGCGTCGGGCTGCTCCAGGAGGACGAGCTGATCCGGGCGCAGGCCGAGGGGATCGGAAACCCCGTCATCGCGGTCGGCGCGCGTACCGGGCGTGACGGGATCCACGGAGCGTCGTTCGCGTCCGAGGACCTCTCGCACGAGAGCGACGCCAAGCGCCCGCGCGTGCAGGTCGGCGACCCGTTCACCGAGAAGCTGCTTCTCGAGGCGAGCCTCGAGCTCATTCGCAGCGGCCACATCGTCGCCATTCAAGACATGGGCGCGGCCGGGCTCACCTCGTCGTCGGCCGAGATGGCGGCGCGCGGCGACGTCGGCGTGACGATCGACACGACGAAGGTCCCGGTCCGCGAGGAAGCCATGACACCGTACGAGATCCTGCTCAGCGAGTCGCAGGAGCGGATGCTCGTCGTGGCGAAGCGCGGGCACGAGGAGCAGGTCAAGGAGATCCTCGCAAAGTGGGACCTCGCGGCGGAGGTGATCGGCGAGGTGATCGCCGAGCCCGTCTACCGCGTGACGGAAGGCGACCGCGTGGTCGCCGAGTTCCCCGGCTCGCGGCTGGTGAGCGACGCGCCGGTTTACTCGCCCGAGGCGCGCGAGAGCGACGCCATCCGCGCGCTGCGCGAGCGCGACGTGAGCGCCATCGCGGAGCGCGCCGAGGAGCGCGACGCGGGCTGGACGCTGCTGGAGCTGCTGCGCTCGCCGACGATCGCGAGCAAGCAGTGGGTCTACCGGCAGTACGACACGTCCGTGCGCACGAACACGATCGTCGGCCCCGGCGGCGGCGACGCGGCGGTGGTGCGGCTGCGCGGCACGCACCGCGCGCTGGCGCTCAAGACCGACTGCAACGGCCGGCACGTCTACCTCGACCCGCGCACCGGCGGACGAGCCGCGGTCGCCGAGTCGGCGCGCAACGTGGCGTGCACCGGCGGCCGCCCGAAGGCGATCACCAACTGCCTCAACTTCGGCAACCCGAAGCGGCCCGAGGTGTTCTTCCAGTTCCGCGAGGCGGTGGCCGGGATGGGCGAGGCGTGCAGTGCGCTCGGCACGCCGGTCACCGGCGGCAACGTCTCCTTCTACAACGAGAGTCCGCTCGGCGCGGTCTACCCCACGCCGGTGGTCGGGATGGTGGGGCTCGTCGAATCGCTGGAGCACATAACGCGAATGACCTTCCGCCAGGCCGGCGACTCGGTCGTGCTGCTCGGCGATCCGACCGAGGAGCTGGGCGGAAGCGAGTACCTGGCGCGCATCCACGGCGTCGTGGCGGGCGCGCCGCCGCGGGTCGACCTCGACCGCGAGCGGGGTCTCATAGAGGCGGTGCTGGAGTCCATCCGGGAGGGCATCGTCTCGTCGGCGCACGACTGCAGCGACGGCGGACTGGCGGTGGCGCTGGCCGAGTGCGCGATGGCGGATCGCGACGCGCCCTTCGGCGCCGCGGTGAGCCTGCGCGCGTGGTCGGACCTGTCCACGCGCGCGCTGCTGTTCGGCGAGGCGCACGGCCGCATCGTACTGTCCACCCCGCACCCGGCGCAGGTGCTCGAGGTCTCGCAGCAGCGCGGCGTGCCGGCGGCGGTGATCGGAGAAGTCACGGGGCCCGGCGGCGAGCTGCGCATCGAGACGTTCGACCGGACCGTCGCGGTGCCAGTCGAGCGGCTGGCGGAGGCCTACCACGGCGCCATCCCGGCGGCGATGCGGAGGGCGGTTTCGGCGTCGCTGCCCTCCGCGACGGCGCCGCAGACGGCGGGGGCATAACGACACATGTGCGGCATATTCGGAGTGCGGGGGCACGCGGACGCGGCGGCGCTCGTCCACATGGGGCTCTACTCGCTCCAGCACCGCGGCCAGGAGTCGGCCGGCATCGTCGCCGTCGACGAGGCCGGGAACGCGCGCGCGGCGAAGAAGATGGGGCTCGTCACCGAGAGCATGGGCGAGTCCGACATCCGCGTGCTGGCCGGCGGCGTGGCGGTCGGCCACACTCGTTACAGCACCGCCGGCTCGTCGAGCATCGAGAACGCGCAGCCGGTGCTCGTCCGGTTCCGGGGCGGGCACATCGCGCTCGCGCACAACGGCAACCTCACCAACGCCTCCGAGCTGCGCCTGGCGCTCGAGGAGCAGGGCTCGATCTTCGCCTCCACCATGGACTCCGAGGTGCTCGTCCATCGCATGGCGAAGTCGCCCGCGGAGGCCCCCGAGGAGAAGCTCGCCGATGCGCTCCAGGGCGTGGAGGGGGCGTACTCGCTGATCGTGATCGTCGGCGACACGCTGGTCGCGGCGCGCGACCCGCGCGGCTGGCGCCCGCTGGCGGTCGGCCGACTCAACGGCAGCACCGTCGTGGCCTCCGAGACCTGCGCGCTCGACATCGTCGGCGCGCAGTACGTGCGCGACGTCGAGCCCGGGGAGATCGTCGCGTTCGGCCCCGGGGGCGAGCGCTCGCTCTCGCTGCCGGCGCAGGAGCTTCGGCGCTGCATCTTCGAGTACGTCTACTTCGCGCGCCCGGACAGCCACATCTTCGGCGGCGGCTCGGTGGACCGCGCCCGCCGCGAGCTGGGCCGCCGCCTGGCGCGGGAGCATCCGGCGCCCACCGCGCAGCTCGTCTTCAGCGTCCCCGACTCCTCCAACTCGGCGGCGCTCGGCTACGCGGAGACGTCAGGGATTCCCTACGAGCTCGCGCTGATCCGCAACCACTACGTCGGACGCACCTTCATCCAGCCCACGCAGCAGGGTCGCGACGCGAAGGTGCGCGTGAAGTACAACGCGGTGCGCGAAGTGCTCGAAGGAAAGAGCGTGGTGATGGTGGACGACTCGATCGTCCGCGGCACCACGACCCGCGGCCTCGTCGCCCTCGTCCGCGCCGCCGGCGCGCGCGAGGTGCACATGCGCGTCAGCTCGCACCCGGTCACTGGACCGTGCTACTACGGCATCGACACCCCGACCCGCGAGGAGCTGATCGCGGCGAACCTGACGGTGGACGAGATCGCGACGCACCTGGGCGTCGACTCCCTCGGCTACCTCACGCTGGACGGGATGCTGGAGTCGGTGCCCGGCGGGCCCGACGGCTTCTGCCACGCCTGCTTCTCCGGCATGTACCCGACCGCGCCGCCGTCCGACCCCAGCAAGCTGAGATTCGGATGCGGGTGTTAGGCGGGACGCCCGGATGACCGTCACCACCCCGCAGCACGCCGACGCCCAGTCCGCCGCGCCGCCGCCGAAGCTCGTCTACTTCTTCGGCAACGGACAGGCGGACGGTACGCGCGACATGAAGGCGGTGCTCGGCGGCAAGGGAGCCAACCTCGCCGAGATGACGAACCTGGGCGTACCCGTGCCGCCGGGGTTCACCATCGCCTGCCAGCTGTGCGTCGCGTACCTCGAGCGCGGCGGCTACCCGGACGAGCTGCGCCCGGAGGTCGAGCAGAACCTGCGGCGGCTGGAGGAGGTCACGGGCCGGCGCTTCGGGGATCCCGCCGACCCGCTGCTGGTGTCGGTCCGGTCCGGCGCGCCGGTGAGCATGCCGGGGATGATGGAGACCATCCTCAACCTCGGGCTGAACGACCGCACCGTCGAGGGGCTGGCGCGCGCGAGCGGGAACGCGCGCTTCGCCTACGACTCGTACCGGCGCTTCGTGCAGATGTACGCCGACGTGGTGCTCGGCGTGCCGATGCACAGCTTCGAGCACCTGCTCAAGGCCAAGCGCATAACGGCGGGCGTCGAGAGCGACGCCGAGCTCACCGAGGGCGCGCTGCGCACGCTGGTCGAGGAGTACAAGTCCGTCGTGCGCAACAACACGGGCGCCGAGTTTCCGATGGACCCCGCCGTGCAGCTGTGGGGCGCGATCGAAGCCGTGTGGAAGTCCTGGACG
>DATFPD010000639.1:0-6130 GCA_035265005.1 Gemmatimonadaceae bacterium | reverse complement strand
CCGAGGGCGACGTCGACGCGATCCGCGACGCGCTCGCCTCGCTCACCGAGCGCGAGCACATCCAGGCCGAGGTCAAGCGCGCCGAGTCGTCGCGCGGCTCAGCGCTCGCCCGGGACGCTTAGGGAGGATCGACCACCGAGGCACAGAGACACAGAGGAGGGGCACACCGGGCAGTGGGTCAGTTTGAGGTAACAGCAACGGCAGCGGCGTTGACAGGATGAACAGCGACGGGATGCACAGGAGGGTGAACAGGATGAGGACCGCTCGGGATGCATCCCGGCGGGTCGTCATCCTGTTCACCATCCTGTGCATCCTGTCAAAATGCCGTCGCCGTCGCCGTCGCAAGGCCGGCGCCCTCAAACTGACCCACTGCCCGGTGTGCCCCTCCTCTGTGTCTCTGTGCCTCTGTGGTTAATTCTTCAAGGCTCACTCTCGCGATTCACTGTCCCATCCCGCGCCCATGCGTCGTCCGACCGTTCTGTTCGCTTGCCTGCTCGCACTCGCCTGCACACGCGCCAGCGTGACGCCGTCCCCGTCAGGCACGAGCGCCGCCCTGACGGCGGCGGACCTGCGGACGCGGCTCTACATCTTCGCGGACGACTCGATGATGGGGCGGGAGGCGGGGACGCAGGGGAACGTGAAGGGGACGGACTACATCGCGCGGGAGCTGCGGCGCATCGGGCTGGAGCCGGCGGGGGACAACGGGACGTACTTCCAGACGATCCCGCTGGTGCGATTCGCGAACGCGACCGGGCTGGGCGCGGGGGAGCCGCGGTCGTACCTCCAGATCGACGGCGGCGAGACGCTCGCGCTCGGGAGCGACTACGTCGCCGCGTACTCGTCGCGGTTCCCGGTGCGGCGCGGCTCGCGCGGGCGCCCCGCCGCCAGCACGTTCACGGTCGACCAGCTGCGCGGCGCGCAGGCGATCTACGGCGGCGTCTTCGGCGACACGGGGATGGCGGCGACGCCGGAGCAGGCGGCGGGGAAGGTGGTGATCCTCACCACGAAGCCCGACTCGACCGGCGAGCGGACGTACCAGCGCGTCGCCGACTCGCTGGCGCGCGGGCGCTGGGCGAGCGCCGCGGCGGTCGCGATCGTGCAGCTCGACGTCGTGACGCGGCCGGTGCTGGCGGCGCTGCGGGCGCCGAACTTCGTGCTCGACCGCGGGGACACGGTGAGCACCTTCACCCCGCTCATCATCTCGCCGCGCGCCGCCGAGGCGATGCTCGGGAAGCCGCTCGCGCAGGCCCGCCCCGGCGACGTGGGGCGCGCGGTGAGCGGCGACGTCGTCGTGCGCTGGCTCCAGGTGCCGGCGCCGGCGCGCAACGTGGTCGCCATCCTGCGCGGGCGCGACCCCGCGGTGCGCGGCCAGTACGTGGCGATGAGCGCGCACAACGACCACACCGGCCTCGAGACCCGGCCGCTCGACCACGACTCGGTGCGCGCCTACAACCGGCTGCTCCAGCTCCGCAACCTCGAGGGCCCGGCGGCGGGGCGCGGGCCGAAGCAGAACGTGGGCGTGGTGGTGAACGTGGACAGCCTGCGCCGACTGCGCCCCGCGCGTCCGGACTCGATCAACAACGGCGCGAGCGACGACGGCTCTGGCTCGGTGGTGCTGCTCGAGATCGCCGAGCAGCTGGCCGCGCGCCCGGCGGCCGAGCGCCCGCGCCGCTCGCTCCTCTTCATCTGGCACACGGCCGAGGAGATCGGGCTCAACGGCTCCGAGTACTTCTCCGACCGCCCGACGGTGCCGCGCGACTCGATCGTCGCCGTGCTGAACATGGACATGGTGGGGCGCGGCAGCGCCGAGGACGTGCCGGGCGGCGGCCCGCGCTACGTGCAGCTCATCGGCGCGCGGCGCCTGGCGACGGAGCTGGGGGACGTGATCGAGCGGGTGAACGCCGCGCGCGCCGAGCCGTTCGCCATCGACTACTCCTACGACGCCCCCGGCCACCCGTACAACCGGTACTGCCGCAGCGACCACTACATGTACGCGCGCTACGGCGTCCCGATCGCCTACTTCTCACTCGGCTACTACATCGACTACCACCAGGTGACCGACGAGCCGCAGTACATCGACTACCCGCACATGCAGCGCGTGGCCGAGCTGGTGCGGGACGCGGCGCTGACGCTGGCGGACCTCGACCACCGGGTCGTGCGGGACAAGCCGAAACCGGATTTACGCGCGCCGTGCCGGCAATGACATAATCGCGGGCGGCGCGGGACGCATCCCGACGGGGTGTACGCGTCGCCCCTACGTTTTCGCGGTGTGTTCCCCCGTCGTGTCCCGTTCCACCGCCGGGTACGTGAACCCCACCCGGTACAACCGCCGCATCTCGACCGGGTCGGTGTCGCCGACGGCGAGGCCGTCCAGCTCGACCCAGGCGTGGCCCTCGACGGCGGTGCGGCCGCGGGTGCGGAAGCCGCTCACGAAGACCGCCGGCCACCCCTGGCGGCGGAGCGCGGCGTAGAGGGTGAGGGCGCGGGCCTGCGAGTCGGCGTCCGGGTCGCGGCGCAGCAGCCAGAGCGCCCAGCGCGCGCCCAGCTCGGCGCGCAGGCGCTGGCGGAGCGAGACCGACTCGCGCGGCACGGCGACGACGCCCTCGGCGGGCGTGATCGTCTCGAGCACGCGGCGCACGTCGCGCTGATCGCGCATCGCCCGGGTCACCCGCAGGGCGAGCGGCAGGAGCGACACCGCGCCGACGAGCGCCTGCGGCGCGCGGATCATCCGGCGGATCGCCTTCTCGGCGGCCAGGGGGCCGCGCTCGAGGAGGGCGGCCCAGTCCCAGCGCCGCACGTCGGCCGGCGAGGGAGTGGCGAGCTTGAGGCGGCCCGCCCAGGGGTCGCAGCGCTCGAGGAAGGCCTTGAGCGTGCGCTCGCAGCGCAGCTCGCGGGCGCGCGCGAGCAGGTCCTCGCGGGTGGTCCCCCAGCGCGCCGCCATCTGCCGCAGGTCGAGCGCGTCGTGCGGCTGAAGGCTCCAGCGCTCCCCCCAGCAGCGGTTGAGCACGAGCGCGACCAGCGCCGCGTCGGCCGGGGCCATCTCCCGCACCCGCGTCCCCTCCCACTCCCGCTCGCGCGACGCCGCCCAGACGGCGCCCGTGATGCGCCGCTGCACCGCGTTCCACGGCAGGTGCGACTGCACCGCCCAGCGGTGGACGTCGATGCAGGCGGGGCCGTCGGGGAGGAAGAGCGTCAGCGCGCCGTGCGAGTAGGGGAGCCCCGCCTCCTCCGAGTTCCAGTGCTCCGACCAGCCGAGCTCGCGCGCCGCGCGGCGGGCGGCGCCGACCTGCTCGGGCCTAACGAGGACGTCCACGTCGCCGTAGTAGCGCGCCCCCGGCGCCGGGTAGACCAGCTCGGCCAGGTGGAAGCCCTTGAAGAGGAGGGCGTCGACGCCGGCGGCCCGCCAGGCGCCGAGCAGCGGGACGAGATGGCGCTTGACCTCCTGGTGCCGCGCCAGCGCCGCCAGGTAGTCGGCGCGCAGCGACTCGCGGGTCGTGTCCCCGGGCGCCAGGCTGGCGTACGCGTAGGCGGCGAGCCCCAGGGAGCGGAGCGCGGCGGTGGGCGGCGGCTCCGCGCCGGCGCGGCCCAGCAGAAAGCCCTCGACCGCCTCCCGCTGCGGCGTGGCCGACCACCCGGCCCCGGCGCCGCGCGTGGCGCCGGACCGCATCAGCGGCGCCTTCGCCCCCACGGCGGGCTCCCCTGGCACGGACGGTCTGTCGATCGTGCGGATGGCCATCGTGACTCGCCCTTCGTCAGGGCCCACCGCGGTCGGGGGGATGCCGGGGTCGGCGCGTCCGCAGCAGGCGAGGGGTGTACGGGTAATGCCGGCCGCCGGAACCGTCAAGAGTGGACGGCACTTACAGTTGCGGCCAGATGTGGCTTCGGCTCCGGGCGGCCGCGTCCCTGGTGGCTGGTACCCGCCAGTCGGCATACTGAGCCATGCCCGCCGAGCCGATCTGGCCACCGCTCCCCGAGCGCTACGACCGCGCCCTCCGCGAGGCGGTCGCCTACGTCCGCGACCGCTTCGCGCCGGCCGCCATCATCGCTGCGGGGACGATCCTGCGCGGCGCGCCCGACCCGGCGAGCGACATCGACCTCGTCGTCGTGCACCACGAGCCGTGGCGCCAGCGGCTCCAGCGCTTCTTCGGCGACCCGGGCGTGCCGGTGGAGATCTTCGTGAACCCGCCGGCTGCCATCGAGCACGCGTTCGCCAGCGAGCAGGCGAGAGCGAGGCCGGTGATGGCGCACATGATCGCGACGGGTACCGTCGTGTTCACCGCGGACGGCGCGGCCGCGGTCGTGGGCGCGCTCCGCGACCGGGCCGCCTCACTTCTCGCCGGCCCACTCCCCCCGCTCGGCGCCGAGCAGCTGACCGTCATGCGCTACGCCGCGGCGACGCTGTACGAGGACGCGGTGGACGTGGCCGAGCGCGACCCGGCCGCCGCGGCGCTGCTTCTGGCGCGTGCGGTCGCCGGCATACTGGACTACTGGTTCCGCGCCCGCGGCGAGCGGCTCCCACGCTCGAAGGACCTGTTCGCCGCGCTCGCATCCCGCGACCCGTCGCTGGCGGAGCTGGCGCGCGAAGCCGCGGGACCCGGCGCTGCGAGCATTACGCAACGCCTCGACGCGGGGCGCCGCCTCGCCGAGCAGACCATCGGCGCGACCGGATTCTTCGAATGGGAATCTGAGCGGCAGGTCATCGCCCCCTCTCCGGACGCTGTGTAGAGATTGAACCGCGGAGGACGCGGAGGTCGCGGAGGACTGCCCCGGGGAGTCTCTGCCTCCCGAGCGGCACTCCTCCGCGACCTCTTCAGATAGATTTCGAATGTCTTACAACCCGCAGCAAAATCGCACACATGCATCGCTTCACCTTCCGCTGGTCCCTCCCCGCGGCAGCCCTCGCCATCTCGGCGGCCGCCGGCGCGCAGCAGCCGACCTTCGCGCCGGATCACGCGAATGGCATCTACGCCGCCGGCGAGCGCGTCGGGTGGACGGTCACTCTTCCCAGGGGGACGAAGCCGGCCGGCGCGTACTCGTACACCATCAAGCGCAACGGCGGCGAGCTGCTCTCGTCCGGAACGCTCGACCTCGCGAAGGGGCGCGCGCGCATCGAGACGTCGCTCGCCGAGCCGGCGATGGTGGTGGTCGAGGTCACGCCGCCGAAGCCGGATTCGACCTTCGGAAACCGCAGCACCGGCGGGCCGGGACGGATCCGGCTCGGCGCCGCGGTGGAGCCCACGCGCATCCAGGCCGCCGAGCCGAAGCCGGCCGACTTCGACGCGTTCTGGGACGCGAAGCTGAAGCAGCTCGAGGGCGTGCCGATGAACGCCGTCGTCACTCCGGGCGAGAGCGGCAAGCCGGGCGTGGAGTACGCCACGGTCAAGCTGAACAACATCGACGGCGCGCACGTGTACGGGCAGCTCGCGAAGCCCGCGCGCGAGGGGAAGTTCCCGGCGCTCGTGATCTACCAGTGGGCGAGCCCGCCCTACCCGCTCCAGAAGTCGTGGGTGACCGACCGCGCGGCCGAAGGGTGGCTCGCGCTCAACGTCGAGCCGCACGACGTCCCGGGCGACATGCCGCCGGCGTTCTACGACGCGCTGCCGACGCTCATCAAGAACTACAACACCATCGGCCAGCACAGCCGCGACGAGAGCTACTTCCTGCGCATGTACCTCGGCGACTACCGGGCGGTGGAGTACGTCGCGAGCCGCCCCGACTGGGACGGGAAGACGATCGTCGTGATGGGCACGAGCATGGGCGGCCAGCAGAGCTTCGTCGCGGCCGGTCTCAATCCGCGCGTGACCGATCTGATCGTGAACGTTCCCTCCGGCGCGGACGTCACGGCAGCGCTCCACAAGCGGTGGGCGAGCTACCCGAACTGGAATGTCTCCAACCCCCGCGTCCTCGAGACGTCCCGCTACTTCGACACGGCCAACTTCGCGTCGCGCATCACCGCGCGCTCGCTGGTCGGCCTGGGCTTCATCGACGACGTCTCGGCACCCGCTGGGATATGGGCCGTGTTCAATCAGATCACCGGTCCCAAGGAAGTGGTGCCGATGCCCGATTCTCCACACAACCATCTCGCCACCCCCGCGCAGCAACGCCCGATCGTGACGCGCACCGCCGAATG
>DATFPD010000638.1:0-4218 GCA_035265005.1 Gemmatimonadaceae bacterium | reverse complement strand
CCACAGGCAAGCTCCATTGTCGTGACCTGACGATCGCCGCTTCGGCGAATCGACAGGCGAGCGGGGGCGGATGGATTCACCATCCGCCCCCGCTGGTTTCCGGCCACATGTCGCCCACTGCGGTAGTGGGTCAGTTTGAGGTAACAGCAACGGCAGCGGCGTTGACAGGATGAACAGCGACAGGATGGACAGGATGGTGAACAGGATGAAGGGCTCCGTCAGAGCTCGCCTCCCGGGGCCCGCATCCTGTTCACCATCCTGTGCATCCTGTGCATCCTGTCAAAATGCCGTCGCCGTTGCCGTCGCCGTCGCAAGGCCGGCGCCCTCAGACTGACCCACTGCCCGGAGCGCCTGCGGCGCCGCCCCGGGGGCGCCCCGCGGGCTACGGCGGGATTGGCGCCAGTCCGCCGCGTCCACGAGGTGCACTGGGCAGACAGCGGGATGACACGCCCGGCGGCGCGAACAGCGCGGAGAGCGTCGCGTCGAATGGGGCGCTGAGCAGCGCGCGGGGCGTCGCGTGCGCGAGCGCGAGGACATGCGCCGACGCCAGAGGCTGACGACGAACGGGCGGAGCGGCGGGGGCGGCGGCAGCTCGACGTCGGCCGATTCGTTCAAGACGCCGGGCGTGCGCACCGACAAAATCTCTCGGGAGGCGCGCTCGGTCGCATCGGCTGGGGCGGCGTCCATTCTCGTTTCGATCACCGATCGCGGAGGAAGCAGTGAGCAGATTCGCTCGACGTGTGTTCTCGGTCGCGGGCATCTACGGGCTGGCGGTGCTCGCGCCTCAGTATTTCCTGGCGGAGCGGATCGGCCGCGACGCACCGCCGCCACTCACCCACCCCGAGTACTTCTACGGCTTCATCGGCATCGCGCTGGCATGGCAGCTCTGCTTCCTGCTCATCGCCCGCGACCCCGTGCGGCTGCGTCCCATCATGGTGCCGGCCATACTGGAGAAGCTGGCGTTCGGCCTGCCGGCGGTGACGCTCTACGCGCTGCACCAGCTGTCCAGCACGGCGCTGGCCTTCGGGCTCATCGACCTCACGCTCGCCGTGCTCTTCACCATCGCGTACCGCCGGACCCCGGCCGGCGAAGCGATGGCCGCCGTCGGGCGCGTGCGATGACCGCGTGAACCTGCTGCTGCGCCAGGCGGGCGCGGAGCCGGGGCCCGCGGACTACATCGCTTGACTCCTGTATACTGGAGAATTACTCTAGCATCGTGGAATCCACGCTGCCAGACATCCATGCGCGACTCGCCGAGCGGCTGCGCCGGCTGCGGGCCGAGCGGGGCCTGACGCTCGACGGCCTGGCCGAGCGCGCGGGCGTGAGCCGCTCGATGATCTCGCTCGTCGAGCGGGGCGAGAGCAGCCCCACCGCGGCCGTCCTCGACCGACTTTCGGCGGGATTGGGTGTGACCATCGCTTCGCTGTTCGCGGACGAGGCGCGCGCGGACGCGTCGCCCGTCGCACGACGCGCCGACCAGGACAGCTGGCGCGATCCGGAGACGGGCTACGTGCGCCGCAACCTCTCGCCGCCCGGCTTCCCGTCGCCGATCGAGCTCGTCGAGGTCGTCCTGCCGGCCGGGGCCCGCGTCGCGTACGACACGCCGGGGGCGGCGCGCGCCGTCGGCATCAGCCAGCAGCTCTGGGTGCTGGAGGGCCGGGTCGAGGTGACCGTCGGCGAGGTCACGCACAGCCTGCGCGTGGGGGACTGTCTGGCCATGCGAGTGGATGGCCCGACCGCGTTTCGCAATCCCGCCGATCGACCGGCGCGCTACGTCCTCGCCCTGACCACAGACCAGACGGCGCCGGCGAGACCGGGCAGAGCCGGCGACCGGGAGGGCGGCACGTGACCGATCACGTCACCGAGCACGTCACCGAGCGCTTCACCGCGCACGCCACCGTCCGCCCGCTCACCGCGCGGGAAGCCAGGGAGCGCATCGCGGAGCTTTCGTCGGTCCTCATCGACTGCGTGGAGGGCGGCGCGTCGGTCAGCTTCATGCTGCCGATCACGCGCGAGAAGGCCGATGCCTTCTGGCGCGGCGTCGCCGACGGGGTCGCGGCGGGCGACCGGATCCTCCTCGTCGCCGAGGACCCGGAGAGCGGCGAGCTCGCCGGCACGGTGCAGGTCGTGTTCGCGTGGCCGGAGAACCAGCCGCACCGGGGCGATGTCGCGAAGATGCTGGTCCGAAGGTCGGCGCGCCGGCAGGGACTCGGCGCCCGACTCGTGCGTGCGGCCGAGGACGCGGCACGCGCCGCCGGCAAGTCGCTGCTCGTGCTCGACACGGTCACCGGCAGCGACGCGGAGCGCCTCTACGCGCGGCTCGGCTGGACTCGGGTCGGCGTGGTGCCGAACTACGCGCTCTGGCCCGACGGGCGGCCGTGCGACACCACCTTTTTCTACAAGCAGGCCGCCGAGGGATGACCGCTCCGCCAATGATCCACGACCGCTTGCGCGAGCTCGGCCTGGAGCTGCCCCGCCCCAGCGCGCCCGGCGCCAACTACGTGCAGTTCGTTCGCACGGGCCAGCTCGTCTTCCTCACCGGGCAGCTCAGCCAGTGGAACGGCGAGCGACGCTTCGTGGGGAAGCTGGGGCGCGAGCTCGGGCTCGCGGAGGGTCAGGAGGCGGCGCGGCTCTGCGCGCTCAACCTGCTCGCGCACCTCGAGACCGCCGTCGACGGCGACTGGACGCGCGTCCTGCGGTGCGTGCGCGTCGCGGGCTACGTGAACTCGACGCCCGACTTCACCGCGCAGTCGCAGGTGATCAATGGCGCGTCCGACCTGTTGGTCGCACTGTTGGGCGACGCGGGGCGCCACACGCGCATGGCCGTGGGCGTCGGGGCGCTGCCGTACGACGTTGCCGTCGAGGTCGAGGCCGTATTCGAGGTGAGATGACGAGCGCTGGGTCGCCGCCGCACGCGTCGACGCCGTATCGCTGGTGCCCCCTGCTAGAGCAGATGCCCGGTCGGTAGACAGTATTGGCCACTGGTGGGCCCTTGACGCATCACAGGCCCACCGCCTGCTCCCTGCCGCCCCGGCATCGGACCCCGGCTCGACAACTGCACCGCCCCCGCGCGCCGAGCTACATTACCCGCCATGCTCGTCGCCCCCGTGACGCTCGAAGGGGACCACGTTCGGCTGGAGCCGCTCACGCCGGCTCACGTCGAGCCGCTGACGGCCGTCGCCACGGACGAGGAGCTGTGGCGCCTGACGACGAGCCGCGTGCGGGACGCCGAGGAGCTGCGGGAGTACGTCGAGCACGCGCTGCGCCTCCAGCAGGCCGGCAGCGCCCTGCCGTTCGCCATCGTGGACCGGGCGAGCGGGCGCGCGGCCGGCAGCACGCGCTACGCCAACATCGACCTCGCCAACCGGCGGCTCGAGATCGGCTGGACCTGGCTCGGGCGCCCGTTCCAGCGCACCGCCCTCAACACCGAGGCCAAGCTGCTGCTCGTCGAGCACGCGATCGAGCGGCTGGGGTGCATGCGCGTGGAGTTCAAGACCGACGCCCTGAACGAGCGCTCGCGCGCCGCCCTGCTGCGCATCGGCGCGCGCGAGGAGGGCACGCTGCGCAAGCACTCGGTCACCTGGTCCGGCCACGTGCGCGACTCCGTCTACTACAGCATCATCGACGAGGAGTGGCCGTCGGTGAAGGCGATGCTGAAGGACAAGCTCCAGCGCGCGGCGGCGAGGGCCCAATGAAGAGGCGGGACGGGGGACGGGGGACGAGGGATGAAGTGCCCCGGGACGTCCCGGCGCCCTTCATCCCCCATCCCTCATCCCCCATCCCCGCGTCTCCCTGGCGTCTCCTCCTCTCCCCTCCACTTTCCGGCGCCGAGAACATGGCGCTGGACGAGGCACTGATGGCGTGCGCGCGCGCGAGCGGCGAGAGCGTGCTGCGCGTGTACTCGTGGGCCCGGCCGACGCTCTCCTTCGGCCGCAACCAGGCGGCGCGCGGCGCGTACGACCCCGCGCGCGCCGCGGAGCGCGGCGTCGACGTGGTGCGGCGGCCGACGGGCGGGCGCGCGCTGCTGCACCACCGCGAGGTCACCTACAGCGTGACCGCCCCGGTCTCGGACGGCGAGCCGCTCGGCGCGGCGTACGCGCGCATCAACCGGCTGCTGCTCGACGGGCTGCGGCGGCTCGGCGTGCGCGACCTGTGCATCGCCCACCCCGCGGCGCGCGCCCCGCTGCCGACCGGCGCCCCCTGCTTCGAGACGCCGAC
>DATFPD010000637.1:0-10490 GCA_035265005.1 Gemmatimonadaceae bacterium | reverse complement strand
GCCGGGGGCCGGCCCCACCAGCCAGAGCGCCGCGCGCAGCACGTCGGCGGTGGTGTGGGCCGCGCCCGCCACGCAGCCCTGCGCCTCGCCGCGCCGGACCATGGCGTCGGCGCAGTAGATCGGCAGGACCGCGAGCTCCAGCGCCTTCTCGCGCGTCAGCCCCTTGTGCGCGCGCGCCGCGAGCAGGTCGGTGAGCGTGGCGGTGCGCAGCGCCTCCTCCCGCGGGTCGCGCACCTCGACGCCGGCCGCCTCCAGCGCGCGCGCCGCGCCGTGCGTGTCGGGTCGCGCCGGGTCGACCAGGAGAATGGGCCGCGCGATCCGGTCGCGGGCCAGGGCGCGTACGGCCTCCAGCGTTCGCTCGTCCGCGCTCTCCGGAAAGGCCAGCCGGAAGCCCAGCGCCGAGGCGCGCTCGCGCACGCCGGCCAGGAAGCCGCTCACGCGCTGCCCGCGGGCGCGAAGCGACGCCGCAGCGCCTCGGCGACGATCGGGTGCACGAGGCCCGAGACGTTCCCCTGGTACCTCGCCACCTCGCGCACGAGGCTCGAGCTGATGTAGGTGGACTCGAGCGAGGGCACCATGAACACCGTCTCCAGCTGCGGCGAGAGGTGGCGGTTCATGAGGGCCATCTGGTACTCGTACTCGAAGTCCGCCACCGCGCGCATGCCGCGGATGATGAGGCGCGCCCCCACCTCGCGCGCGAAGTCGACGAGCAGTCCGGTGAACTGCCGGACCTCCACCCGCCCGCCCATGTCGCCCATCGCCTGACGAATGAAGCCCACCCGCTCCTCGAGCGAGAAGAGGGGCTCCTTCCCGCTCCCGGTGGCCACCGCCACCACCAGCCGGTCCACGAACTCCAGGCTGCGGCGGATCAGGTCCTCGTGCCCGTGCGTGATCGGGTCGAAGCTGCCGGCGTAGATGGCGATGCGGGTCATGTCGCGTAGAACGTGATCGCCGTGGTGCCGTAGCGGCGCGTGTCGCCGCCTTCGGGCATGGGCTCGCGCGCGGCGTGCTCGATGCCGATCAGCGCGGCGAAGGGGACCTCCAGCCATCGGCGGGCGACGCGATCGGCGAGGCCCATGTTGTACGGCGGGTCGGCGAAGGCGACGTCGTACGCGCCGGCGGCGAGCCCCTCCACGTAGCGCACGGCGTCGCCGCGCCGGATCACCGCCGCGTCGCCGGCGCCGAGCGCTTCGGCGTTCTCGCGGAGCGCCCGGAGGCTGGCGGGGCTCACCTCCACGAAGTCGGCGCGGTCGGCGCCGCGCGAGAGCGCCTCCAACCCGAGCGCGCCCGAGCCGGCGAACAGGTCGAGGACGACGGCGCCGGGCAGGCGCGGCTGCACGATGCTCATCCACGCCTCGCGCACCCGGTCGCCCGTGGGGCGAACCCGGGCGTCGGACGGTGCCTTGATGGTGCGGCCGCGCCAGCGTCCGGCGACGATGCGCACCGGGTCAGCGTCCGCGCCCGCCGGCGACCGCGATGTCGGCGAGCTTCGCCTGGAGGCGCGCCTCGCCGTTCCACTCGTCGCGCTCCAGCCGGAAGGCGACGTCGACCGGCGCGGCGACGTCCAGCTCCGGGAGCCGGTCGCCCATCCCCCAGCCGATGGCGTCCAGCTCGCCGGCCGGGGTGGCGAGCCGCAGCTTGAGGCCGTCCTGCTTGACCAGGCGCGGCGGGCCGGCCAGACGGACGTTGCGCGCGACCAGCACCGGCGACGGGTTGCCGATCCCGAACGGCTCGAAGTGCCGCAGCAGCGCCTCCAGGTCCCACCCCGCCGCCTCGATAGGCAGCTCCAAGTCGACGCGCAGCTCCGGCACCAGGTCGTCCACCGTTAGGCGCGACCGCGCCACCTCGTCGAACCGCTCGGCGAACGCGCCGACGCGCCGCGACTCGATCGTCAGGCCGGCGGCGGCGCGGTGGCCGCCGAAGCGCACCAGCAGGTCGCGGCAGGCGGAGAGCCCGGCGTGCAGGTCGAACGCCGAGATCGACCGGCCGGAGCCCTTCCCCTCGTCGCCGTCGAGCGCGACCAGGACAGTCGGCCGCCCGGTCTCCTCGACAATGCGCGACGCGACGATGCCGATCACGCCCGCGTGCCAGCCCTGCCGCGCCAGCACCAGCCCGAAGGTCCGGTCCAGGTCGATCGCGTCGAGCATCGCGCGCGCATCGTCGAGCGTGCCGCGGTCCAGCTCCTGGCGCCGCCGGTTGAGCTCCTCCAGGTCGCGGGCGATCGCGTTCGCCTCCACCTCGCTGTCGGTCGTCAGCAGCTCGACGCCGCGCAGCGCGTGGCCGAGGCGGCCGACCGCGTTCAGCCGCGGCGCCAGGATGAACCCCACCCGCCCAGCCGTGAGCGGCTTGCCGGCGAGCCCGGACGACCGGATCAGCGCGCGCAGCCCCGGGTTCGACGTCTGCTGGAGCAACCGCAGACCGTAGCGCGCCAGCACGCGGTTCTCGCCGCGCAGCGGGGCGATGTCGGCGATCGTCGCCAGCGCGACGAGGTCGAGCATCGACATCACCGTGTTCTCGCCCTGCCCCAGCTCGCGCGCCAGGGCGAGCGCGAGCTTGAAGGCGACGGCCACCGCGGCGAGGTCCTTGTCCGGGTACTCGTTCCCCGGCGCCTTCGGGTTGAGCACCGCCAGGCAGCGCGGGAGCGGCCCGCCGGGGAGGTGGTGGTCGGTGACGATCACGTCCACGCCGGCGGAGCAGAGCTCGTCGATCGGCCCGAGCGCGCTCGTCCCGCAGTCGGCCGTCACGACGACGCGCGCCTTCGCGGCCAGCGCCGCGCGCACGCCGGCGGAGGTCAGGTCGTAGCCGTCCTCGAGTCGGCGCGGGATGAACGGGATGACCTCGCCGCCGAACTCGCGGATCGCCCGCGTGAGCAGCGTGGTGGAGCAGATCCCGTCCACGTCGTAGTCGCCGTGCACCAGAATGGTCTCGTGCCGGCGCACCGCGAGCGCCAGCCGCTCCACCGCGCGATCGAGCCCGCCCATCGCCGCCGGCGAGTGGAGCTGGTCCAGCCGGGGGCGAAGGAAGCGCTTCGCATCCTCCGGCACGCCCAGGCCGCGCGCGTGGAGCAGGCGGCAGATGTCCTCCGGCAGGTGCAGCGCGTCGGCCAGGGCGGCGACCGCCACCGGATCGGCGGGCGGCGGGAAGACCCAGCGAGCGCGAGGCCGCACGCGCGGGGCGCGCGCCGCCGGCGGCTGCGGTCCGGCGGCGGCGGACGTGGCGCTGAGGCTCTCGGGCGTCGTGGTAGGGGCCGTCACGAGGGTGAAGTTACCGGCGGCCCGCGGCGGCTACAAGCATCAGTTCGTTGCGTACAGCAGCGCCCCGCACGCCTCGCAGATCTCGACGTCGCCGCGGGCGATCATCTGGTTGCGGCGGTGCATCGGGATCGCCGTGTCGCAGCTTCCGCACGACGGCCCGCGGAGCGGGAACACGGCCGGCTCGCCTTTCCGCCGCGCCCGGATCCGGTCGTACTTCGCCAGAAGCGGGCGCGACACGCGGGCGGCCTTCTCGTTCCGCTTGGCCATCGCCGCCTTGAGCTGCTCGTCGATCTCCGCGCGCTCGGCCTCGACGGCGGCGCGCGCCGGCGCCTGCTCCAGCTCGATCTGCGCCAGCGCCTGCCGCTGCGCATCGATCCCCTGCCGCAGCTCCTGGATCCGGCGCGACATCGCCTGGAGGTCGCTCTCCTCCGTGGCGAGGATGCGACGCGCCTGCTCCACCTGCGAGACCGCGGCCGTGGCCTCGCGCATCCGCCGCACCTGGTCGAGCTGGTGCACGTTCCGCTCCTGCAGCGTGCGGTGCTCGGCGACGCGGATCTCGAGGTCCCGCTTTCGGCGCTCCTCGGACTCGAGCGCGGTCTGTGCCCGGGCGATCGCGTCCGCCGCGTGCTGGCGCTGGCGCTCCAGGTCGCCGAGCCGCGGGTCGAGCGCGGAGCGACGCTTCTCCAGGTCGCGAATGCCCAGGTCATCTTCCTGCAGCGCCAGTAGCGCCTCCACTTCAGCTTGCAACCCGACCTCCTAGCGTGACGGGCCTCGACGGCCGAAGATCTTCCAGTACCCAGGCCGCGGCATAGCCTTCATCTCCTTAACGATAGCATCCTTCTCGGCCGTCAGGCGCTGGAACTCGGCCGAGCTGATGTCGCCCGTGGCCGCTTTCAGCGCCTGCATCTGCTGGTCGAGCCGGTCCTGCTCCTCGCGAAGCTGCCGGTGCCGGAGCTGGGCGAGGCTTCCCTCGATCATCTTGTCCACGTCGCCGACGGCCGCCGGGTCGCGCAGCAGCTCCTGCATCGCCTTCGTCTCGTCGTCGTTCAGCGCCTCGGCGAGCTCTTCCACGGAGGCGTGCGACCCCTTCTGGAGCAGCGCGCCGAAGATAGCGCGGTAGCGTCCGTCCCGGAAATCCTGGGGGTCCTGCCGCTCCGCGACGAGCTCGATGTGGTCGCGGTAGTGCAGCATCGCTCGTACCAGATCGCGCTCGGCGGCGACGCCCATGACCTGGGCACCCCTCGGCCGGGCGGCCAGGCTCGCCCACTCCTCGCCACGCCGGCGGTCGCCCCGGCGGCGGTCGCCGGGCCCGCCGCGCCGCTGGCCGAAGCGCGGGCCGCCGTCGATCGGCGGCGGCTCGCCCGCGAAGTCGTCGAGCAGCGGCGCGTCGTCGCCCAGGGGCGCGCGGGGCGCCGAGCCGTCGCGCGGCGACTGACGGGCGCGGCGCCCCTCGTCGTCCTGCTGCGCCGCCTCGGTGAGGATCACGTCCTTCGCCACGCCCGAGGCCTCGGCGGCGCGCGTGACGTACAGGTCGCGCGTGACCGGGTCGCTGGCGGCGCGGATGGTCGGCAGCAGCTTGTCGATCGCGCGCCGGCGCTTGTGGATCTCGGCGAACCAGCCGCGGCGCTCCAGCTCCATCACCTTGCGGTCGAAGACGTCCACCGCCGCCGTCAGGTGCGCGCCCAGCCGCTCGACGCCGTGCTTGTCGACGAAGGTGTCCGGGTCCTCTCCGTCCGGCAGCGAGACGACGCGCACGCTGAAGCCCTCGCGGAGCAGCACGTCGCCCGAGCGGAACGTGGCCTTCATCCCGGCCTCGTCGCTGTCGTAGAGGAGGAAGACGTTCTTCGTGTAGCGGCCGAGGAGCCGCGCCTGGTCCTCGGTAAGCGCCGTGCCTAACGGCGCGACGACCGACTCCATGCCCGCGGCCGCCAGCCGCACGACGTCGAAGTAGCCCTCGACGATGCAGGCGCGCTCGTCCTTGCGGATGGCGTGCTTCGCCTCGTGCATGTTGTAGAGCAGCCGCCCCTTCGAGAAGATGCGCGAGTCCGGGGAGTTGAGGTACTTGGGCTCCCCGGGGGCGATGAGCCGCCCGCCGAACCCCGCCGGGCGCCCCGAGGGGTCGAGGATCGGAATCATGAGGCGACCGCGGAAGCGCGAGCGGATGGGCCGCGCGGGGTCCTCCTCCCGCCTGACGAGAAGTCCGGCCTCGAGCAGCCGCTCGTCGTCGAAGCCGAGCTTCTGCACGTGGGCGTGGAAGGCGCGCGGGTCGCGCGGCGCGAAGCCCAGGCCGAAGCGGTCGGCGACCGCCCTCGTGATGCGCCGGCCCTCGAGGTACTCGCGGGCGTCGCGGCCGCCGGCGTCGTCCCACAGGGTGGCGGTGAAGAACTCCCGGGCCGCGCTCAGCGCCTCCCAGTACGGCTCGCGCCAGTCGGGACCCGCGTCGCGGCGCGACTCGACCTCGCGCACCTCGATCCCGGACTTCTCGGCGACCATCCGCAGCGCGGTTGGCCAGTCCACGCCCAGATGCTTCTGGAGGAAGCTGAAGACGTTCCCCTTCTCCCCGCACTTGAAGCAGTGGTACAGCCCGCGCTTCGGCGACACGGAGAAGTTGCGGTTCTTCCCCCCGTGGAACGGGCACGGCCCGCGGTAGTCCGTCCCCATCCGCTTGAGGGGCACGTGCTCGCCGATGATCTGCACGATGTCCGCCGCGTCGCGGACGCGGTCGATGGTCTCTTCGGGGATCATGACGGCGAGGGATGCGGGACGGGGGACGGCGGACGAAGAGCGAATGCCCCGGGCGGCCGTCGGCGCGCCGAGGTCGTTCGTCCCCCATCCCCCGTCCCCTGTCCCCGCCTCATCAGAATTCCGCCACCGTGACCCCGGTGCCGCCCTCGTTCCAGGCGCCGAGGCGGAAGGACTTCACGCGGGTGTCCTTGCGGAGCATCTCGCCGACGCGGTCGCGTAAGGCGCCGGTGCCCTTGCCGTGGATGATGCGCAGCTCGCGCAGGTCGGCGCGCACGGCGGCGTCCAGCGCGCGCATCACGACGTCGTCGATCTCGTCGACGCGCATGCCGCGCACGTCCACCTCGCGGTCGGCGTGCACCTCCGGGACGTCACCCATCATCGGGACCACGATCTCGGGCGCCGCGCCGCGCCGCGCGCTGCGGCGGAGCGACGCGACCGGCACCGTCATCTTGAGCGCGCCGACGGCGACCACCGCCTCGCCCTGCTCGCGGACGTCCACGAGCTTGGCCAGCCGGTCGCCGAACGTCGTCACCTCCACCCAGTCGCCGGGCGCGAGCGGGGCCTCGGGCGCCGGCGCGGCGCGCTCGCGAGGCTGGCCGCTCCGGCGCGCCTCGCGCTCGGCGTCGGCGCGCTCGCGCTGCTCCAGCCGGTCGAGCGCTTCGCCCTGGCTGGCCGCGAGCCGCTCGGCGGCCCGGCGCGCGTCTCGGGCGGTCTCCTCGATCGCCTCGGCGCCGGCGCTGCGCAATTGCTGGATGGTGCGCTCGATCTCGCCGCGCGCGTCGAGCAGGTAGCGGCGCGCCTCCTGCCGGCCGCGGCGCTCGGCGTCCCGCTCGCGGGCGCGGACGTTCCGCTCGCGCTCGCCGATGCGCGCGGCGCGCTGCTTGAGGTCGTTCGACATCGAGTGCACCTCGCGCTCGCGCAGCGCGAGGTCGGCGTCGCGCCGCTCGAGGTCCGCGAGCAGCGCGCCGACGTCGCGCTCGCCCTGCGGGAGGCGCTGCTCGGCGCGGAGCAGCACGTCTTCCGGCAGCGCGAGCCGACGGGCGATGCTGATGCCGTACGATCGGCCGGGAATTCCTTTGATCAGCCGGTAGGTGGGCGCCAGCGCCGCGGCGTCGAACTGCAGCGACGCGTTCACCACGCCGGGCACCTCGGCCGCCAGCTCCTTGAGCGCGCCCAGGTGCGTGGTGGCGACGGTGAGCGTGCGTCGGCGCGTCAGCTCCTCCAGGATGGCGCCGCCGAGCGCCGCGCCCTCCACCGGGTCGGTGCCGGAGCCCAGCTCGTCGATCAGCACCAGAGACGCGGGGCTCGCCTGACGCAGGATCTCGCCCAGGTTCTTCAGGTGCGCGCTGAACGTGGAGAGGCTCGCCTGGATGGACTGCTCGTCGCCGACGTCGGCGAACAGGTCGTCGAACACGGCGATGCGGCTCTCGGCGCCCACCGGAGCCGGGATGCCGGACTGCACCATGGCCGAGAAGAGCCCGACCGCCTTGAGGAGCACCGTCTTGCCGCCGGTGTTCGGGCCGGAGACGAGCAGCGTGTGCTCGTCAGGCAGCATCTCGAGGTCGAACGGGACCACGCGCTCGCCCTGCCCGAGCAGCAGCGGGTGCCGCCCGTCGCGAATCGCGAAGCCGCCGGCCGGCGCCGACAGCTCCGCCGGCGCGCAGCGGTACTCGTTGGCGAAGCGGGCGCGCCCGTAAAGGGAGTCCATCTCCACGAGCGCGTCGAGCGCCGCCAGCATCGGCTCGCGCAGCGGGCGCAGCCGGTCGGTGAGCTCGCGGAGGATGCGGTCGACCTCGCGCAGCTCCTCCGCCTCCAGCTCGCGGATCCGGTTGCCGAACTCCACCGCCGCCGGCGGCTCGACGAACAGCGTGCCGCCGCTCCCCGAGCTGTCGTGCACGATGCCGCCGACGGCGACGCGGGCGCCGGCGCGGATGGGGATGACGTAGCGGCCGTTGCGCACGGTGACGGACATGTCCGGCACCTGCTGGTTCGGGTCGAGGTTCGCCATCAGGCGCTCGAGCAGCCGCACGAGCTCTCCCTGCGCGCCGCGCAGCTCGCGCCGGATTCGGCGCAGGGCCGGCGAGGCGTCGTCGCGCACCAGCCCGTCGTCGCTAATGGTGCGCTCGATCGCGCTCTCCTCGGTCTTCGCGATCAGGAGCCGGTCGGTGATCTCGGCGAGCACGGCGACGGCGACCGGCGGGCGGCGGCCGTCGGCGAGCGTCTCGCGCGTGCGGCGCGACGAGCGCAGCAGCAGCGCGACGAACAGCATCTCGGCCCCGGACAGCGCCGCGCCCACGATTCGCATGCGCGCGAGCGCCTCGGTCACGTCGGGCACGGGCTCGGGAGCCCAGCCGCCCTCGGCGCCCACGAGCGCCCGCATCCCCGCCACGCGGCGGTGCTCGCCCTCCAGCCACGCCACGTCGGTGCCGGGCGCGAGCGCGCGCACGCGGGCGGCGCCGAGCGGCGACGACGCGTGCCCGGCGACGAGCTCCAGCACGCGCGGGAACTCGAGTACCGCCAGCGCGTGCGTGTTCATCGCGCCGCGCGCCCCCGCGGAACGCAAAACCCGAACGCGCGATCGCCCTCGCGCGTCCGGGTGGCCTCGACTGCGACAGCGAGCACCGTCACCCTTGCTTGCTCAGCTCCTCGCGCACGATTGCGCTGATCGCGCCGCCTTCGGCGCGGCCCTTGAACTGCGGCATCACCTTCCCCATGACTGCGCCGACGTTCGTCGCGCCGCCCGCGATGGCCGCACGCACCGCGGCGCGGATGTCGTCGGCGCTCGCCTGCGCCGGCAGGTACTTCTCCAGCGCCTCCACCTCGGCGCGCTCCTTCGCGACCAGATCGTCTCGCCCCGCGCTGAGGAACATCTCCACCGACTCGCGGCGGCGCTTGATGCCGCGGCGCAGAACCTCCAGCACCTCGTCGTCGGTCGGGTCGCGGTTGAGCTCGAGCGCCCTGTTCTTCACGTCGGCGAGGACCGTGCCGAGAAGGAGCGTGAGCGGCTTGTCCTGCGCCTTGCGGGCGGTGTTGAGGTCGCTCTGGAGACGAGTCGCGAAGGTGGTCATCGTGCGAGCCGCGCGGTCGTCATTCCGCCCCGTGGTCGGTGGTCGTGTGTCACCCGTGCCGGGTTGGGAATCTTTTGCAAGCCGTTTATACTACCGAGCTTGGCTCGACACTGTCAAGCCGAGTTCGCCTCTCGGTAGTGGGTCAGTTTGAGGCGACGGCGACGGCAACGGCATTTTGACAGGATGCACAGGATGGTGAACAGGATGAGGGCCGCTCGGGACGCGAGGCCTCCCGGGGCCCGTCATCCTGTTCACCATCCTGTCCATCCTGTCAAAATGCCGTTGCCGTTGTTGTTGCCGTTGTTGTTGCCGTTGTTGTTGCCGTCGCCTCAAACTGTCTCACTACCTCGCCTCTCCGCCGCACCGATGCGCGTCACTCGACGTCGTTTCCTCGCCGCTTCCGCCGCCGGCCTCGCCGCGGCCGCGGGCGGCGCGTTGCACGCCAACGCGCTCGAGGCCGTTCGCACCGAGCGGCCGCGCCGCCCGGGCGCGCCGCCGCTGCGCATCGCGCTGCTCACCGACGTGCACGCCCCGCACAACCACGTTGACGAGGACGACCTCGTCGATCGGGTGCGCGCGTTCGACCCGCATCTGGTGCTGGTCGGCGGAGACGCGATCAACCGACGCGGACAGGAGTCGCATCTCGCGCTCTACGGCCGTCTGCCCGCCCGGGTCGGCCGCTACGCGGTGTTCGGCAACCACGAGTGGTGGGGCCGCTGCACGAGGGAGTCGCTGGGCCGAGCGTACGCCGCGAACGACGTGCGGCTGCTCGTGAACGAGCGCGCGACGTTCGACCACGAGGGCGAGGAGATCGCGATCGTCGGGCTGGACGACTGGCGCGCGGGCCGCCCGGACCTCGACGTGCTGGGGGCCGGCGCCCCGTGGGTCGGCGACCTGGCCGCGGGGACGGCGTCGTCCGAGTGTCCGCCGACGATCGTCCTGGCCCACTGCCCCATCATGTTCGACGCGATTCAGCGCTGCGCCCGCAGTCCGACCCTCGTGCTGTCCGGCCACACTCACGGCGGCCAGGTCGCTCCGCTCGGCCTCGCGCTGGCGACCCCGTACGGCAGCGGGCGCTACGTGAAGGGCTGGTACGCGGGCTCACACCAGGCGCAGCACCTGTACGTGAGCCGCGGCATCGGCTACGTCGGCGTCCCGCTTCGGATCGGCGCGCGGCCGGAGCTGACGCTGCTGACGATCTGACGAGCCCGGGGCATCGGGGCTCGGGCATCGGGACTCGGCGCTCGGCACGGGGGCAGCCTGTGGCCCTTGATGAATCAAGGGCCCACCACTGACTGGCATCCAGCCGATGGCCGAGTCCCGATGCCCGAGTCCCGATGCCTGACTTCACCCCGGCGGCCAGGTCATCTTGCGGCCGCCGAGCAGGTGGAGATGGATGTGGAAGACCGTCTGGCCGGCGTCG
>DATFPD010000636.1:0-1527 GCA_035265005.1 Gemmatimonadaceae bacterium | reverse complement strand
CGCCCGCGCCGGCCAGTGCCGGCAGGACCAGCAGCACCGCGCCGGTGAGCTCGAGTCCCCCGGTGACGAGGCGCAGCTCGCGCCCCGCCGCGGTCCCTCCCGTGATGGCCTCGAACAGCGCCACGGCCCACGACGCCCCGGCGAGCTTCCCCGCCCCGGAGAGCGCGTAGAAGGCGGCCAGCCCGCGCCGCAGCATCCGCTGCCGCGCGCGCACCGTGCTCGTTCGATTGCGAACCATGTGATCGCCCCGTCGTCTGCGTGTGAAGCAACGCCGAACCAACGGGGGACAAGCTGCCGCCGAGCACTCAAGCGGGGCTCAATCAGGGCTCAAGGGCGATTCGCGATTCGCGATTCGCCCTACTTCCGCAGCGCCGCCGCCACCAGCCGCCGCTCGGCCGCCGCGCTGTCGCGGACGCCGGCGGCCTCGTAGGCCTGCGCGAGCACCTGGTGCAGCTCGGTGCGCGTGACGTAGAGGTTCGAGCCCTCCAGGCCGCCGCGCAGCGCGGCGCGGAGCGCGTCGATGGCGTCGCGCGGGCGGCCCAGGCGCAGCGACGTCCTGGCCAGCTCCAGGTTCACGCGCGTGTAGCCGGTGTTGGGAGAGCTCATCGCCTGACGATACTCGGCGACCGCCTCCTCGGGGCGGCCGCGCGCCGCGAGCAGCAGCCCGCGCAGGTAGTGGTGCAGCAGCCGGTCGCGCCCGTGGCCGCTGCGTGCGCCGAGCGCGCGCGCCTCCTCCACCTCCGCCGCCAGGCTGGCCGTGTCGCCCATCGCCGCGCGCGCCGTGGCGGCGTGCGTCAGCGCCCAGACGCGCGCCTTCGCCCGCATCGACGACGGCACCTCCGGCGGGCCCGAGACGCCGGCGATCGAGTCGAACAGCGCGGCCGACTCCCGGTAGCGCCCCATCTCGAACAGCACCTGGGCCTGCATCAGCGCCGAGTACGGCGCCTGCGATTGGTAGGCGTCGTCGTGCCAGACGGCGCGGAAGCGCCGCGCCGCGTCGAGCGCCTCGGCGAAGCGCCCCTGCTGCCGCAGGCTCAGCGCCAGCTGCCAGAGCGCCTCCCCCTTCTGCGCCTCCGTGCCGATGTGGCCCACCTCGCGCAGGATGCGCTCCGCCTCGCCGTAGCTCCCCTCGGCGATGCGGTGGCCGGCGAGGAAGAGGAGGCCGCCGTCGTACTCCGGGGCCAGCGTGGCGAAGGTGTGGTAGGCGCCGAGCGCCTCCTCGTGGCGCCCCTGGTAGTCCAGCACCGCGACCAGCCAGATCCACGCCCGCGCCGACTTCGGCTGGAGCCGGATCCACGCCCGCGCCTCGCGCTCGGCGGCGGCCAGCGAGTCCATCTGCTGGTAGACCGCCACGATCTGCTCCAGCGCCTCGCAGGCCGCGCAGCGCGCCCCCTCGCCGCGCAGCCCTAACGAGTCCATCGCCACCACGCGGCGGAAGTACGGGATCGCCGCCGGGAAGCGCCCCTCCACCGTCGCCGCGATGCCGGCGTAGAGCGGCCCCTCCACCTCGTCCGGGTAGCGGATGGC
>DATFPD010000635.1:0-9141 GCA_035265005.1 Gemmatimonadaceae bacterium | reverse complement strand
CCTCTCGGCGGCGTTCGCGGTGCTGGCCACGCTGCTGGCGGCGGTCGGGCTCTACGGCGTGCTGGCGTACACCGTCTCCCAGCGCACGCGCGAGATCGGCGTGCGGATGGCCCTCGGCGCCGACGCGGGGCGCGTGCGCGGGATGGTGCTGCGCCAGGTGGGGCGGATGACGATCATCGGCGGCGCGGTCGGCATCGCCGCCGCGATCGCGCTCGGACGAGCCGCGCGCTCGCTGCTCTACGGCCTCGAGGGACACGACCCGCTCGTCGTCGCCGTCGCGGCGGCGGTCCTCGCGGCGGTCGCCCTCGGCGCCGGCTACGTCCCGGCCCTCCGCGCGTCCAGGGTCGAGCCGATGCGGGCGCTGCGGTACGAATAACGGCGGTGCGAGGTGCGAGATGCGAGATGCGAGAGGGGCCTCGGGATGCTCCCCGAGGCCCCTCTCGCATCTCGCATCTCGCATCTCGCACCTCGCACCTCGCACCGTTCCTACTCTACGATCCGGAACTCGTTCGACACCCGCCCTTCGAGCGGGGCCAGCCGTCCGAGGCCGGGCTCGGGGCCGCCCGGCGTCCAGGTCTCGTAGATCGTCCACACCGCGCGGTAGGTGCCGGCGATCTCGTCAATCTCGAAGTAGGGGCGGCTCCACCCGCCCTGCGGCCACGCCAGGACCCGATAGCTGTAGCGGTACGACTTGCCCGGCCGCACCTCGACCGGCGCCTGCAGGCAGAGGTCCACGAACGGGCTGTACGCCGCCACCCACTCGCCGCGGACCAGCTTCTGGAGCGCCGGCGGATGGACGCCGCCGCAGACCGGCAGGTACGTCGTGGCACCGGTCCGATTCACGTAGCGCAGCCCGATGGTGATCTCGATCCGGCCGTCGACTCCGCGGGTGACCGTGTACTCGGGCTGGTCCGCGCTGATCGGCTCGGGGGTGAGTGCGTCCGCCTCCGTCGCCGCCGTGGGGGCGCCGCACCCCGACGCCGCGCCGACCAGCGCGATCGCCGCCAGAGTGAGCAGTCGTCGTCCGGTTCGTTGCCGCACGATCCATCCTCCGTCAGAGGTCTCTCTCGGGGACTCGATCTCGCTATCTCCTCACCGCCGCGCCCACGCGAGCCGCAGCCCTAGCGCGATCAGCACCGTCCCCGTCACGCGCTCCCGCCACCGCGTGACGCGCGCACTCGCGCCGAGCCAGCCGCGGGCCCGCGCCGCCGCGGTCGCCAGCACCGCCGCCCACACCAGGTCCAGCCCGGCGAAGATGGCGCCGAGCAGCAGGAACTGGCCGGCGACCCAGCCGCGCTCCGGGCGCACGAACTGTGGCAGGAACGCCAGGAAGAAGAGTGCCACCTTCGGGTTCAGCAGCCCCGTCACGAAGCCGTGCGCGACGAGCGCCGCCGCGCCCCCGCCGCCTGACGACGGTGCGGGCACCCGTGTCGCCGCGGGCGTGGCCGGCGCCCGCAGCATGCGCAGGCCGAGCCACACCAGGTACAGCGCGCCGACGAGCTTCACGACCGTGAACGCGGCCGCCGACGCCGCGAGGATGGCGGAGAGCCCGAGGGCCGCGGCGGCACTGTGCACCATCGTCGCCGCGTCGAGCCCGAGCGCGGTGATGATCCCCGCCGCCCGCCCGCGCTCGACGCTGCGCGCGAGGACCAGCGCCTGCGCCGGCCCCGGGATGAGCACCAGCGTGACGGCGGCGGCGAGGTAGGGGAGCAGCGTGGCGCGGTCGAAGAGAGACGTGAATGTCATCGCTCGGACTCATCTCGTGCCGGGAGCGCGACGTTCCGATAAATGCGCTCGGAGCGCTGCCCGAAGTAGTTCCAGACAAGCTGCGCGGTGACCTCCTCGGTGCGCCACCCCTGCCCATCGAACGCCTGCAGCTCCCAGCGGTAGGGCCGGTCGCCGGCGCGCAGCTCGCGAACGCGCATGCCAGGGCCGAGCAGGTCGCGTACGAGCCCCAGCGCGTCCCGCACGGCCTCGGCGGCAGTGGTCTGCCAGTCGAAGTGCGTGTGAAAGCCGACGCCGCTCACCTGCAGCCCGCCATGCTCGTGCGCCTGCACCGCCACCTCGAACGCGTCGGCGCCGGTGGCGGGGACGACGAGCCGGACGCCGTCCGGAATCTCGTCCCAGCGGTGCGCGAGCCCGGGGTGTGCGGCCAGCAGCGCCCGCCCCTGCGACTCGAGCTCGTGGCGGAGGTTGCCTTCCATGCGCCGAAATCTGCCGCCGTCTGACGCGGGAGAGAAGCGCGCGGGCGCTCAATCCCGCGCCCGCGCGACGAGCGCCCACGCGCTCCAGTGTCCGTAGCTCCTCCGCCCCGGTCCCGCCCGCCACCCCATGGCGAGCAGGCGTCCCGCGAGCAGGCGCCGGAAGACGCCGTGGGTCACCGCCACCACGAGCGAGCCGTCGCGCGTGAGCGCCGCCAGCCAGTCGGCGGCCGCGACCGCCCGGTGCAGCTCCTCCTCCGGCGCGTCGACGCCGCGCAGGATGCGGTAGCCCCACTGGAAGTGGATGCACGCCTCCCAGACGCCAAGGGGCCAGCGCATCGGCAGCCACGCCGGGACCGGCAGTGGCGTCTCGCGCAGGAGCGGCGAGACCGCCACCTCGCGCCCGGGCGCGAGTCGAGTGGCGGATGCGATGGCGCGCGGCGCGTCGCTGGCGGCGAGCGTGCCGGCCCGCGCCGCCTGCGCCACGAGCGCCGCCGGCGGCACGTCGGAGTCGTCCACGCCCGCCGCGTCGTAGGTCGCCCGCCAGCGGCCGACGCCGGCCGCGTCGATCCACCCGCCGCGGTGGCGTGCCGCCGAGCGCGCGTGGCGGACGAGCAGGATGCCGCGGCCCGTCAGGGGGCCTTTCTCCGGTTGTCGGGCGTCTGCTGGTAGACGGCGTTCAGCCAGCGCCCGTCCCGCCGCACGTAGAGCGAGCTCACCCACACCGGGCTCGGGACGGCGGTGCCGCCGCAGGTGGTGCGCTGCACGGCGTGGTAGGTGAGGAGCGCGGTGTTGGCGTCGAAGCGGGACAGCGCGAAGCCGTCCACCGTGTAGCTGCTCACCACGCATGCCGGGCTCCCGACGCCGGCGACGACCGTGGCCTTGCCCGTCACCCCACCGAAGCCCACCTCGACGTGATCGTCGGACAGGAACCGCTGGAAGAAGGCGCTGTCCCGCTTCTGCCACGCCTCCCACGACTGCGTCTCGAGCGCGACCAGCGTGTCCTTGAGCGCGTCCGGCGCGGCCCCTCCGGCCGACTGCGCGGGAGCCGCGCGAAGCGAGGCGGCGAGCGAGGCGGCGACGACCAGCGACAGTCTCATGCGGCGCTCCGGTCGGGGTGTTCCCATCAGATGGGGAGGTCGTGCCAGCTCCGGCGGCCTCCGTCCCACTCGCGCCGTGTGTACCAGCGCAGCGCCTCCGCGCGCCCGGTCGCGCGCAGCGCATCGTCCACGGAGGTCGCCACGGACGGAGCAGCTGGGTGCCCCGCGTCCGCCAGCCGCTGGATGACGGCGCGGTCGGAGCCGCCGTACCGGACCGCGCCGCAGCAGGACACCCAGACGGCGCGGATGGCGCGGTACGTCTCGTCAGGCGTCTCGGGCTGGCGGCGGAAGTAGCAGGACGACGCTTCCTCGTCGAACGCCATGAGCGACGGCGCCTCGGCTTCGGGCGCCAGGCAGGTGATGCACTGGTCCCGGGCGACGTAGAAAGGACCGGGCGCGTTCCTGGGGGTGCGCTCTTCTCCCATGCGGGCAATCTCTCCCACCGTTCCCGGATGCGCCATGGTGGACGATTCGTGCGGGCGCGGTGTCTATACCCAGTAGCGGGCAGCCGAGTCGCCGCCCGCGCCGCCCCTCCGCTGGAGGCACCGCATGCGCAGCACGCGCCCCCGCCGCGCCCCGACCGCCGTCCTGTTCGCCGTGCTCGCCCTCGCGCCGCTCGTCCCCCCGCGGACGGCCGCCGCGCAGATCGATACCATCCCGGCCGAGGTGATGCGCGCCGGCCTCCGCGCCGCCCGGGAGGACAGCGCCCGCGCGGCCGCGGCGACCGCCCGCGAGCCGTACCCGATCGTGCTCACCGTGGAGGGGGGCGGGAGCCTGGGCGTCTACGAGGCCGGGATGACGTGGGCGCTGGTCGAGATGTTCAAGCGCAAGCGCGCGGTCGAGGAGCGCGACCCGCGCTGGGGGCGGCAGGCGGCGGGGAGCGCCGAGGCGCTCGCCGGCCTCCCGTGGCTGCGGCTGGCGGCGGTCACCGGCGCCTCGTCAGGCAGCGTCAACGCGTTCCTGGCCGCGGCCAGCTGGTGCGACCGCGCGCTCGACACGCGCCCCGAGGACTCGCCCTTCTGGCGCGCCTGGGTGGCGACCGGGCTCGCGCAGCTGCTGCCGCGGCGCCACGCGGCCGGCGACGGGGAGGGGGGCATCCTCTCGCGCCGCCACGTCTCGGAGAACGCCTTCGGGTGGACGAAGCGCTACTGGCGCGCGCGGAGCTGGGACCCCGGGTGCGCGGTGGAGTTCGGCGCCACGGTCACCCGCCTGCACGCCGAGCCGGTGCCGATCAACCGCGCCATCCAGGCCGGCAACATGCGCTGGGCGTCGACCTTCACCGTCACCGGCGGCGACCGCGGCCCGCGGCTGCTGCCGCGGCTCGGGGACCAGGACGGCTACCGCTTCGGCCGCATCGCCGTGCTGCCGCCGGTCGGGGACACGATCCCGGTCGACGCGGCGATCGGGCTGCTGGAGGCGTCGAGCGCGTTCCCGCTGGCGTTCGAGCCCAAGCGGCTGACCTTCTGCGGCGACGCGGCGAGCAGCGCCAGTGACGCCCGCTCGGCGGCCGAGGCGCGGGCGGCCCTGCGCGCGGCCTGCGGCGGGCGCGGGCGCACGACGGCGCAGTTCGTGGACGGCGGGGTGTTCGACAACGCGCCGCTGGCGTTAGGCTTCGGGCTCCTGCTGCGCGACAGCTCGCTCACCGTCGCCCGCTTCCCGTACGCGCTCTACCTCTCCCCGGAGTACCGCCGCCGGTGGCCGGACGGCCGCGCCGACGGGCACGGCGGGCGCGAGCCCGGCGCCGAGGGGAAGCGCCCGCCGCCGCCGGCGCGCGGGCTCCAGACGCTGGTGACGCTGGCCGCCGAGGCGGTCCCCACCGCGCGCCAGTACGAGCTGCAGTTCGCCTCCCGGCTCCTGCCGCGCGAGGTCGAGCGGCTGGCGCAGCTCGAGCTGCAGCGGGTGCTGGAGCTGCGCGAGCTCCAGTCGCGCACCCGCGCCGAGCGCGCCGAGGGGCGGGCCGACGCGGCCGACCGGCGCGGGGCCGCGCTCGACCGCCGCGCCCGCTGCCTGGACAGCCTGCTGCTGCGCTCTCACCTGCGCGCCGACTCGCTGCGCCGGCTGGCGGACTCGCTCTCCGCCGAGCTGCTCGCCGAGCGCCGCCGCGCGGACTCGGCCGCGGCAGCCGCGGCGGCGGCCGCCGCCGACACCACGCTCCCGGACTCTGTCCGCGCGGACTCCGCCGGCGCGGACACGGCCTGGTCGGCCGGCGACACGCTGGCGGCGCCCGACACGGCGCTCTCGCCGCCTGACGACTCGGCGGTGGTCGAAGAGGAGCCGGTCGACGCCGCCTGCCCCGCCGCCGCCCCGGACGCGGCCGGCGACGAGGCGCGCGCGTCCGCCGCCGACGCCTCGGCGCAGGACGCCGGCGTGGCGGTGGCCGACGCCGGCCCGCTGGACGACTACATCCGCGCCACCGGCCGCTGGCACCCGATCGCCGGCGAGTGGCTGGGCGGCTTCGGCGCGTTCCTCGGCCGCCCGCTGCGCGAGTACGACTTCTACGTCGGCGTGTACGACGCGCTGGCGCTCGTCGCCCACGACGTCCAGTGCGCGCACCTGGGGTTGGCGCCGCCGCCGCGCGCGCTCCAGGGGTGCGTGCGCGACAGCCTGCGCGCCCTGGTCGAGCGGCCGCCGGTGCCGCTGGGCGACGTGGCGCCGCGGGTGCTGCGGGCGCTCTACGCCTCCGAGTTCGCCGCCACGTTAGGCGCGCCGCGCGGCCCACGCCCGTCCGCCGCCGCCGACTCGAGCTGGGCCGTGCTGGCCGCGGTCCAGCGCGCGATGGCCGCGCGGATGGAGCCCGGCCACGCCGCCGCGCCGCACCGCTGCGCCGCCTCCGGGGTCGCGGCCGGCCTCGTCTGCCGCAACGGACTGGTGGAGTTCTTCCGAGCGCTCCGCGCCGAGCCGCGCGCCGCGCGCGTGATGCGGGCGCGGGCGGCGGCCCGGGCGTGCGCGCCGGACGCGCCCCCCGCCCGCGGCGCCGACTGCCTGGTCGAGCGGCGGTTCGTGGAGACGGTGGGCGACCCGGAGGGGACGCTCGGCGCGCTGCTCCGCGACCTGATCGGCCGGATGCGCGAGACCACCCCGCGCGGCGGCCGGGTCGGCCTGGCCCCGCGCGGCGCCGACGCGCTCGCCCTGCTCTACTACTCGACCGACGAGCGCACGCGCCGCGGCTTCGACCTGGGCCAGTCGTCGCTGCCGGCGGGCGGGGCGGCGGCGCCATGGTGGCTGCTCCCGAACGCCGTCGCGCTCGGCACGCGGCGCCCGGGGCTGGAGCTGGAGTGGGAGCTGCGCCGGCACCTCGGCTCGGCGCCGCTCGCGCTCGCGCTCCCGCTGCGGCTGAACACGAGCCACGCCGGCGCCGCCCGCCCCGCGGCCCCCGACGCCGACGGCGCCTCGCGCCTGACGCCGGGCGTCCGGCTCGACCTCAAGAGCTCCATCGTCATGCCGTGGGTCACCCGCTTCAGCGTGCAGGGCGACTACTGGGCGCGCGGCGGCGGCTCCGGCGCCTCCGGCGCCTGGTACCGCAGCGTCTCCGGCGGCGTCTCGATGTCCGTGCTCGCCGGCAAGCTTTCGGTGAGCGCGATGAGCGTCCCGCCCGCCTACCGCGACGTGCGCGACCGGCTGGAGCGGCGGTACGGCGCGCCGGTGGTGCTGGGGGCGGAGCTGGGGGACGTGAACGGGATGCTGTACTGGATCACGTCGATGATTCGGGGGTGAGGCAACGGTCGTCCGCCGTCCGCCCTCGACCTGGCCGTTAGGCCGAGCTACACTCTCCCCATGCCCGGGTCCCAGCCGCCGCGCCTCGACCCCGCCATCGCCGCGTACTACGACCGCGCCCCCGAGGAGTCGCGGCTGGAGCACGGCGCGTTCCGGCTGGAGGAGGCGCGGACCCGCGAGCTGATCGAGCGGCACGCCCCGCCCCCGCCCGCGGCGGTGCTGGACGTCGGCGGGGCCGCCGGCGCGTACGCGCTCTGGCTGGCCGAGCGCGGCTACGACGTCCACCTCATGGACGCGTCGCCCCGCCTCGTGGCGGAGGCGAGCCGGCGGAGCGCACACGCGACCCGCGCCCTGGCCTCGTGCCGCGTCGGCGACGCGAGGGCGCTCGACGCCCCGGATGGGTCGGTCGCGCTCGTGCTCCTGCTCGGCCCGCTCTATCATCTCGTCGAGGCCGCCGACCGGCGGACCGCCCTCGGCGAGGCGGCGCGCGTCCTCGCGCCCGGGGGCGTGCTGGTCGCGGCCGGAATCTCGCGCTGGGCGTCCGCCCTCGACGGCCTCGCCCGCGGCCTGCTGTCGGACGCGCGGTTCGCCGAGATCGTCGAGCGCGACGTGCGCGACGGCCAGCACCGCAACCCCACCGAGCGCCTCGACTACTTCACGACCGCATACTTCCACCGGCCTGACGAGCTGCGCGCGGAGGTGGAGGGGGCGGGCCTCGCGGTCGAGGGGCTGTACGGCGTGGAAGGGCCGGGGTGGATCCTGCCGGACGTGGTCGAGCGCTGGAGCGAGCCGGAACGGCGCGCGGCACTCCTGCGCGTGGCCCGGCTGCTGGAGGCGGAGCCGTCGGTGCTCGGGTGCAGCGCACATCTGCTCGCGGTGGGGCGCAAGCCGCCGTGCGGCGGCGCGTGAGTCACGTAGTCCGCCGGCGTGCGAAACGGGTCTCCGCCCGAGCCCGTACATTCGAGTAGCCCCACGTCGCCCGCCACCTCCCCCTCCGGAGTCGCCATGGAGAACGCCCTTCCGCTCTTCGGCCTCGCCTCGGTCGTGATCAGCCTCGGCGTCTTCGTCCATCTGAGCGTGGGGGCGTGGCTCCGCTGGCGCGCCTTCGAGCGGGCGCACGAGCCGCCGCCGCACGGCCACGCACAGCTCGGCGCCGGGGTGCGCGAGCAGCTCGCGGCGCTGGAGCGGGCGATCGAGGCGCAGGGCGTCGAGATCGAGCGCATCGCCGAAGCGCAGCGGTACGCCACGCGAATGCTGACGGAACGCGCCCCCGGCGCCGCCAGCGTGCAGCGCCCGCCCCAGGGGATCATCACTCCGCACTGAGGAACGCCGTGCGAACGATCTGTCTGCTGCTCTGCCTCGCGCTCCCGTCGGTCGCGCGGGGTCAGGCTGCCGCCGCGCCGGCCCCTTCCGCCGCCGCCGCGGCCGTCGGCGCCTTCTTCGCCCTCTCGGTCGCCGACATGGATGCGAGCGTCCGGTGGTACACCGAGAAGCTCGGGCTCGAGGTGGCGATGACGGTGCCCAGGCGGGACAAGGTCGCAGTCACCGTGCTCGAGGGGGACGGCCTCATCGTGGAATTGATCCAGAACGACGACGCGATGCCGCTGAGCCGGGCCGCGCCCGCCATGGCGAACAACATCCTGGTCCACGGGATCTTCAAGGTCGGGGTGATCGTCCCCGACTTCGACCGCACGCTCGCCACGCTGCGGGCCCGACAGGTCGAGATCGCCTACGGGCCGTTCCCCGCGCGGCCGGACCAGCGGGCGAACGTCGTCGTCCGGGACAACGCCGGCAACCTGATCCAGTTCTTCGGTAAACGTTAGGCACGGGCCGGCGCGTGACCGACCCGGTGGGCTCCGACCTCGCGCGCGCCGCGGCCGCCCGGCTGGCCCACGTCGAGCGCGGCCGCGGCTTCCGCCTGCGGCCGTCCGGCGCGCCAGGGGCCGAGCGGGAGCGCAGCTTCCGCTTCGACCGGGTGGAGGGCGCGGAGGTGCTGGTCCGCGACGAGCGCGCGGGCAGCTCGCTCCGCTTCCCGCTGGAGGAGGTGGCGCGGCGGGGCGAGCTGGGTGGGCACGCGGCCGTCGGCTGCGCGGTGGCGGGCGGCCTCCTGCCGGCGCTCGCCTGCG
>DATFPD010000634.1:0-2562 GCA_035265005.1 Gemmatimonadaceae bacterium | reverse complement strand
CGTGCAGCAGCGCGTAGCCGCTCAGCGACTCGACCGCGTGGCCGATCGTGTGGCCGAAGTTGAGGATCTTCCGCAGCCCGCCCTCGCGCTCGTCGCGCCGCACCACCTCGGCCTTGATCTCGACGCTGCGGGCGATGACGTCCCGCATGCGCCCGCCGCCGGCGCGGGCGGGGTCCACCAGCGCGTCCGCGTCGGCGCGGAGCCGCTCGAAGTACTCGGCGTCCACGATCGCGCCGTGCTTGATCGCCTCGGCGAGGCCGGCGCGGAGCTGCGAGGGGGGCAGCGTGGTGAGCGTGAGCGGGTCGGCGATGACCGCCGCCGGCCGGTGAAAGGCGCCGACGAGATTCTTCCCGGCCGGCGTGTCGACGCCGGTCTTCCCGCCGATCGACGAGTCGATCATGGCGAGCAGCGTCGTCGGCAGCTGGATCACCGGGACGCCGCGCATGAACGTCGCCGCGACGAACCCCGCCAGGTCCCCCACCACGCCGCCGCCGAGCGCGATGACGGTGGTGTCCCGGCCGGCGCCGGCGGCCAGCATCTCGTCGGTCAGGCGCGCCCAGCTCTCGCGCGTCTTGTGCGCCTCGCCGGCGGGGACGCTCAGCACGTCCACCCGCCCCGCGCCCATCGCCGCCCGCACGCGCGCGGCGTAGATCGGCCCCACGCGGTCGTCGGTGATGACGACGTACCGATGCGCCGGCGCCGTCCGCCGAGCCACCTCGCCTATCGAGTCGAGCGACCCGGGCTCGATAATCACCGTGTAAGAACCGACGTCGATCTCGGTCACGGCGTTCTCGGACCGACCGGGGACTCGGCACTCGGCCATCGGGACTCGGCGGCGCGAGCCGAGTCCCGATGGCCGAGTGCCGAGTCCCGACGCTTCACCACGTCACTTCGCCGGCCCCGGCCCGCGCGTTGGCCACGCGCGCCAGCACGAACAGCAGGTCCGAGAGGCGGTTGAGGTAGATGATCGCGAGCGCGGGGAGCTCGATCGCCTCGTCGTGCTGGAGCCTGACGACGCGGCGCTCGGCGCGGCGGCAGACGGTGCGCGCGACGTGGAGGGCGGCGGCCTTCGGCGTGCCCCCGGGCAGGATGAAGCTGCGCAGCGGCTCCAGCTCGCGCTCGCCGTCGTCGATCGCGCGCTCCAGCTCCGCGATGCGCGCGTCGTCGATGCGCGCCTTGGCGAGCTGCTGGCGCATCTTCTCGGGGTCCGGGGTCGCCAGCAGCGCGCCGATGCTGAACAGGTCGCGCTGCACCGGCACCAGCACCTCGTCGATGCGCGGCATCATCTCCACCGCGCGCGCCATGCCGATCGCCGCGTTCAGCTCGTCGACGTCGCCGTACGCCTCGACGCGCGGATGGTCCTTCTCCACCCGCCCGCCGCCGAAGAGCCCCGTCTCGCCGCTGTCGCCGGTGCGGGTGTAGATCTTGAGGGTCATTTTCCGAACAGCCTCCCGATCAGCCCCGGCTTGCGCGGATCGCCGGGGCCGGCGCCGCCGCCGCGCTGGACGCTGCGGCGCAGGTTCGAGAACTCGGTGCCCGGCTCGCCGGTGTGGCTCGGGGGCTGGTAGCTCGCGGGCATGATGCGGGCGAGGTGCTCCTGCAGCCGGTCCGGCGAGCCGGGGGCCTGCTGCGACGTGCACCACTGGTCGAGCGCGTGCCCGAGCGCGGCGGCGGTGGGGCGGAGGCGGGGGTCCTTGATCAGGGCGAGCTTGAGGAGCTGCTCCAGCTCCTGGTCGAGGTCCGGGATGTGCGCGCGCAGGTTGGGGATCGGGTGCACCGTCACCTCGTCGACCGCGAGCTCGGTGACGTCCTCGCGGAAGAGCGGCTCCAGCGCGATCAGCTCGAACAGCACCACGCCGACCGCGAACACGTCGCTCCGCGGGTCCACGCTGAGGCCGAGCATCTGCTCGGGGCTCATGTAGTGCTTCTTCCCCATCATCATGAGCCGCCCCTCGGCCGGGTCGATCGAGGTCGTGGCCTTGGCGATGCCGAAGTCGGCGAGCTTGATGTGGCCGTCCCAGGTCGCCATGACGTTGCCCGGCGAGACGTCGCGGTGGACGATCTCGAGCCGGCGCCCGTCGGCGCCGATCGCGTTATGCGCGAAGTCGAGCGCGCGGCAGACGCGGCTGGCGACGTACGCGGCCAGGGCGCGCGGCATCGGCTTCCCCAGCTCGCGGTGGCGGTCGATGATGGCGCGCAGCGTCGTGCCCTGGATGAACTCCATGGCGATGAACAGATCCCCCGCCACCTCGCCGAGCTGGTAGATCTGGACGATGTTGCCGTGGATCAGGTTCGCCGAGAGCTTGGCCTCGTCGATGAAGAGCTGCCGCCACTCGCGCTGCCCGGCGTAGTTGGGGTGGATGACCTTGAGCGCCATCCGCTTGCGGAACCCCTCCGCCCCCACCTGCTCGGCCTCGTACACGGTCGCCATCCCGCCTTCGGCGACCTTGCGCATCAGCCGGAACCGGGTCGTGAGCTCGAGATAGCTGTCGTCGGGGGACATGGGGGTGAAAGGTGACGGGGCGGGGGGCTGGCATCAAGGACTACAGCTGCGACCTGCGA
>DATFPD010000633.1:0-9776 GCA_035265005.1 Gemmatimonadaceae bacterium | reverse complement strand
CGCACGAACGAAGTGCGGCGCGGCCTCGCGGTAGTAGCTGTTCGCCGCCTCGTACGCCCCGCGCCGCACCTGGCTGAGTCCCAGCCCCCAGGTCGCCTTGCCCAGCAGCGCTGGCTCGGCGGGCGTCGCGTCGGCGGTCGCGCGGCGCAGGATGGCGTCGCCGGCGGCGTAGTCGCCCCGATTCAGTGCGGCCGCCGCCCGATACACCGCCACCCATCGCGAGGCCGGCGAGCCGAGCGTGCGCAGGACGCGCTCGGCGCGCTCGAACGCGCGCGCCGCGTCGTCGTACGCGGCGCGGTTGAAGAGCGCGTACCCGTCGACGAAATCGGCGTGGGCCCCGGCGAGCGCCCGGCGCCGCGCCCCGCCGCCGGGCGCGTCGATCGCCCGCACCGCGAGCGCGAAGCTCCGGTCGGCCCCCGCCGCATCGAGCGCGTTCGCGATCTCGCGCGCGACGTCGAGCGCCAGCCTCGCCCGGGACGTGTCGCCGCCTCCCACCGCCCGGCCCCACTCGCCGAGCACCGCGAACCCGGTCTCGCGCGCCGACTGCGGCGCGCGCCTGACGAGGTCGTGGAAGCCCGCCGGCATCGGCCCGTCGCCCCGCGCCAGGAGCTCGTCGGGGCCAAGGGCGGCGAGGGCCGAGTCCCGGCTCGGGGCGAGACGCCGCGCGTGCGTCGTCGCCTCGCGGCGCCAGGCGCTGTCGCGCTCCACCACCAGGTAGCGCGCCCACGCGCGCCGCGCGCTCGCCACGAGGTAGAGCCGCTCCAGGATCAGGGCCCGATTGAACAGCACCGGCGCCAGGGTGTCGTCCAGCATCCGCGCGCGCTCGATGGCGTCCAGCGCCTGGAGCAGTGGGCGCAGCTGCTGGTCTCGTTCGGCGAGTGCCAGCCTGGCGACCGCGAGGTCGTTTAGCACGGCGGCCGCGCCCGGCGCGAGCGCGGCCGCCCGCTCGAGGGACGCGACCGCGCGGTCGACGCCGGCGAGCGTCTCCTCGCGCCAGAGAAGGTCGACGAGCGCGGCCGTGTGCAGCGTCCGCGCGGACGCGCCGGACGTACGCCGCCGCGCGACATTGACGGCCAGCGCCGAGATCTCGTCGAACTGCCGCGTGCCCGGCTTCGGCACGCGCGCGCACGAGGAGCGCGGGACGAGCGCCACGCTGTCGACCAGCACGCACGGCCCCCAGGCCGACTGGCGGGCGAGCCGCCCCGCCGTGAACCGCTCTCGCAGGAGGGCGGACTCGGCGCGGGTCGCGGTCGCGGCGTCGCCGGCCGCCGCGGCGCATCCGGCGAGCGCGACCAGCACTGCCACGACCGCCCACGCTGTGAGCGCTCTCGAGAGGTGCATGCCCGATCCCGACGCGTGTCCGTTGAGGCACGTGCTGACGAGCCGGGATCATGGCGAACGTCGCGGCGCAGAGATAGGGGAGCGCGCGCACCAGCGGAGACCGTCACCGGCTGGCGGGCTGCGACGGCCCCCCGAGCCGTGCCGACGACGGCGGCCCCGCGCGCGGCCCCTCGGCGGCGCGCGCTCGGGCGCTCGCGACCGCCGCCGGTGTCGCCACGCGAACGAGTCGAGCCGAGGCCGGGCACCCCCCGTTGTCCAGCGCCTTCGTCAGCGGGAAGTATCCCGTGTCGTCCTCGAGCAGCTTGATCCGGAAGGCGTCGCGCCTGGTGCCGTCCGCGAAGGACAGGGTCGCATCCACGGTGTTGGACACCTGGTCGTAGGTGCCATCGAGCACGAACGACAGGGGAGAGCCGTTGTAGTCCGTGCCGGTGCCCACGGCCCTGAACGGACCTCCCTGGTCGTTGTCGATGGTGAAGCGAATGACCGCCGCGTCGGTCGACTGACTGGCGCAGCGGACGTACATGTCGAACTCGCCGGAGAGCGTGGTGACGAGCCGCAGGACCGCGGTGGGCTGGCCGAGCCCGAGCGCCGGGATGCTGAGCGACCGCGGGCCCCGCGGCGCGCGGATGTTACTCTCGCACTGGCCCGGCAGGCCGGTCGACGAGATGACGTTGGCGGTCTGACCGGACGATTCCGCGATGCCGATGTGTCCCGGCCAGGCGACGAGGTCGCCGGACTCGATGCGGCCGCCGGTCACGAGCTTCATCTTCAGCTTCCAGTCCTCCGGAATGACCCACCGGGCGGGGTCGGACTGCGGCCCGGAGGACGGCGGCGCCGTCAGGCCGGCGGCCTGCGCGATCTTGATGATCAGTCCGGAGCAGTCCATCCCGTGCGTCAGCTGCGGGCAGCCGTCCACGGGCCTGGTCCTCACGTCCGGAGTCCTGCCTCCGTACACGTAGGTGAGTCCGAGCTGTGCGGGCTTGTTCGTCGGGTCGATCGGGTCCGCCGGGTAGTCCCACTTGGTGCAGGGCTGCCGGCGGCGCGCGCACGCGTAGTCCCGGGCGGCGCTGAGCATCAGGGCCACGAGGTCGTTCTTCCTCTGCTGCGGACCAGTGGCGGGCGGGAGCGCCTGGCGCCTCGGCCCCGGCACGGTCGCCGCGGCCGCCGCGGCCGCCGCGGCGGCGGCGGGCGTCGCGGGCAGTCCCCGGGCCGCCAGGTAGGCGTCGAGCGACTGCCCGTTAGGCAGGACGACGGAGTCCGACGGGAGCGAGCTCTCGGGCGCCGCGTCGATGCGCTGCATCGCCTCGGCGCCGAGCCCGTCCTCGGGCTGCTGCCGGCCGATCGCCGCGGCGGTCACGTCGGCGTCGACGACGGTGACGATCAGCTCCAGCGGGACGAAGACGAATCCCGGCTGCGTCGGGGTCACGGTGTACTGCCCCGGGCGGAGCCCGGAGACCTTGAACGAGCCGGCGGCGTCGGTGGTCGCCGTGCCCGAGTCCGGACCGACGACGCGCACCGCGACGCCCGGTCCGGCCGCGGCGATCGAGCCCGAGATCGCGTAGGTGGGCGCGGGCTGCGAGGGCGGGCGCGACGAGTCGGGGCACGCGGCGAGCAGCGCGGCGGCGGCGAACAGCAGCGCGGGACGGGCGCGACGGGTGGTGAGCATGGGACAATTCGGTTGTGGTGGGGCAGCGCGGCCGGCGCGGCCGGCGGCGTCGGTGTAGAACTTGGACGGGCGCGCGCGGACGAATTCCTGCCGCGCCGCGGCCGGACCCCCGCCTACACCGCGCCTAACGCCGCCAGCACCGCGTCCCGGTAGCTCCGGCTCAGCCTGACGCGGGAGCCGTCGCGCAGCGTCAGGACGTGGTCGCCGTGGGAGCCGACGTCCACGTTCCGCACCGCGTCGAGGTTGGCGATCGCCGAGCGGTGGACGCGGACGAAGCGGCGCGGGTCCAGGCGGCGCTCGAGCTGCGCCATCGTCATCCGCGCCAGGTACGAGCGCCCGCCGGCGTGGAAGCGCACGTAGTCGCCGTCGGCGGCGACCCAGTCGACCTCGGCCGCCCGGACCACGACCAGCCGGCCGCCGACGCGGAGGGAGACGCGCTCGAGGTACGCACCGCCCCCGCCGCCGGCCCCCGCCGCGTGCGCCGACTCGTCGACCGCGTCGGGGGGCTCCCCGGCGCCGATGCCGCGGCGCAGGGCGTCGACCGCCCGCACCAGGCGGTCGTGCGCGGCCTCGCGCGCCACGGCGGCGAGCGTCCCGCGCACCCGGCGCGCGGCGTCGCGGAAGCGCTCCTCGTCGAGCGGCTTGAGCAGGTAGTCCACCGCGTGCAGGTCGAACGCGCGCACCGCGTGCTCCTCGTACGCGGTCACGAACACCACCAGCGGCGCGGTGGCCGGGTCGAGCGCGCGGACCACGTCCAGCCCGCTGGGGCCCGGCATCTCGACGTCGAGGAACACCACGTCGGGCGCCAGCGCCTCGATCGAGCGGCGCGCCTCGGCGGCCGACCCGCACTCGCCGACGACGGTGAAGTCCGGCTCCCGCTCGGCGAGCAGCCGCACCCCGTCGCGCGCCAGCGGCTCGTCGTCCACCAGCAGCGCGCGGATGTTCGGGGCGGCGGCGCCGCCGCCGCTCACCGCGCGGCCGCCGGCGCCGCGGCCGGCAGGGCGGGAGCGGCGTCCCGCGCCGCCGGCGGCCGGTCGCCCGCGTCCTCGGCCTCGAAGAACGGGATGCGCATCACCACCTCGGCGCCCCCGCCCTCGGCGGCGCGGAGCTCGAGCGAGGCGCCGGCCGCGCCGTGGAGCTGCTCGATCCGGGCGCGGGTGTTGGCCAGCCCCAGGCCGCGGCGTCCGTCGTTAGGCCCGGAAACCGGGCCGGGGCCGTCGTCGCGGACGCGCAGGACCAGCTTGCCCCCCTGCCGCCGCGCCTCCACGCGCACGGTCGCCACCGCGCCGCCGCCCGCCGCCTCGGACGCCAGCCGGCCGTGCGCGATCGCGTTCTCGACCAGCGGCTGGAGGCAGAACTGGGGCACCAGCCCCCGGAGCGCCGCCGGCTCGGCGTCGAGCTCCACCTGCAGGCGGTCGCGGAACCGGATGCGCTGGATCGCCACGTAGCACTCCAGCAGCTCCAGCTCCTCGGCCAGCGGGACCTCGTTGCGGCCGGTGTGCTCCATGGTCTGCCGCAGCAGCTCCCCGAGGCGCGCGATCATGCGCGCGGCGTCCGCGCCCTCGCCCTTCTGCACCAGCACCGCGATGGCGTTGAGCGTGTTGAACAGGAAGTGCGGATGGAGCTGCGCCCGGAGCGCGTCGAGCTGGGCCGCCGAGAGCTGCGCGCCGAGCGCGCTCGCCCGCGCCTCGAGCCGCGCGGCGGCGACCTCTCGCTCGCGCAGCCGGCGGTGCACCTCCAGCGCCCACACGCCGGCGGCGATGCCGGCGTACGTGAAGACGTTCAGCGTGGACTTGGTGAGGTACCGCTCGAACAGGGGGACGAAGCCCACGCCCGCCGACTCCGAGGGCACCAGCTGCGCGTACGCGGCGTACAGCAGCAGGTGGAGCACGTTGAGCGCGGCGGCCGCCGCGGCGTGCGCGCCGAGGGCCACGAGCCGCCGCGCCGGCGGGCCCGACGCGGGGTCGAAGCGCGCGACGACGCGCGCGATGACCGGCGTGAAAAGCCCCCAGAGGAGCCACCACGGTACCGAGCGCGCGGCCGCGTGCAGCGCCCCGGCCGGCTCGCTGGCGAGCGCGTGCTCCAGGTAGTGCTGCCCGGAGTTGATGACGCCCAGGACGAGCGACGCGCCGAGCGCGAGCGGCCACCACCGCTGCTGCGGCGCGCCCCCGCGTTCGGTGGTCGAGGCCGCGGAGATGCGGGACGACGTCATGCGGCATTGATAGGAGAGCGCGGTGCGGCGGGCAAGGTCGCGAGCGGCGGCGTCAGGGGGAGCGGGGCGGGTGCCCGTCGCGTGCGCACGCCGGTCGTCGCGCCGGGCCGTCGTTCGCCGCACGCACACGCGGCCCGCCGCATCGCGCTGGTCGGCGAGGGGCGCGGGGGCAGAGATTCGGCCATGCACCCCACTCACCAGCAGCGCCCGACGACGCTCGCGCTCGCGATCGCGCTCGCTATCGCGCTCGGCTGCGCGGGCGCCCGGGAGCAGCCGCAGGGCACCAGCCGCGCGCCGGCCGCCCCGGCGCGCACCGCCGCCGGCGACCCGGGCGAGCTGTTCGTCCGGGTCACGGAGGGGCGCATCGCGATCGACGGCGGCCAGTCGCGCGGCGTGGCGTGGGGCGACTACGACGGCGACGGCGACCCGGACCTGTTCGTCGCCAACACCGGCGGGCAGTGGAGCTTCCTCTACCGGAACGACGGCGGCGGCGCGTTCACGAAGATGCGCGGCCACGAGCTGGTGAGCCGCGGCGCCAACTCCGAGGGCGCGAGCTGGGCGGACGTCGACGACGACGGCGACCTCGACCTGTTCGTGCTGAACTCCGACCGCCAGCGCAACTTCCTGTTCCTCAACCACGGCGGCGGCCACTTCGTGCGCGACACGTCGGACGCCGCGATCGTGACCGACGCCGAGAGCTCGGTGATGGCCTGCTGGGCGGACTACGACGCGGACGGCGACGTGGACGTCTACGTCGTGAACCGCGACGGCCAGGACGACGCCTACTACGTGAATGGGGGCGGCGGCCGATTCGAGCGGGTGCGCTCCGGCGTGCTCGGACACGATGGCGGGAACGGCCGCACCTGCGCCGCCGGCGACATCGACGGCGACGGCGACGTGGACCTCTACGTCGGCAACGCCCGCGAGCCGAAGCGGCTGTACCGCAACGACGGCGGCGGCGCGTTCACCGAGCTGCGCGACGCCGGCGAGGTCATCGCGTCGACGTCGTACAACTACGGGTCGTCGTTCGCGGACTACGACGGCGACGGCGACCTCGACCTGCTGGTGACGAACATCGACCGGCGGAACGACCTGTACCGCAACGACGGCCGCGGGCACTTCACGCGCGACGCCGCGGCGCTCCCGCCGGACAGCGCGGGGGCGTCCAAGGGGCAGGCGTGGGGGGACTTCGACAACGACGGGGACCTGGACCTGTTCGTGGCCAACGGCACCTACGGGCCGGACCAGCGCAACTACCTGTACCTGAACCGCGGGGACACGCGCCCAGAGGGCACCCGGTTCGAGCGCGTGATGCGCGGCCGCATCGCCACCGACGCCGACACCTCGGCCGGCACCGCGGCGGCTGACGTCGACGGGGACGGCGACCTGGACCTGTTCGCGGCGGCCTGGGGGAGCAACGACCAGGACAACGCCTTCTACCGCAACGTCGCCGGCTCGGCGCGCGGGCGCTCCCTGGTGCTGCGCGCCGAGGGGCGGCGGTCGAACCGGATGGCGCTGGGCCTAACGGCGCGGGCGAAGGCGACCATTGGTGGCCGCCCGGTGTGGATCACGCGCTGGCTGCTCCCCTCCACCGGCTACGGCAGCCAGAACGATCTGGCGCTCCACTTCGGGCTCGGCGACGCGGCGCGCGTCGACTCGCTGGTGCTGCGCTGGCCGTCCGGGCTCCTGGAAACGTTCACCGGCGTGGAGACGAACCGCGCCTACCGGGCGGTGGAGGGGGCGGGACTGACGCCCATCAGGTAGGCGCCGCAACTGCATCCTCTCCCGACCGTCATCCCGACACCCGACACGACCACATGCCGCCGTACACCATTCGCGTGAACAACCGCCCCCGGCCGGTCGACGTGGCCGCCGACACGCCACTCCTCTGGGTGCTGCGCGACGCGCTCGGCCTAACGGGCACCAAGTTCGGCTGTGGCGTTGGCGCGTGCGGCGCCTGCACGGTGCACGTGGGCGGCGAGCCCACGCGCTCCTGCCTGCTGCCCGTGTCGGCGATCGGGGCGCGCCCCGTGACGACGATCGAGGGGCTGTCGGCGGACCCTTCGACAGGCTCAGGGCAGGCTGGGACGCACCCGGTGCAGCGGGCGTGGGTGGCGGAGGACGTGGCCCAGTGCGGCTACTGCCAGGCCGGGCAGCTGATGAGCGCCGCCGCGCTGCTGCGGAAGACGCCGCACCCCACGGACGAGCAGATCGACACCGCGATGGGCGCGAATCTCTGCCGCTGCGGGACGTACCAGCGCGTCCGCCGGGCGATCCACCGGGCGGCGGGGGAGGGGCGGTGAGCGCCCCGGGGCGGCGGGAGTTCCTGAAGGCCGGCGCCGCGGCCGCGGGCGGGCTGCTGCTCGCCGTCTGCCTGCCGTCGCGCCTCCGCGGCGAGCTCGCCGGCGCCGCCGCGGCGCCGCCGGCCGACGCGTTCGCGAACGCGTTCCTCCGGATCGGCACGGACGGCAGTATCACCATCACGGTGCCGCGCCCGGAGATCGGGCAGGGTGTGCGCACCGCGCTGCCGATGCTGGTGGCGGAAGAGCTGGAGGCGGACTGGACCCGGGTGCGGGTCGAGCAGGCGGACCTCGACCCCGAGCGGTTCGGGCGCGACACGCAGTTCTCGGGCGGCAGCAACAGCGTCCGCGGCTCCTGGCTGCCGATGCGCCGCGCCGGCGCGGCGGCGCGAGAGATGCTCGCGCGCGCGGCGGCCGAGCGCTGGGGCGTGGACGCCGGGAGCTGCCGCGCGGTGCGGGGCACGGTGCAGCACGCGGCGAGCGGGCGGCGCGCGTCCTACGGCGAGCTGGCGGCCGCGGCGGCGCGGCTCCCGGTGCCGGCGGAGCCGCGGCTCAAGGACCCGTCGACCTTCACCGTCATCGGGCGGCGCACGCGGCTGCTCGACGCGCCGGCGATCGTGCGCGGCGCGGCGCGCTACGGGCTGGACACGCGCGTCCCGGGGATGCTCTACGCGGTGGTGGAGCGCGCCCCGGTCTTCGGCGCGCGGGTGGAGCGCGTGGACGGCGCGGCGGCGCTGGCGGTGCCCGGGGTGCGCGGCGTGCACGTGATCGACGCCGACGCGATCCCGGACTTCGGCGAGAACAACCCGCGGCCGGTGAACGGCGTGGCGGTCGTCGCCGACAGCACGTGGGCGGCGATGACAGGGCGGCGCGCGCTCCAGGTGCGATGGAGCGGCGGGACCGCTGGCGAGAGCAGCGAGCGGCTGCGCGCGCTGTGCGCCGAGGCGGCGCGCCGCGGCACGGGCGGCGTCGCGCGCAGCGACGGCGACGTGGAGCGCGCGCTGGCGTCCGCGGCGCACACGCTGGAGGCCGTCTACGAGGTGCCGTTCCTCTCGCACGCGCAGATGGAGCCGATGAACTGCACCGCGCGCGCGTCCGCCGGCCGCTGCGAGGTCTGGGCGCCGACGCAGAACCCGGAGGAGGCGGCGGTGGCGGTGGGGCGCACGCTCGGGATCGCGCCGTCGGCGGTGACGATGCACATCGTGCGCGCCGGGGGCGGCTTCGGGCGCCGCTACTACTCCGACTTCGTGGCCGAGGCGGCGCTGGTGTCGAAGATGGCGGGGGCGCCGGTGCAGGTGGTGTGGACGCGCGAGGACGACCTGCGCCACGGCTTCTACCGCCCGGCCGGCTACCACGTGCTGCGCGGCGGCGTCGACTCGTCAGGCATGCCGGTGGCGTGGTCGCACCACCTCGTCAACGCCACCCGCGGCGACTACCTGCGCTGGGGGCCCGGCGAGCCGGGCGACGGCGAGCTGCGGCGCGACACCTTCCCCGGCGGCTTCATCCCGAACTACCGGCTGTCGCACACGCCGGTGCAGTCCGCGGTCCCGCGCGGGCAGTGGCGCGCGGTCGCCGACTCGGCGCTCGGCTTCGTGGACAACGGCTTCCTGGACGAGCTGGCGCGGCTGGGCGGGCGCGACCCGCTGGAGCTGCGCCTGGCGATGCTCGGGCCGACCCGCGACGTCCCGTACTACTCGGGGCGGTACAACACCGGTCGGCTGCGGCGCGTGCTCGAGCTGGCGGCGGAGCGCGCGGGGTGGGGGCGCGCCCTGCCGGCGGGGCGCGGGCTGGGGATCGCCGCCTGCTACGCGAACAGCGCGTACTGCGCGCACGTGGCCGAGGTGAGCGTGGAGCGCGCGACCGGCGCCGTGCGCGTCCACCGCGTGGTCTCGGCGATCGACTGCGGCACCGCGGTGAACCCGCTCGGCGTCGAGGCGCAGGTGGAGGGGTCGGTGGCGCAGGGCGTCTCGACGGTGCTGCACGAGGCGATCACGGCCGCCGACGGCCGGGTGGTGCAGGGGAACTTCCACGAGTACCGCCTGCTCCGCATCGGCGAGATGCCGTCGGTCGAGGTGCACATCATACCGGGCGACGGGCCGCCGCTCGGGGTGGGCGAGGGCGCGCTCCCGCCGGCGGCGCCGGCGGTGGTGAACGCGATCCACGCGGCGACGGGCCGGCGCGTGCGGCGGCTGCCGCTGGGGACGGGAGTATTGCGGGGGTAGAAGTCCGGGACCTGGATCTCGGGACTCGGGCATCG
>DATFPD010000632.1:0-3032 GCA_035265005.1 Gemmatimonadaceae bacterium | reverse complement strand
ATGAAGCTCTACCTGCTCAGCATCTATCACCCCGAAGGCGGCACGCCGCCGCCGGAGAAGCTGGCGCGGGTGATGAAGGACATCGACGCCATGAACCAGGAGCTGAAGGCCTCCGGCGGCTGGGTCTTCGCCGGGGGGCTGCACCCGTCGAGCACGGCCACCGTCGTCCGCGTGAAGGACGGCGACGTCCTCATGACCGACGGCCCGTTCGTCGAAGGGAAGGAGCACGTCGGCGGCTTCACCATCGTCAAGGCGCCCGACCTGGACGTCGCGCTCCACTGGGGCCGCAGGCTCGCGCAGGCCACCGGGCTGCCGATCGAAGTCCGCCCGTTCCAGGGCGAGGCCGAGGGCTGACCCCGGGCGTGCCGGCGCTTCCGACGTCCGAGATCGAGCGTGTCTTCCGCGAGGAGTACGGTCGAGCGGTGTCCGTCCTGGTCCGCGTCTGCGGCGACATCGACGCGGCTGAGGAGGCGGTGCAGGACGCCTTCACCGCGGCGGTGGAGCGGTGGCCGTCCACCGGGCTCCCCCCGAGCCCCGCGGGCTGGATCATCACCACCGCCCGCAACCGCGCCATCGACCGCTTCCGGCGCGAAGCGACTCGCGACGACCGCCACGCCGCGGCCGAGCTGCATAACGCGGGTGGCGAAGCGCACGGCGAGCCGGCGGCGGAGGAGGAGGGCCCTCTGAAAGACGACCGGCTGCGGCTCATCTTCACCTGCTGCCACCCCGCGCTCGCGGTCGGCGTGCAGGTGGCGCTGACGCTCCGGCTCCTTGGCGGCCTGACGACGGCGGAGATCGCGCGGGCGTTCCTGGTGCCCGAGGCGACGATGGCGCAGCGCCTCGTCCGCGCCAAGGGGAAGATCCGCGACGCCCGCATCCCGTACCGCGTGCCTGACGAGCGGGACATCCCCGGCCGCCTGCGTGCGGTGCTGGCGGTCGTCTACCTGATCTTCAACGAGGGCTACGCGGCGACCTCGGGCGACCGGCTGGTCCGCGACGACCTCTGCGAGGAAGCCGTCCGGCTCGGGCGGCTCCTGGCCGAGCTCCTGCCTCAGGAGCCCGAGGTCATGGGACTCCTCGCCCTCATGCTGCTGATCGACTCACGCCGCGCCGCGCGCACGACGCCCGACGGCGCGCTGGAGCTGCTGGCGGACCAGGACCGCTCCCGCTGGGACCGCCGGCTGATCGCCGAAGGGCAGGCGATCGTCAGGGCCTGTCTGCGCCGCGACCAGCCCGGCCCCTACCAGATCCAGGCCGCGATCAACGCTGTCCACAGCGACGCGCCGACCGCGGCCGACACGGACTGGCGGCAGATCCTCCGGCTCTACGACCAGCACCTCTCGATCGCCCCGAGCCCGGTCGTCGCCCTCAACCGCGCGGTCGCGGTGGCGGAGGTCGAGGGGCCGGGCGCGGCGCTCGCGCTGGTCGACGCGCTCGACCTGGGTGGCTACTACCTGTTCCACGCGATCCGCGCCGACCTGCTCCGCCGCCTCGGCCGGAACGCCGAAGCGGCGGGCGCCTACGACGCGGCGATCGCGCGCAGCGAGAACGCCGCCGAGCGCGACTACCTTCGGCGGCGCCGACAGGCGCTCGCCGGCGGTCCGGGCCCCGCCTGATCGGGCGCCCGCGTCAGGCGCGCGCGTCAGGCCCGCGCCCGCACCCGCGGCGCCGAGAGGTGGTCGAGGAAGCGCGACGCCCAGTCGGCGATGTCGTTCGACGCGACGGCCTCGCGCAGCCGGCGCATCCGCACCCGCCGCTCGCCGGCGGACATGGACAGCGCGCACCGGTACGCCACCGTTAGGCGCTCGACGTCGGCCGCGTCTACCAGCAGCGCGGCGGCCCCCAGCTCCGCCGCCGAGCCGGCCGTCGCGCTCAGGACGAGCACGCCGTCCCCGTCGTCGCGCGACGCCACGAACTCCTTGGCGACCAGGTTGAGCCCGTCGCGCAGCGGCGTCACGAGCATTACGTCCGCCGCCCGGTAGAGCGCGACGAGCGCCGCCGGGTCGAGGCTGGCGTGGGTGTACTCGACCGGGACCCACTCCACCGTGCCGAAGCGCGCGTTGATGCGCGCCACGGTCGTCTCGACCTCGCGCCGGACGTCCGCGTAGCCGCTCGCGTCCTCGCGCGACGGCACGGCCACCTGGATCAGCCGGGCGCGGCCGCGCAGCGCGGGGTCGCGCTCCAGCAGCCGCTCGAACGCGAGCAGGCGCTGCGGGATCCCCTTCGTGTAGTCCAGCCGGTCAACGCCGACGAAGAGTGGTCCCCTGCCCTCGGCGCGGATCTCCGCGGCCTGCGCGTGCACGCTCGTGGTGCGGGCGCACGACTCGAACCAGCCGACGTCGATCCCCATCGGGCACGCGCGGACGCTCACCCGCCGCCCCTCGACGCGCAGCTCGGCCACCACCGCCGACTCGCCGGGCTGCCGCGGCGCCTCCGCCGCGTCGGGGATCGAGGCGACGAAGCTGCGCGCGTACTCGCGCGTGTGCACGCCCACCACGTCGGCGCCGAGCAGGCCGCGCGCCAGCTCCCGCCACTCGGGGAGCCCGGCGAGCGTCTCCGCGCGCGGCACCGGGATGTGCAGGAAGAAGCCGATCCGCGCCCACGGCACGCGCTCGCGCAGCAGTCGCGGCACGAGCATCAGATGGTAGTCGTGCACCCACACGCGGTCGCCGGGGCGGAGCTGGCCCGCGACCGCGTCGGCGAACCGCTCGTTCACGGCGCGGTAGAGCGCCCAGCCGTCGCGGTCCGCGGGCCGCGGCGTCGGCAGGTCGTGCAGTGTGGGCCACAGCACGCCGTTCGAGAATCGGTGGTAGTACCCGTCCGCTTCGGCCTCCGACAGCGCGACCGCGACGGCGCCCTCGGCGCGCAGCCGCTCGGCGATGCCGCGGCGCGCTTCCGGCCGCGCCTCACCTTCGGCCTCCGTCGTCAGCCCGGACCAGCCGATCCACAGCCCGCCCGACTGGCCGTGCACCGACCGCAGTCCCGTCGCCAACCCTCCGGCGCTCCGCCGGAGCTCCATGCCGCCATCCTCG
>DATFPD010000631.1:0-5367 GCA_035265005.1 Gemmatimonadaceae bacterium | reverse complement strand
TCACCGAGATGCCGCGCTCCTGCTCCAGCTTCATCCAGTCGGAGGTGGCGTGCCGCTGCGCGCGCCGTGCCTTGACGGACCCGGCCATGTGGATGGCGCCGCCGTACAGCAGCAGCTTCTCCGTCAGCGTCGTCTTGCCCGCGTCCGGATGACTGATGATGGCGAAGGTCCGCCGCCGGCGGACAGTTTCCTGCAGCTGTGCGTCGAGTTCCACCGCGTTCGTTGGCATGCCCTGCGCTCCGTCAACGACAAGCCCCGGCGAGGCGCGAGCCTCCCGGGGCATGTGGAAAGTTAGCGACCCGGAGGAGCGTGCGCCAGCGGATGCACCAGCCGGCAGTGGGTCAGTTCGAGGGCAGCCGCCGCGACGGCGACGGCAACGGCAACGGCAACGGCAACGGCATTTTGACAGGATGCACAGGATGGTGAACAGGATGAGGGCCGCTCGGGACGCGTGGCCTCCCGAGCGGCCCTCATCCTGTCCACCATCCTGTGCATCCTGTCAAAATGCCGTTGCCGTTGCCGTTGCCGTTGCCGTTGCAGTTGCAGTTGTCGTTGCCTCAAACTGACCCACTACCCACCAGCCTCGAGAGACCACCGCCGGATGACGACCGACCGCTGGCCGCCTGACGTGAGGCGCGCGCGGGAGCTCGTGCTCGCGCACGGCTGGAACGCGACGTCGTACCAGATCGTCAACCCGGGCATCGGGCACTGGTTCTCGGCGCGCGGCGACGCCGTGGTGGGCTACGTCCGGCACGCCGGGACGCGCGTGGTGGCCGGAGCGCCGGTGTGCGCGGCCGTCCGGCTGCCGGAGGTGGCCGAAGAGTTCGAGGCGGACGCGCGCCGCGCGGGCGACCGCGTCTGCTACTTCGGCGCCGAGGCCCGCCTGGAGAGCGCGTACCGCGACAGTCCGGGGCACGCGCTCGCGCTGCTCGGCGCGCAGCCGGCGTGGGAGCCCGCGGCGTGGGCGGGCGCGGTGCGCGGCCACGCCTCGCTGCGGGCGCAGCTCAACCGGGCGCGGAACAAGGGCGTGGGCGTGGCGGAGTGGGACGCGTCCCGCGCGTCGGACTCGACGGCGCTGCGCGACGTGCTGGCGGACTGGCTGGGCGGACGCGGCCTCCCCCCGCTCCACTTCCTCGTCGAGCCGGACACGCTGGAGCGGCTCGACGACCGCCGCGTCTACGTCGCCGAGCACGCCGGGCGCGTGGTGGCGTTCGTGGTGCTCTCGCCGGTCCCGGCGCGCTCGGGGTGGCTGGTCGAACAGTTCGTGCGGAGCCGCACGGCGCCGAACGGCACCGTCGAGACGCTGCTCGACGCGGCGGTGCGGTCGGTGGGCGCCGCCGGCGCGCGGTACGTCACGCTCGGGCTGGCGCCGCTCTCTCAGCACGGCGGCGCGCGCCCGGCCGGCGAGCCGTTCTGGCTGCGGCTCGCGCTCTCCTGGGTGCGCGCCCACGGCCGCCGCTTCTACAACTTCGACGGGCTCGAGGCGTTCAAGGCAAAGTTCGGTCCGACGCGCTGGGAGCCGGTGTTCGCCATCGAGCGGGCGCGCCGCTTCTCCCCGCGCGCGCTCTACGCGATCGCCGGGGCGTTCGGCGGCTGCTCGCCCGTCCGCCTGCTGGGGCTGACGATCTGGCGCGCGGCGCGCACCGAGTCGCGCTGGCTGCTGGACGCCGCGCGCCGCCGGGGGCCGGGAACAGCCCTTCGCGATCGTTCGTTACCGAAGTAATTTCGAGACATGCCAAGAAACCGTCACCGCGCCGCGGGCGACGACGCCGCCAGGGCAATGAACGCCCTGCGCCGCATCGTCCGCGCGCTCCAGAGCGCGGCGCGGTCGCGGCACGGGAAGGCGGGGCGGCCCGGCGTCAGCGGCGCGCAGCACTTCGTGCTCCGCCAGCTCGCCGAGCGGCCGGGGCTGTCGCTCTCCGAGCTGGCCGCCCGGACGCTCGCCCGTCCGAGCACGCTGTCGGAGGTTGTCGGCCGACTGGTGGATGCCGGGCTCGTCAGGCGGGTGGCGGCGCGCGCCGACGGCCGGCGGCTGGAGCTCACCGTCACCCCGCGCGGGGCGGCGGCGGCGCGCGCCGGCGGCCCCGGCGTGCCGCAGCGCCTGGCCGCCGCGCTGGACCGCCTGACGCCGGCCCGGCGCTCGGCGCTCGCGGCCGCGCTCGAGGCGTGGGTCGCCGCCGCGGGCCTCGGCCGCACGCCGGCGACCATGTTCCTGGAGGCGGCCGCCGGCAACGGCCCACGCCCCGCGCGGCGACGGAGCGGCGCCTCGTGAGCGGCGACCACGACGGCCCGCTGCCGGTCGCGCCGGAGCTGGCGCCGGCGATCGCGGCGGCGGAGGACGACGGCCAGGGCCCGTTCGGCGGACCGCGCGCGCCTGACGACGACGCGCCGGCCGACGCCCGCACCATCGTCATCTGCGGCGTCGCGGCGGCGCTCGCGGTGGGCGCGGGGCTGGTCGCCCAGCTGCTGCTCCGGCTGATCGGGCTGGCCACGAACCTGGCCTTCTACGGCCGCTTCTCCACGGCGCTGGTCTCGCCGGCCGCCGCCCACCGTGGGCCAGTGGTGGTGGTGCTGGTGCCCGTCCTCGGCGCGCTGGTGGTGGGGCTCATGGCGCGCTACGGCGCGGCGGCGATCCGCGGGCACGGCATTCCCGAAGTGATGGAGCGCGTGCTGTTCGGCGAGAGCCGGATCCCGGCGCGCGTGATGTTCCTCAAGCCGCTCTCGGCGGCCGTCGCGATCGGCACCGGCGGACCGTTCGGCGCCGAGGGGCCGATCATCGCGACCGGGGGCGCGCTGGGCTCCCTCGTGGGGCAGGTGATGCGCGTGACGGCCGACGAGCGAAAGACGCTGCTCGCCGCCGGCGCCGCGGCCGGCATGGCGGCGACCTTCGGGAGCCCGGTCTCGGCGGTGCTGCTCGCGGTGGAGCTGCTGCTGTTCGAGTACCGCCCGCGCTCGCTCATTCCCGTCGCGCTGGCGTCGGCCGTCGCGACCGGCGTACGAATGGCGTTCGAGGGGAGCGCCCCGGTGTTCGCCGTGCCCGAGCTCGCGCAGCCGAGCGGCGCGGCGCTGGCCGCGTACGTCGCGCTGGGTGCGCTCATCGGCCTGCTCGCGGTGGCGGTGACGCGGATCGTCTACGCGCTGGAAGACGGCTTCGAGACGCTTGGGCATCGGCTGCGGCTCCACTGGATGTGGTGGCCGGCGGTCGGGGCGCTCGTGGTCGGACTCGTGGGGGTGGTGGAGCCGCGCACGCTCGGCGTCGGCTACGACAACATCACGGGGGCCATCGCGGGGACGGTCGCGGGCCGCGCGCTGCTGGTGCTGGTCGCGCTCAAGTTCGTCTCGTGGGTAGTGTATCTGGGGAGCGGCACGTCGGGCGGCACGCTGGCGCCGCTTTTCACCATTGGTGGCGGGCTCGGGGCGTGGCTGGGCGCGGCGGCGGCCGCGGCGTTTCCGGAGCTCGGCGTCACCGCGCCGGCGGCCGGCCTCGTCGGCATGGCGGCCATCTTCGCGGGCGCGTCGCACGCGCTGCTCGCGTCGGTCGTGTTCGCGTTCGAGACCACGCGCCAGCCGATGGGACTGCTGCCGCTGCTGGGCGGCTGCAGCGCCGCGTATCTGGTGTCGCTGCTGCTCAGCCGCCACTCGATCATGACCGAGAAGCTCGCGCGCCGTGGCACGCGCGTGCGCACCGAGTACGCGGCCGACTTCCTGGCGCAGGTCGCCGTGCGCGACGCGGCCGCGCGCGAGGTGGTCACGCTGCGCGCGTCGGACAGCGTGGGCGCGGTGCGGGAGTGGCTCGCGAGCGGCGCCGGCGGCACCTCGCACCAGGGCTTCCCGGTCGTGGACGACGCCGGCCGGCTGGCGGGCGTCGTCACGCGGCGCGACGTGCTCGAGCCCGCGTGCGACCCCGCGCTGCCGCTGGAGCGCGTACTGCGGCGCCCGCCGGCCGTCGTGTTCGAGGACAACTCCCTGCGCGACGCCGCCGACCACATGGTGCGCGAGCAGGTGGGGCGGCTGCCCGTGGTGCGGCGCGACGACCCGCGCCGCGTCGTCGGCATCATCTCGCGCAGCGACCTGCTGGCGGCGCACGCCCACCGCCTGCGCGCCGCCGAGCATCGCGCGACGCCGCTCCACGTCCGGGCTCGGAAGGCGCGGTAGCACGCACCCCGGCAATTCCTCCGGCGTCCTTGCACGGCTGTGCTTTGCATTGTAAAGTTCTCTGCAAACTCAGACCAAGGCAGCGCGATGCGCGTGAAGATGATCCTGCCGGCGCTCACGGAAGCGACCAGCCCGCTCTTCCGGCCGATCAAGTACTCGCTCTTCCCGCCCCTCGGCCTCGCCACCCTCGCCGGCTACCTGCGCGAGGACGACGCGGTGACGCTGCACGACGAGCACGTGGAGCGGCTCGACCTGGACGACGCCGTCACCCCGGACCTCGTCGTCATCCAGGTGTACATCACGTCCGCCTACCGCGCGTACGAGATCGCAGACCACTACCGCCGGCGGGGCGCGCACGTCGCCCTCGGCGGGCTGCACGTCACCTCGCTGCCGGACGAGGCGGCGGCGCACGCGGACACCGTGTTCCTCGGGCCCGGCGAAGACACGTGGCCGGCGTTCCTGGAAGACTTCCGCGCCGGGCGCCCCGCGCCCCGCTACCAGTCGACCGTGCGCACGCTGGCCGGAGTTCCGCGCATCCGGCGCGACCTCATCCGCCGACACCTCTACCTGGTGCCTAACTCGATCGTCGTCTCGCGCGGCTGCCCGCACTCCTGCGACTTCTGCTACAAGGAGGCGTTCTTCGCCGGCGGGCGCGGGTTCTACACGCAGGCGGTGGACGACGCGCTGGCGGAGATCGAGCGGCTCCCCGGCCGGCACCTCTACTTCCTGGACGACCACCTCTTCGGCAACGCGCGCTTCGCGACCGCGCTGTTCGATGGGATGCGCGGAATGCGGCGGCTCTGGCAGGCGGCCGGCACGGTGCAGTCCGTGCTGCGCCCCGGACTCCTCGAGCGCGCCGCCGAGAGCGGGCTGCGCAGCCTGTTCGTCGGCTTCGAGACGCTGAGCGCCGACAACCTGCGCGAGCAGGGGAAGCTCCAGAACCTCCACCGCGACTACGGCGCCGCCATCCGCCGGCTGCACGACCACGGCGTGATGGTGAATGGCAGCTTCGTCTTCGGCATGGACGGCGACGACGCGACGGTCTTCGACCGCACCGTGGAGTGGGCCGTGCGTCAGGGGATCGAGACGGCGACCTTTCACATTCTCACGCCCTACCCCGGCACCGCGCTGCACGACCGCATGCGCCGCGACGACCGGCTGCTCCACGACCGGTGGGACCTCTACGACACGCGCCACACGGTGTTCCGCCCG
>DATFPD010000630.1:0-5329 GCA_035265005.1 Gemmatimonadaceae bacterium | reverse complement strand
GAAGACGAAGATCGAGCTGCCCTGCCCGAGCGTTACGTGGGGGACGCGGCTCTGCTGCTGCGCCGCGGCGATGTGGTACTCGTGCGTGCGCGCGGTGTTGGCGAGCGGCGCGGCCGACACGAACGCGCGCTCCTCGTAATCCTTCACCACCTCCCCGCTCCCGGGCGCGAGGACGACGTGCTCCTCGAACACCTCGGGGCCGGTGCGGAGCTTCAGCTTGTACAGGCCCGCGGGCAGGTCGTGGGACATCGTCCCGACGCCGCGGGCGGCGAGCCGGAACTGCCCGTCGAGCACCATGATCTCCGCCTGCGGGTCGGCGGTGCGCACCGTCAGCCTGACCTCGCCCGCGCCGGGCTGCTCGGATGGTGACTCGGATGGTGACTCAGATGGTGACATTGACCGCCCCCGTTCCGCTGACGTCGATCGGCTGCTGGGCGCCGCCGTCGGCCACGGCCAGGTACAGCCCGCGCGGCAGCGACAGCCCCCACGGCGCGGCCCCGGCCACCGTCTGACCGACCGGCGCGAACTTGTCGTTGAAGACCCGAACGCCCTTCCCGGCGGTCGCGGCCGAGAACGCGAGCGTCACCGGGTACGTCCGGACCGGCACGTTGGCGGCGAGCACGAACCCGGAGCCGGCGTTGGCGTCGTAGCTCAGGTCGGGCTCTTTCGCGACCTCGTCGTTGCCTAGGTCGGCCGGGTCCAGGAACGCCCGCATGTTGTTGTACAGGTAGCTGCCTAACGACACCGCGGTCACGTTGCCGGCCGGGTCCGCCGCCGCGCCGCGGAGCCCCTCCAGCAGCGTCCAGGTGAAGACGCCGTGCGTCCGCCCGTTGAACTGCCGCTCCCGCGACAGCTTCCCCCACCCCGCCGAGAAGCCGTAGAAGCGGTTGGCCGTCTTGACGTCGGGCGCCGTGAGGTTGATGAACGACGGGACGTTGAGCGGCGCCCGCGGGTAGCTCTCGCGGCAGCAGTCCATCAGCAGCACCACTTCCTTGAAGTAGCCGGCGCGCAGGAACCAGTTCGCCCACGGCTTGCCGGGCACGTGGAGCCCGGTCCGGACCGGCGACGCGTCGGCCATCAGGATGGACGCCTCCTCGAGGTCGGGGCCGAAGCCGTGGCCGGAGTAGTACAGGTAGAGCCGCCGCCCCACCACGCGCCCGTTGCCAGCCGCCTGGTTCTGCCCGGCGATCACGTCCAGCCGCGTGAACTCCCGCTGGATCGCGTCCATCGTCGGCTTCGCGTCGAGCACGGACGTGAACGCCGGCGGCTTGAACGTCGACGACAGTATCAGCGCGGCGTTGGCCGGCGGGACGCCGCCCGGGCCCACGAGCCACGCGTGAAAGTCGCGCGCGTCGTACTCCGGCCCGTCGAGGCCGCCCAGATCCGGGTAGTCGCTGATCCCGACGACGATTGCGTAGTCGTTCGCGGCCATCGCCCTCCTCCTGACGTGTCGCGCCGGAGCCGGCTACTGGTACTGCTGGCGGATGAACTGCTTGTCCGTGGACGAGAGCTCGCCGTTGAGCCCGACCGAGAACCCGTTGATCGTCCACGACGCCGGGATCGGGTACAGCATGATCGAGGCGCGGTCGAGCGGCGTGAAGTTCGTCTCCTTCGCGTCGGCGGGCTCGAACATATTGTGCTCGATGACGTCGTCCGGCCAGTTGTTCGGCGGTCCCGACAGGTCGCGCTTGACCGCCTCCTTGTTCCACTGGATGCCGCCCGCGGGGCTCTGGTGCTCGTGGATGAGCCCCAGCGCGTGCCCAAACTCGTGCAGCACCACGCGCCGCAGCTCGGCCTCGCCCGACCCCGGGCGGAGCCAGCCGAAGTTCATCGTCGGCCGCCCCTTCGGCACCTGCCGGCAGGTCGTGCCGATCACCGACCAGGAGCCGGCGTAGTTGAACGAGATGCGGATCAGCGTGTCGGTGGTGTTCTTGCGGAAGTCGAGCGTCAGGTTGGCCATCCTCGAGCCGGTCCACTCCTCCGCCACCTTCCGCACCCGCTCCTGCACGCCGGCGTCGCCGTCGAGGAACGAGACCGTGATGATGTCCCCCGGCTGCCACATCGCGGCCTTCTGGAGAGCCGCCTTCGTCTTTCCCTCCGTCTGCGGCGCCGGCTGGTGCCAGGCGAAGCACCACTCGCTCTCGTTCCGGGTCGCAGCGGCGGCCGTGCCTGCGGTGCCTGTGTCGACGGCCGTGCCGGCGTTCTCGCTCGCGTCTGCCATGGATGATGATCCTGTCGGTGGGAAGGTGGGTGTGGGGCGGCGCTCCACGATACTTGGACTGGCCGACCGCGACAATTTCCCGCACGGCTCGGCGCGGCCAGTTGGCGCGCGGGCCGATAGTCGATAGAGATTCAGCAGCCGACTCCCCGACCACCGCCCGCATCCAGCCTTCCCGCCAGTGACCGCCAGCAGCAACCGCCGCAGCAGCGTCGCCTTCTCCGTCCCCGCCACGCCCGCCACGCGTCCCGAGGACGTCCCGCTCCACGACGACGTGAAGTGGCTCGCCGCCGCGCTGGGCCGGGTGATCCAGCGGCTCGAGGGGGAGGACGCACTCGAGATCGTGGACGGGCTGCGCCAGGCCGCCCGCGCCCGCCGCCGCGGGGACCCCGACGCGCCGCACCTCTCCGAGCTGCTGCTGCTCGTCGAGACGCTGCCGCCGGACGAGTGCGCGCTCACCGCGCGCGCGTTCACGCTCTTCTTTCTGCTCATCAACACCGCCGAGCAGGTGCACCGCGTGCGGCGGCGGGCCGACTACCGCCAGCAGGACGAGAGTGGGCCGCAGCCGGCGTCGGCGCGGTGGACGATGCGGCAGCTGCGCGAGCAGGGGCGCAGCGCCGAGGAGGTGGCGCAGGCGATCTGCCGGCTCGACGTGCGGCCGGTGCTCACCGCGCACCCCACCGAGTCCACGCGCCGCACGCTGCTCGGGCTCCAGGCGCGCGTCGCCGACCTGCTGCTCGCGCGCGCCGGCACGAGCGCCGAGGAGCGCCGCACGATCGAGGAAGCGCTCGAGGCCGAGGTGGAGCTGCTCTGGCTCACCGCCGAGGTGCGGACCGACCGCCCGTCGGTGCTGGACGAGGTGAGCACCGTGCTCTGGTACCTCGAGACGCGGCTGCTCGACGCGAGCGCCCGCGCGCACGACGAGCTGGTGCGCGCGTTCGAGGCCGAGTTCGGCGTCTCGGCGATGAGCGAGCTGCGCCTCGCGATGCCGCTGCGCATCGGCAACTGGGTCGGCGGCGACCGCGACGGCAACCCGTTCGTGACGCCGGACGTCACCGTCGCCGCCGCGCGGCGCGCCAGCCACCTCGTGCTCGGCCGCTACCGCCGCGCCCTCGACGGGCTGGTCGAGCGGATGTCGCTCTCGGCGCGCATCGCCGCGCCGAGCGAGGTGCTGCTCGAGTCGCTCGACGCCGACAGCAAGGTGCTCCCCGAGCAGTGGGAGGCGAACCGCCGGCGGAACGCCGACGAGCCGGTGCGCTTCAAGCTCACCTTCATGGCCGCCCGCATCGACGCCACGCGCCGCCGGGTGGCCGCGCGCGACGCCGGCCGCCCCGGGCACGAGCCCGCCGCCTACCCGGACGTGGCGGCCTTCGAGCGCGACCTGCTGCTGGTCAGGGACGCGCTGCTCGCCGCCGGCGCCACCCACGCCTGCCGCACCTCCCTCGACCCGCTGCTGGCCGACGTCCGCGCGCACGGCTTCCACGGCTTCCGCATGGACGTGCGAGACCACGCCGACGTGCACGAGGCCGCGCTGGCCGACGTCGCGGCGCAGCTCGGGAGTGAGCCGCTCGAGCTGGAGGCGCTGCGCGGCGAGCTGCTCGGGCGGCGGCCGCTCGTCGGCCACCGGCTGCCGGTGAGCGAGGACACGCAGCGCGTGCTCGACACCTTCCGCGCGGTGCGCACCATTCAGGACGAGACCGGGGAGGACGCGGCGTCGACCTACATCGTGTCGATGACGCGCGGGCCGGCCGACCTGCTGCGCGTGCTGCTGCTCGCGCGCGAGGTCGGGCTCGTGGACCTGGCCGCCGAGCCGCCGCGCTCGCGCATCGACGTCGTGCCGCTGTTCGAGACGCTGGACGACCTGGAGCGCGCGCCCTCGGTGATGCGCACGCTGCTCGGCGACGAGGTGTACGCGCGGCAGCTCGCCGCCCGCGGGCGCCGGCAGGAGGTGATGATCGGCTACTCCGACTCGGGGAAGGACGCCGGCATCCTCGCCTCGTCGTGGGCGCTCTACCAGGCGCAGGAGGCGCTGGCGGCGCTGGCCGGGGAGCTGGACGTCGAGCTCACGCTGTTCCACGGGCGCGGGGGGAGCGTCGGCCGCGGCGGCGGGTCGCCGGTCTCGCGCGCCCTCGCCGCCCTCCCGCCGGGGACGGTGCGCGGGCGGATCAAGATCACCGAGCAGGGGGAGATCATCTCGCAGCAGTTCGGCCTGCTCCAGATCGCCGAGCGGACGATGGAGGTGACGCTCGCCGGCACGCTCGGCGGCGCGTTCGCCGACTGGCGCGCCGGCGTCGCGCCGGAGGAGGTCGAGCGCTTCCGGGCGGCGATGGACGAGCTGGCCGAGCAGTCGTTAGGTGTGTACCGCGCCCTGGTGCACGAGTCGGACGAGCTGTTCACGCTGTTCCGCGCGGTGACCCCGGTCGGGGAGCTGGCCGACGCGCGGTTCGGCTCCCGCCCCGCCTACCGCCCCGGCTCCAAGGCCGGGATCGAGGGGATCCGCGCCATCCCCTGGGGGTTCGGCTGGACGCAGACGCGCCTCATGCTCACCGGCTGGCTCGGCGTCGGCACCGCGCTCGAGGCGGCCGGCTCCACACCCGAGGGGCTGGCGCTGCTGCGGCGGATGACCCGCGCCTGGCCGTTCTTCGACGACCTCCTGGCGAAGATCGAGATGGTGTGCGCGAAGGCCGACTTCGCGATCGCGCGGCTGTACGTGGAGCAGCTGGGCGGCGACCTGGGACTGCTGGCGCGGCTCGAGGAGGAGTACGCGCGCACCGTCCGCGCGCTGCTCCGCATCCGCGACGCCGAGCACCTGGCGGGCGACTCGCCGGTCGTGCAGGCGGCGATCGCCCTGCGCAACCCGTACGTGGACGTGCTCTCGCTCCTCCAGGTCTCGCTCCTGGCCCGCAAGCGCGCGGCCGAGCGGGGCGAGTCGGACGACGACGACGAGGCCCGCGCCCGCGTGCAGGACGCGCTGGCGACGACGCTCAGCGGGATCGCGCAGGGACTGAGAAATACGGGGTGAGGGGAACGGCGGTTGTCAGTGCTCAGTAGTGCAGTTGCCAGTTGCCAGTTGAAGTTGTGAGTTCTCAGTAGCACCAGGCATCCGGGATG
>DATFPD010000629.1:0-5637 GCA_035265005.1 Gemmatimonadaceae bacterium | reverse complement strand
AGCCGGCGGTCAAGTGCCGGGGGCCGGAGTACCTGCGAATCATCTACGGCCCCGACTACCTGGCCGACGAGAACCTCGCCCGGCTTCGGTCCCGGGGGCTGGGCCGGAAGCGGTCGCTAGCGGTGAGCGAGTTCGCGCTGGGCGTGGAGGGGCTGGAGCGGTTCGTCCGCCGCGAGCCGCTGCGGCGGGTGCACGAGTGCGTCTTCGGCGTTCTGGCGCTGGAGAGCGAGCCAGTGGACCCGCGGCTCTGAGCCGGCAGCTACCGCGGGGCCGCCTGACTACGTATGTTTATAGTGGTGCCGTGCGCCGGGTTCCCGCCCGCTTGCTCGGTCCTGCCGGCGCGTGGCGGCGACGGACGCACGATGTCGTGCGACGCGCGTCATGGCCACCTCCCTCCCGAGAAGGATCCCCCCGTGCTGAAGCTCTCCCGCGCCGCGCTCGCGAGCGCGCTACTCGCCCTCGGTATCGCCGCGTGCGGCGGCGACAACGGCTCCGAGCCCCGCGGCGACGCGTCGGCGATCGACGCCCAGCTGATGAGCACCACCATGTCGAAGGTGGACGCGGTGCTCGACCAGCCGGCGCTGCAGGCGATGCTCGGGTTCGACGACCCGTTCGTTCCAGTGGCGGCCGGCGCTCGGGTCGGCGCCGCGCGCGTGAGCGGGCTTCGGCCGCCGCGACTCGCCCCGTTCGCCGCTCCGCGCGCCGCGGCCGCGCCGCGACTCCGGACTGCGGCGGCCCTGGCCGCGCCTGACGGCGGCATCCCCGCCGAGCTGCGCGGGCGCGCGTACCTCCACGACGTGGAGAACTATCGCTGGCTCCCGGACCCGTCGCGCTCCGGCGCGCCCGCGAACGGCGTCCGGTTCGTCCTCGGGCCGACGGTGGCCAACCCCTCGGCCGCGGTGCTCGGCTACGTCGACGTGGAGGACCACGGCGTGCCGGGGGCGGCGCGCCTGGTCACGACGATCCGCCCGCCTGCCGGCGCGACCGTGATGACCTACGACGATCGCAGCAGCGGCGACCCTTTCGAGTCCCCCACCTACACCGAAAGCCTGGCGGGCTACGTCGCCCGGGGCACCGACCGCCTGACGTTCTCGAGCGAGCTGACTGCGACTTCGTCAGGCACTGCCCTTCCGTCGGAGCTCTTCACCATGGCCTGGGCGCTGCCGTCGGCCGACGTCTCGTTCGAGGCGGGCCTCGTCTCTCGCAACGCGGCGGGCGACTCCAGCTACAGCGTGATTCACATCGGCAACCGCACGCTGCGCACGACCAACCGGTTCGTGCCGGACACCGACTTCGGCGGGTACCAGCAGGGCGACACGACGCGCGTGTACGTGGACGACCGGCCGTACGCGCTGGTGATCGTGCCGACGGATTTCGCCTCCGACGAGGAGGTAAAGATCGTGCGCCCGAACGGCACGCCGCTCCCGCTCTCCGAGCAGGTCACGCTGATGCGCCACGACGCGACGATCTTCCGGGTGACCACGCTGTTCTTCGTCCCGCTGATCGTCGAGGGCTGGATCTGGGAGCTCGAGCCGGCGGGCGGTGCGTGATGAGGCGGGCGGACATCGCGGGCGTCGTCAGGCTCGGCGCGGCGGCGATGGTGGTTTTGGCCGCCGCCGGCTGCCACGACCAGGGGCCGGCGCCACTCCCGACTCGGCTCGACGCCGCGGCCGTGGACGCCAAGGTCGCCGCGCTCGAGGCCTACTTCGGCGGCCCGACGCTCCGCGGAATCATCTGGTACGAGCCGGAGAACTACCTCTGGTACGACGCGCCCGCCGCCGTGGCGTCCCGCGTGGCGGCCGGGCGGCGCCCCGCGCTGTCCGTGCTCGCGACTGGTGGGGCGGCCGCGACGGTCGAGCCGCTGCTACCGGCGCGGAGCCGGGGCTGGACCTTCGTTCGCGACCTGCTCGGCGGTGGCTGGCGCGCAGCGGACGGCCGCCCCGGCGCGCCGCCCGACGGCGTGCGATTCGTCTTCAACGCGCGCGACGCCCGGGGCGCCTGGACCACCGCCGAAGCCGGCTGGGTCGACGTCAGGGACGTGAGTGCGAGTGCCGGCCCCCGCCTGACGGCGGAAGTGTTCGCGACCAGCGGGGCGAAGGTGATGCATTACGAGGTCTCGCGGACCACGCCCCCGGGAGCAGAGATGCGGCGCGAGATGCGCGGCTACGTCGAGCTCGGCGGGCGGCGCCTGGAGTTCTTCGACGTGCACCAGTCCGACCTCATCCGCGGTCCCCACTACGACCTGGTGGAGGGCTGGTCGATGGCGTCGGAGGACATTTCGTGGACCGAGGCCTACGACTATCACGCGTTGCCGACCGACTCGCTGTCCGAGGAGGTCCGCATCGGGCGTACAGCGGTTCGGGTTCTGAGACGGGTCGCTGCGAGCTCGTCGGGCTATGTCGACCCGTACGACCAGTGGCCCAACGTCCTGCTGAACGAGCGCCTGTACGCGGTCCCCGACCCGGGTGACGGCGTCGTCTGGCCGTTCACGCGCCCCGACGGGTCGCCGATGCCGGCGGACGAGAAGCGCGCGTTTACGCGCCTCGGCACACTCGCCGCGATCGGCTCCTGGCCGCTGGTGGTGGAGACCACCATCAGCTACTGGATCGAGGACCTGGCCGGAGACCCACTCCGGTAAGGGGCGGCGGACGGCCTGAGGCCGGCGCCGCTCACTCCGCGTCCGCCGCCTCCACGAACACGTCCGCCGACCCGTCCTCTCGATAGGCGACGACGACCCGCCAGGGGCGGCAGCAGACCTGGCAGTCCTCCACGTACTCCTGCGCCGCCCCGCTCCCCGGGTCGAGCCCGACCTCGTTCGGCTGGCCGCAGTAGGGGCAGAGCACCGTCGCCTCAGTATCGGCGGTGCCGTCGCCCAGCGGGAAGGGATCGTCGTCCTCGTCGTCGAGGGGCCAGCGGTCGGGTAGGCGCATGGGGGAAGTGTAAGGAGAAGGAGAGGGACCGGGGATGGGGGATGGGGGATGGGGGATGAAGAGCCGCTCGGGATCCTTCGCTTCGCTGAGGACAGGCTATCCCGAGGCCGTCATCCCCCATCCCCCATCCCCCATCCCCCGTCTGCCATCCCTGTTCCTTCCCGGCGACACACCGCGTCCTCGCGGACGGACGGCGGGCGGGGCCGTTTCCGGGCGCGCGTTGATCGCGCAACGACTTAGCGCGCCGGGCGGGCAGGTGTGTGGTCTGCGTATGGGGCGGCCGAGACCTTCGTCGACTCACCATTCCGACACTCCCAGGAGCCCCCATGTCCGCGGGAATCCGCAGCGCGCTCGGCCTCGCGCTCCACGCCCTCTCCCTCGCCGGCATCGTCCTGCTCGTTCCGGCGTGCTACCAGAACCGCGTCACGCGCATCGACCCCGCGCAGGTCACCGACCTGTCCGGCCGCTGGAACGACACCGACTCGCGGCTCGTCGCCAACAAGCTGATCGAGCAGTCGCTAGGCGGCGACTGGGTGCGCCGCTACGTGGACAGCCACGGCGGCGAGGCGCCCACCGTCATCGTCGGCGACATCAGCAACCGCACGATGGACCACATCCCGGTCGGCACGTTCGTCAAGGACCTGGAGCGCGCGTTCGTCGTCTCCGGCGCCGTGCGGGTGGTCGCCAGCGCCGACGAGCGGCAGGACGTGCGCGCCGAGCGGCAGGACCAGCAGCAGCACGCCCGCGCGGACTCGCGCGCGCGGCTCGCCCAGGAGCAGGGCGCCCGCTACATGCTCCAGGGCGAGGTGCAGGCGATCGAGTACGGCCAGTCGCGCGAGAAGGTCGTCTACTACCAGGTCGACGCCACCCTGATCGACCTCGAGTCGAACGCGAAGGTCTGGGTGGGGCAGGAGAAGATCAAGAAGTACATCGAGCGGCGCCCGCTGGGGCTGTGAGCCGGCCACACCATCCATCCCTCCCTCCGCACCGGAGCCTGACCATGCACCGCGTAGTCGGCACGTTCACCGCACTCCTGGCGCTCTCCGCCTGCCTGCCGCCGAAGCAGATCCACGAGCGGCCGGTGCTGGACAACAATGGCGAGGTGCGCAGCGTCGACGAGGAGATCCTGTCGGCCCGCGTCGCCGCTCACGAGCAGCGAGAGTCGGCGTCCTGGCGCCGCGACTCGATCGCCGCGATCGCCCTCGCCCGCTGCGACCGCGACGTCTGCGACGCGATCGCCCGCGGCGAGCTGGCGCTCGGCATGAGCCCGGCGCAGGTCATGGCCGTCACCCGCACGACGCCCGAGGCGTGGGCCGTCCGCCGCGCCGGCGACGCGACGGTCATGGTCCCGCGCTCGACCGACGACCTCCCGCGCGACGTGCTCGGCAACGTCGCCGTGGTGCAGCTCGCCGACGGGGGCGTCACCAGCTACAGCTACCGCGAGTCGCAGGGGCTGCGCGTGGTGAGCTCGGCGGGCGACGCCACCAACGCCGGCCGCGCCCGCGCCCTCGCCTCGGCGCTCATCCGCGAGGGGGACGACTTCGCGGCCGCGGGCGACTTCACCCGCGCCCTCGACCGCTTCGACCGCGCGAGCGTCCTCGTCCCTAACGACGCCGAGGTGGACTACCGCATCGCGACCTCGCTCGACAAGCTCCTCCGCCCCCAGGAGGCAGCGATCCGCTACCGACTCTTCCTGCACAAGCTCGAGCTGGAGCGCATCGACGCGGTGGGCGACGCCAACGCCAAGCTCGCCGACGCGATCGCCCGCGCCCAGCAGCGGATCATCGTCCTCGAGCGGCAGGGGCGGTAGTGCGTACGGCCGGGATGGGGGACGGGGGATGGGGGACGAACTGCCAGAGCATCGAGCAGTTCATCCCCCGTCCCCCGTCCCCCATCCCGTTCCGCGTACCGGCGCGGAGCTGGTCACGCGCGCTGTGCCTCGCCGCCGCGGTTCTATCTACCACCGCCTGCGCCCGGCTCTCCGCCACCTTCCGCTCGTTCGACTACGGGGCGCCCGTGAGCAGCCACGCGCTCCGGCAGTCGCTGGCGACGGGATCCTTCGACTCGGCGCTCAAGTGGACGTCGGTCGAGGACGAGGGGGCGCCGGGCGACGCGCTGCTGCGCCACCTCTACGCCGGCACCGTCGCCTACTACGCGGGGCGCTACGAGGAGAGCGCGGCCGCGATGCAGCGCGCCGAGGACCTGGCGGAGGCGCGCTACACCAGGAGCGTCTCGCGCGGCGCGCTGTCGCTGGTCCTGAACGACCGCGTGCTGGCGTACGAGCCCGGCGCGACCGAGCGGCTGATGGTCCACTACTACGGCGCGCAAGCGTACCTGCGCGCCGACAGCTTCGAGGGCGCGGTGGTGGAGGTGCGGCGCATGATGCACCTGCTGGAGCGGTACGAGGAGGCGGGCACCCCCGTGCACGCGCCGACGCGCGCGGCGCTGCACTACTTCGCCGCCGCGGTCTTCGAGGCGGCCGGGGAGCGGAACGACGCGAGCGTCGCCTATCGAGATGCGGCCGCGGCGGCCGGCGACAGCACGCTGCTCCCGCCCGCGCCTCCACGCGCGGCGCGGCGCACCCGCCGCGTCCCGTCCGCGCCGGCCGCAGCCGCGACGGGCGAGGTGGTCGTGATCGTCGAGCGGGGCTTCGTCGCCGAAAAGGTGGAGCGGAGCCTCGCGGTGTCGCTCGAGTCGGACGAGGTCA
>DATFPD010000628.1:0-11704 GCA_035265005.1 Gemmatimonadaceae bacterium | reverse complement strand
CGGCGTCCACCCGCTCGCCGTTCAGCCAGATCTCGTGGTACGCCCGGGTGCGCGGCAGCAGCCGGTCGGAGATGCGGCGCGCGGCGTCGAGCGCGCCGTCCCGCAGCGCGCCGGCGAGCGGCGCCGGGCAGGTGACCACGTTGCGCCCGATGTCGCCGCAGGCGCCGAGGGTGGTGACGAGGGCGTCGTTCATCGCGCGGATCGTCCGCCTGAGGTCGCCCTTGAGCAGGCCGTGGAGCTGGAAGTCCTGGCGCGTCGTTATGCGGAGGGTCCCGTTCCCGTGCCGGCCGGCGAGGTCGTCGAAGGCCAGGTACTGCTCGCCGGTGAGGGCGCCGCCGGGGATCTTCGCGCGCACCATGAACTGGTGGTCGGGCTCGCCGCCGGCGGCGGTGCGCGCGCGGCGGGTGTCGCGGTCCTCCTGCGCGTAGACGCCGTGGAACTTGAGCAGCGCCTCGCTCTCGTCGGAGAAGTGCGTGGTGTCCGCGGCTAGCTCATCGGACAGGGCGCCGCGCAGGCCGCGGCTGGACTCCTTGATCTTCTCGACGCGGCTCAGACTGGGCTCGTCCGACATGCGTGTGCCTCGGCGGTTCGGGGTGGTGGATCTCCCGAAGGAGAACGGGGCCCGCCCGCCGGCCTGTTCCGGACGCGACGCGGCCCCCGAACGATCTCTCGTCGCGGGGGCCGTCTCGTTCCGGCCGCGACTTAGACGGAATGGCCGGGGAGCACCCGGTGCGCGGCCCGTCAAATCGGGGAAATCGCCGCGCGGCAGCAAGAATACGCGCGGACGGGGCCGGCGCAAGAGCGGCACGAAATAGGCGTTCTCCGAAACTTCGACAATTTCGACGGCGTCACAGCCACTCCGGCTCAGGGGGAGCCGGGGGACTGAATGCTGATGGTGGCCCAGCAGCACGAGCGCCGTGACGGGAGGAAGCTACCGTGCCCATCACGCTAATCGAGTCCGGAGAAGACCGGCGTCGACCGCACGCCGGTCAGACCGTGCTCAGCACGACGGTTCACATCACGCTCATGACGCTGGCGCTGTTCGCGTCGGCGCGACTGGCGCGCAAGTTCGAGCAGGCGGTGCCCGAGCGGCTGACCATCGCCCAGCTGAGCCTCGCCAGGATGCCGTTCGCGCGAACCCCCGCGACCGCCGCACGACGGCCGCGGCGCGGCGCCGTGCAGGCGCTGCGGGACGCGGTGCCGGCCGTCATCGAGCCGCTGGAGATGCGGTTCGAGGTGCTGACGGTGCCGCTCGAGATCCCGGACGTCCTGCCGGACATCGACGTGCTGCGCGCGGTCACGAATGAGGCGAGCTTCACCGGGCGCGGCGTGGCGTACAGCGTCGCCTACGGCACCGTGTACGGCACGGGCGAAGGGAGCGCGCTCGGGGCGCCGCCGGCGGGGCAGCCGTACCGGCAGTCGCAGGTGGAGAGGGTGGCCGCGCCGGCCGGCGGCTGCACGCCGAGGTTCCCCTCGACGCTGAGCCAGGCCGGCATCGAGGGCACGGTCATGGTGGAGTTCGTGATCGACACCAGCGGGCGCGCCGAGCCGCGCTCCTTCAAGGCCGTCTCGAGCGCGCACGCGCTGTTCGACCGGGCGGTGCGGAGCGCCCTCCGCTGCATGCGCTTCCGGCCGGCGGAGGTCGGCGGCCGGAAGGTCAGGCAGCTCGTGCAGCAGCCGTTCGCGTTCGTGCTCGCGAGGTGACGGACTGCTCGGCCCAACGATTGGCTCTTGACGGGGCGGAGACAGTTCGATAGTTATATGACCATGTTTGTGCAGCGAAACTCGGCCGCTGGCCTCGCCCCTGGGCAGTTCGACCGGATCGCCAAGGCACTCTCGGACCCGCGCCGGTTCGCGATGCTGGAGGCGATCACGGCCGGCCAGGAGTGTCCCAACCAGAGTCTCTGTCGGAACTTCCCCGTCTCCAAGGCGACAGTCTCGCACCACCTGAAGGAGCTGGTGCAGGCGGGACTGGTCGAGTCGGAGCGCGAGGGCCAGTACGTGACGTATCGGGCGCGTCCCGACGTCATGCAGGCGTACGCGGCCGAGCTGGTGCGGCGGGTGGGCAACGGTCGAGACGTGACGCGTTCGACACTGTCGGGGTCGGACGACGTGTAGCACCCAACGACCGGGCGGGAACCAGGCGCCGAGTCCCAGTCGTTTGTTCGATGGTTAGATGTTTATACAACTGTTTAATACCACTCAGGCGGGAGGTCGTCGACAATGCGTTGGCCCCTTGGCAGCACACGTCGCGGTTGGGTCCGGTCCACCATCCTGCTCGCGACGCTCGTCGCGACCGGAGGGAGCCTCGCCGCGTGGAAGTATTCCTCCATCCGCGAGGCCGAAGCCGCCTCCGCGAGCCAGCCCGAGCCGGTGGAGTCGGTGACGGCCGCGGTGGCGACGGCCCGCGAGCACCGCGGGTCGGCCACGTCGATCGGCACCGTGCTCGCCCTCCGCTCCATCACGCTGCGAAACGAGCAGTCGGGCACCGTCCGCTACGCGAACCTCATCCCCGGCCAGATCGTTCCCACCGGTACCGTGCTCGTCGCGCTCGACGTCTCGGTCGAGGAGGCCGAGCTCAAGGCGCAGGAAGCGCAGGCCGACCTCGCCCAGACGCTCCTCGCACGGGTCGAGCGCATGGCGCAGCGCCGCGCCGCGTCGGCGATCGAGCTGGACAACGCCCGCGCCGAGCGCGACGTCGCGCTCGCCCAGATCGCCCGCACGAAGGCGGTCATCGCCCGCAAGACGATCCGCGCCCCCTTCCGCGCGCGCGTCGGCATCTCGGACGTGCACCCCGGGCAGTACCTGAACGAGGGGACGCAGCTCACCACGCTCCAGGGCGTCGACGACGCGGTGCACGTGGACTTCGCGGTGGCGCAGTCGGTCGCCGCCGAGCTGCGCGAGGGGCAGCGCGTGGAAGTCTTCGAGAACGGCGACGCCGCCCCGGTCTCGGCGCGCATCGTCGCCATCGACGCCCGCGTCGACCCCTCCACCCGCAACGCGACGGTGCGCGCGCGCGTGGATCAGGCCCACGCGCCGGCGCCCGGCGCCTCGGTGCGCGTGCGCGTCCCGGTCGGCCCGGCGCTCGCGGCCGTCGTCGTCCCGGTGAGCGCGCTGCGCAAGGGACCGAGCGGCGACCACGTGTTCGTGCTCGCGCCCGGCCGGGACGGCAAGACCCGCGCGCAGCTACGCCAGGTGAGCAGCGGCCCCGTGCTCGGCGACGAGATCGTGATCCTGAACGGGCTCTCGGCCGGCGAGCGGGTGGCCGCGTCGGGCTCGTTCAAGCTGCGCGAGTCGGTGCTGGTGTCGGTCGCCGGCGACTCGTCAGGCAGCGGCCGCCTGACGGCCAGCGCGCGCTGACCGGGAGACACGCCCATGCAAACGCCAACGCAAGCGCCGACGCGGCGCTCGTTCACCGACCTGTTCATCAAGCACCCGGTGCTCGCGATCGTCGTCAACCTCGTCATCGTCCTCATGGGATGGCGGGCGCTGTCGAGCCTCCCGGTGCAGCAGTACCCGAAGATCGAGAGCTCTTCCGTCGTCATCACGACGGTCTACTACGGCGCCGGCGCCGAGACCGTGCGCGGCTTCCTGACGACGCCCATCGAGCGCGTCGTGTCGGCGATCAGCGGCGTCGACTACATCGAGTCGACGAGCCGCGCCGGCGTCAGCACGGTGACGGTCCACCTCAAGCTCGACCACAACAGCACCGCCGCGCTGGCCGAGGTGACCGCGCGGCTCCAGCAGGTGCGCTCCGAGCTGCCGGCCGAGGCCGAGCCGCCGGCGGTCGAGGTCCAGCGCGCCGACCGGCCGTACGCCTCCTTCTATCTCAGCTTCTCGTCGAGCAAGCGGGACGTGCCGGCCATCACCGACTGGCTCGCGCGCACCCTCCAGCCGCAGCTCGCCACGCTCCAGGGCGTGCAGCGCGTGAGCTTCGAGGGCGCGCGCCAGCTCGCGATGCGCGTCTGGATCGACCCCGACCGCCTCGCCGCGCTCAACCTCTCGCCCGGCGACGTGCACGCCGCGCTGCGCCGCAACAACTACCTCGCGGCCGTCGGCCAGACGAAGGGCAACCTCGTCCAGGTGAACCTGCTGGCGAACACCGACCTGCGCTCGGTGAGCGAGTTCAACGATCTCATCGTCGCCGATCGCGGCGGCGCGATCGTCCGGTTGAGCGACGTCGCCCGCGTCGAGCTGGGCGCCGAGGAGGCCAGCATGGTGGCCAAGTACGGCGAGAAGGAGGCCGTGTACCTGGGCGTCTGGCCGCTGATCGGCACGAACGAGATCGAGGTCGCGCACCGGCTGCGCGCCGAGATGGAGCGCATCCGCCCGACGCTGCCCGGGGACATCGAGATGAACCTGGCGTACGACGCGACGGTGTTCATGGAGGACGCGCTGAAGGAGATCACCAAGACGCTGACGGAGACGATCCTGATCGTCGGCCTGGTGGTGTTCCTGTTCATGGGGTCGTTCCGTACCGCGCTCGTGCCGCTGGTCGCCATGCCGGTGTCGCTCATCGGCGCGGCGATGGTGATGTACGCGTTCGGCTTCAGTCTGAACCTGCTGACCATCCTGGCGATCGTGCTATCGGTGGGGCTGGTGGTGGACGACGCCATCGTGGTCGTGGAGAACGTCGAGCGACACGTCAGGCTCGGGAAGACGCGGATCGAGGCGGCGCTGGTGGGCGCGCGCGAGCTGGTGGGCCCGATCATCGCCATGACGATCACCCTGGCCGCGGTCTACGCGCCGATCGGCTTCCAGGGCGGGCTGACGGGGTCGCTGTTCCTGGAGTTCGCGATCACGCTCGCCGCCGCCGTCGTGCTCTCGGGGATTGTCGCCGTGACGCTGTCGCCGGTGATGAGCTCGCGCTTCGTGCACGAGCACGGCCAGGAGGGGCGGCTCACCGTGGCCGTCAACCGCGGCTTCGACGCCGTGCGCCGCCGCTACGAGCGGCTGCTCGACGGCGCGCTCGAGATGCGCTGGGCGGTGGTGGCCGCGGCGCTGCTGGTGACGGCGGCGGCGTGGCCGCTGTACACGTTCTCCAAGCGCGAGCTGGCGCCGGTCGAGGACCAGAGCCACATCAGCCTGTTCATGGAGGCGTCGCCGGACGCGTCGCTCGCCGCGACCAACCGCGCCACGCGCCAGGTGGTGGGCGCCATCCAGTCGTTCCCCGAGGCGAAGTTCATGTGGTCGCTGACCGCGAACTGGGGCGCGTTCGGCGGGATGGTGGCGAAGGACTGGAAGGAGCGCGCGCGCTCGACCGAGCAGATGTACGGCGCGGTCTACGGCGCCGTGTCGCAGATCCCGGGGCTGCGCGTCTTCCCGCGGCTCGACCCGCCGCTGCCCACGCCCGGGCAGTACGACGTGGAGCTGGTGCTCCAGAGCGACGCGCCTCCCGAGCAGATGCTCGAGACGGTGGGCGCGGTGGTCGGCGCGGGGTGGCGGAGCGGCAAGTTCCTCTACGTCGACACCGACCTCAAGATCGACCTGCCGGAGGCGCGCGTCGTGATCGACCGCGAGCAGCTCGCCGACCTGGGGCTCGACCTCACCACGGCGGGGCAGGAGCTCGGCACCCTGCTGGGCGGCGCCTACGTGAACCGCTTCAACTTCTTCGACCGCAGCTACAAGGTCATCCCGCAGATCGGCGACGCCGACCGCGCGACGGTGGACCCGCTGCTCGACCTCAAGATCAAGACGCCTGACGGCAAGCTCGTCCCGGTCTCGACCTTCACGCGGATCGAGTCGAGCATCGCGCCGCGCACCCTCAACCGCTTCCAGCAGCGCAACGCGGTGCGGGTGTTCGGCGGCGTGAACCCGGGCGTCACGAAGGAGGAGGGGCTCCGCGTGCTGGAGGAAGCCGCCGCGGCCGCGGGCGGCCGGGGCGTGATCGTCGACTACGCCGGCGAGTCGCGGCAGATCCGCCACGAGGGCGCGGCACTCACGGTCACGCTCGGCTTCGCGGTGGTGCTGATCTACCTGGTGCTGGCCGCGCAGTTCCAGAGCTTCCGCGACCCGCTGATCGTCCTGCTCGGCTCCGTGCCGCTCGCGATCTCCGGCGCGCTGGCGTTCAGCTTCCTGGGCCTGACGACGATCAACATCTACTCGCAGGTGGGGCTCATCACGCTGGTGGGGCTGATCGCGAAGAACGGCATCCTGATCGTGCAGTTCGCGAACACGCTCCAGGAGCGCGGGCTGGAGAAGCTGGCCGCGCTGCGCGAGGCGTCCCTGACCCGGCTGCGGCCGGTGCTGATGACGTCGGCCGCCACGGTCTTCGGGCACCTGCCGCTGGTGTTCGTGAACGGGCCGGGGTCCGAGGCGCGCAACAGCATTGGCACGGTGCTGGTCTCGGGGATGATCGTCGGCACGCTGTTCACGCTGGTCGTCGTCCCGGTCTTCTACTCGCTGATCGCCGCCGAGCACCGGCCGGTGATCGCGCTGGAGAGGAGCGCCGGCGAGTCAACCACCAACGAGCCCTACGCGCCCGAGGTGGCGCTCGCATGATAGACTCGACACTGGCAGCCACTGTAAGCATCGCTGTTCGGGATGGACTCGCGGAAGGCATTGAACCGCAGAGGGCGCGGAGGGCGCAGAGGACTGCCGTGCCGTCGTCATTCCCGCGCACGCGGGAATCCAGAACCCCGGGTGGATGGCAGGTGCTGGATTCCCGCTTTCGCGGGAATGACGACGGAGCGGCACCGTGGAGTCCCGCCTGCAGGGGAATGACGATGGACCGGCACTCCTCCACGGTTCAATCGAACAAAGCCAGACCGGTAGTGTGGTGGGCGCTAGCGCTCGCGATGATCGGCGCACCCGCCGCCGCCGCGTCGGCCCAGTCGCGCGCGGCGCTGGACCGCGTGCCGTCGGTGGAGCGCGCGGCACGGCGCGGCACCGACGCTCCCGCCGCCGAGCAGCAGCCGGTGGCGTTCTGGGAGTCGCTCGGCGACACCACGCTGGTGAGGCTGCTGGCCGAGGCGCTGCGGGCGAACCCGGACGTCGACGCCGCGCGCGCCCGGCTGAGCGGCGCCCGCGCGGCGCGGCTCGGCGCCGCGCTCGATCTCACGCCGGCGGTTACGGCGTCAGGCGGCTACTCGCGCCAGCGCCTGGCGAGCGCCACCTTCCCGGGCGCGCCCGGCGGGAGCCTCCCCGAGCAGGGGCTGTGGGACGCGGGGCTCCGCATGTCGTGGGAGGTGGACGTCTTCGGCCGGCTGCGCCACTCGGTGCGCGGGCGCGGCGAGCTGGCGTCGGCCGCGCACGAGGGGCTGCGGGACGTGCAGGTGCTGCTCGCCGCGCAGGTGGCGGGCGCGTACTTCGACCTGCGCGGCGCGCAGGACCGCCTGACGTTCGCGCGGCGGAACGCCGAGAACCAGCGCGGCACGCTGGAGCTCACGCTCCAGCGGATCGAGGCCGGCCGCGGGACGGAGCTGGACTCGGAGCGCGCCCGCGCGCAGCTCAGCACCACCCTCGCCGAGATCCCGGCGCTGGAGGCGCGGATCGCGGCGGCTCGGCACCGGATCGGCGTGCTGGCCGGTCGCTCGCCGGACGCGTTCGCCGAGCAGCTGGCCGCGGCGCCCCCGGAGCTCGTGCTGCCCGAGGTGCCGGTGATCGCCAGCCCGGAGGCGCTGGTCCGCCAGCGGCCGGACGTGCGGAGCGCGGAGCGGCTGGTGGCCGCGCAGTCGGCGTTCGTGGGCGCGGCGCGGGCGGACTACCTGCCCCGCGTGGCGTTAGGTGGCGCCGCCGGCTACACGGGGAGCCGGTTCGACGCCCTCGGGAACTCGGGGACGCCGCGCTACGCCTTCGGACCGGTGGTCTCGTGGGCGGCCTTCGACCTGGGGCGCGTGCGGGCGGGCGTGGACGAGGCGCGGGCCGGGGAGGCCGAGGCGAAGGCGCTCTACCAGCAGGCGGTGCTCCAGTCGCTCGAGGAAGTAGAGACGACTCTCGCGACGTACCGCGGAGCGCGCGAGCGGCTGCGGCATCTCGAGGACGCGGCCGCGGCGAGCGAGCGAGCGGCGGAGCTGGCGCGGCTGCGCTACGAGGAGGGCGCGTCCGACTTCCTGCCAGTGCTGGACGCGGAGCGGACGCTGCTGGAGGCGCAGGACCGGCTGGCGGTGGGCCGGGCGGAGGCGACGGCGGGGCTGGTGGGGGTGTACCGGGCTCTGGGTGGGGCGGCGCCAACAGGGCGGTGATGAAGGCGAGAGCGGGCGCCGATGACGGCGCCCGCTCTTCCGGAGTTCGAAGATTACTCAAGGCACGAGCGCAGACAGCTGGCTTGCCAGGCTGGGATGGCACCGCAGGATGACAGCGAGAATCTCGGGTAGTGCGAGCAATGCAACTCGTTGAGCTCTTCCCAGATCCGTCGCTGTTCCGCTGACCGCGTAGTAGACGCTCTGCGTGCGGAGCCGGCGGACAAAATCGGTATCCACCGACACGGTTGGGCGTACCGGGCGGAATATCATCGACCGCCACTCGACGCGGCATCACGCGGCCCCCGGTTTCGATTGGGGCCGGACAGGTACGCCGTCGCGGATGACCCACGTCTTGGTTCCGGTCACCAGATTCTGGTCGTACGGCCGGCTCGAAGTCTGTCGCTGCTGCCATTCATCAGGCCGCATGAGCAGCGGAAGCACCTCGCGATCCACCAGCATCCCGAGGTCGATCGTACGACGGGCGAGCACCTGCTCGTCTGGCGTGCCGATGATCGCGATGTCGACATCACTATCCGGCCGCGCGGTTCCCATCGCCATTGAGCCGAAGACGAAGGCACTCTCGATGCCCGGCACGTCGGCGAGCGCCGCGCGGACCACCTCCCCGATCGGTGCGGCCACGCGAACCAGCGTCCGCAGCGCAAGCCAGCGCGGATCGCGTGCTCGGAGCGAGAGGCGGAGTCCGCGATCTTGCCGGCCTCGCTGCAGCACGCCGAAGGTCACGAGGCGGTCGATCTCCGTCTGAACGGAGCCCAGCCCGAGCCCGGTCGCTCGCGCAAGAGCGCGCACGGTGGGCGTCGACTCGGGATGGGTGGCGAAGTACAGCAGGACCGCTTGCAGCGCGCCGGAAGCGAGCACCTGCGAGAGTGGATCGCGCTGCTTGGCCATCCGGGTTCTGCGGCGCGGCCGGCGAATGACGGTCCTGCCCATGTACTAAATAATAGTACGGTCCCTCGGTCTCGTCAAACCACGTCGTTGCGCCTCAGCTCGCGATCTGCGTCGCCGTCCCTATCGGGAGCCACCGCACCCTTCCCCGCACGTCCTCCGCCTCACCCGCGAATGCCCGCTCCACCGCGTCCCGCCCCTGCTGGAAGTGTCCCCACCCCTCGTAATGCACAGGGATGAGCGTCCGCGGCTGCACGAGCCGACAGACCGTCACCGCGTCCGCCGCCGTCATGGTGTACCGCACGGGCCCCGTCACGGGGAAGCGGACGCCGCCCAGGTGCAGCAGCGCCGTCCCGACGCGCAGGCGCCGCGCCACCTGCCTGACGCCGTCGTAGAGGACCGTGTCGCCGGAGATCCACAGCACGCCGTGCTGCTGGCCCTCCCAGCGCAGCGCGAAGCCGATCACGTCGCCGACGATCGGGCGGCTGGCCGGCGGGCCGTGCCGGCAGGGCGTGGCGGTGACGTCGAGCGTCGGGCGGCCGGGCTGCGCGAGCCGCGTCGAGCCCCACGGCTCCAGGCCGCGCGCGTTGCCGCGCAGTCGTGAGGCGCCCGCGACCGTGGTGACCACGACGCCGGCCGAGGGCAGCAGCGCACGGCCGGCGTCGTCGAGGTTGTCGGCGTGATGGTCGTGGGTGAGCAGCACCGCGTCGATAGGCGGCAGGTCGCCCGCGGCGATGCTCGGCCCGCTCACCTTGCGCGACCCCGTCCCCCAGCCGAACCGGTACGTCCGGCCGGGGGCGTCGAAGGTGGGGTCGGTGAGCAGGCGCCAGCCGCCGACCTCGATCAGCGTCGTCGGCCCGCCGACGTGAGTGATGCGCAGCTCGTCGGCGGGGAGCACGGCTACCGCCCGGCCACGGGCAGCGGGTGCGAGTGCCTGACGGCCCAGTCCAGCGCGTAGTCCGCGACTTCCTCCCACCCGGCCTGGGCGGGCATGAGGTGCGCGCGGCCATCGAACACCTTCACCTCCGTGATCGTGTCAGGCGACTTGTAGTGCTTCGCGTTGGAGCGCTGCACCGACGGCGGCATGAGGTTGTCCGAGCCGCCCGAGAGGAAGAGCAGCGGCGCGCGGGAGTCGTTCTCGTAGTTCACCCAGTTGCCCTGGTGGCCCGGCGTGACATTCGCGAGCACGCTCTCCCAGAAGATCCCCCCGGACGCCGGGACGTGATAGCGCTCGTACAGCGCGCGGGACTCGGCCTCGCCGAAGGTGTTCGTGAAGGCGTAGTGCCACTGCTCGTACGTCAGCCCCACCGCCCGGTCGCGGTGCAGCGGGTCCTTGAGCACGGGGAACGCCGCCTTGAGCTGCGTGAAGGGCACGACCGCGACGCCCTCGGTGGGGGCGGAGTTGATCGCCACACCCGCGCAGCCGAGGCCGTGATCGAGCAGGACCTGCACGAACACGCCGCCGGCGGAGTGACCCATCAGGATCGGCGGCGTCTCCAGCCCGCGCACGACCGACTCGAGGTGCTCGACGATCTGCGGGATGGTCACCCGCTCGATCGGCGACGGGTCGCGGTTCAGCGATTCGACTTCCACCTCGAAGCCCGGGTACGCCGGGGCGATCACGCGGTAGCCCTTCGCCTCGTAGTGGGTGATCCAGTGCTCCCAGCTGCGGGGCGTCACCCAGAAGCCGTGGATGAGCACGACGGTATCCGGGTGCTCGTGTGACTCGCGCATGACGCTCTCCCTGGTGGATGGCTTGAAGACGCGGCTCCCCTTCCAGTACGCCGCACGCTGGAGAGATGAAAGCTGGGCGCGGCTGTCGATCCGGCCGCCTCCCGTTCGTATGAGGGGGTGAGACGCCGGCACGCCGCCGGCAACAGCCCCGAGGAGGAACGGATGCGCAAGGTGACCGTGGTCGACAACCTCACGCTCGACGGCGTGATGCAGGCGCCCGGCGGGCCGGACGAGGATCCCCGCAGCGGATTCCAGCACGGCGGCTGGGCGGTGCCGTACAACGATTCGGTGAAGGGCAGCGTCATGGGGAAAGGAATGTCCCGGGGCGGCGCGCTGCTCTTCGGGCGGCGGACGTACGAGCACTTCTACAAGGTCTGGCCGGGGCGAACGGACAACCCGTTCACCGAGGTGCTCGACAACTCCACGAAGTACGTGGCGTCGAGGACGCTGAAGGAACCGCTCCCGTGGAAGAACTCGACCCTTCTGCCGGGCGACGCGGCCGACGCGGTCGCGAAGCTCAAGGAGGAATCGAAAGAAGATCTGGTCATTCTCGGAAGCGGCGAGCTGGTGAGGTCACTGATGCGGCGCAGTCTCGTCGACGAGCTCGTGCTGCTCATCCATCCGCTGGTGCTGGGATCGGGACGGCGCATGTTCGCCGACGATGGGACCTTCGCCAGATTCCGGCTCGCCGAGAGCGTGCCGACGACCACCGGCGTGATCATCACGACCTACCAGAGGATCGAATGAAGCTCTACCTGCTCAGCATCTATCACCCCGAAGGCGGCACGCCGCCGCCGGAGAAGCTGGCGCGGGTGATGAAGGACATCGACGCCATGAACCAGGAGCTGAAGGCCTCCGGCGGCTGGGTCTTCGCCGGGGGGCTG
>DATFPD010000627.1:0-11281 GCA_035265005.1 Gemmatimonadaceae bacterium | reverse complement strand
CCGACGCGCGCGGCGAGGTCGCGGCGATCTTCGCCTACCCCGAGCTGCCGGAGCTGCCGCCGGAGCCGGTGCTCTCGCCGCCGGCGTCGCCGCCAGCGTCGCCCCTGTCGTCGCCGCTGTCGTCGCCGGCCGGCGCGCGGTCGCTGGCCTCGCGCTCGTGGACGCTGGAGGTGGCCGTGCGCTACTCGCGCGGCCTGCATCGGCACCCGCTGGACTCCACGGCCGGCCCACCGCTCCCCGACCTGTGCGAGCTGCTGCGGCAGCCGCGGGCGACGATCGCCACCACGATGCCGCCGCCCACGCTCCGCTACGGCGAGGAGCTGCTGCTGGGCGCACCCGCCGGCGCCGCGCTCCCGATCGATCCGGACTGAGCCGAACCACCCGCGAAGGAGATCTCTCCATGCCCGAGTACCTCGCCCCAGGCGTCTACGTCGAGGAGACGTCGTTCCGCTCCAAGTCGATCGAGGGCGTCAGCACCACCACCACCGGCTTCATCGGGCCGACGCGCTACGGCCCGGTGGAGCTCGAGCCCGACATCATCACGAGCCTCGGCGAGTTCGAGCGCGCGTACGGCGACGGCGGCCAGCTGACGTACGGCGACCTGACGATGGACAACTTCACCTGGCACGCGGCGCGCGCCTTCTTCACCGAGGGCGGGAAGCGGCTGTACGTGTCGCGGGTGTTCCTGCCGCTGGCCGCGCCGGAGACGGACAGGTCGCAGGACGGGCACGCGTCACTGGCGGTGAACGGCGTCACCTTCCGCGCCCGCTACCCCGGCGCGTACGGCAACTTCACCCTCCGCCTGACGATGCGCAGCGGCCGCAACATCCTCGGCCGCGTCACGGGGCCGGACGGGCAGCCGCGGGCGACGCTCGGCGCGCTCGCGGAGCACGACGTCGTCTGGATCCGCAACGACGTCAGCTCCCCGCCGGGCTCGGGGTCGAGTCCGGGCGACGTCTTCATGGTGGAGCGCGACCCGACCGCGCCGCCGCCGGCCTGGCGCTTCCGCGGCGCCCTCGGCAGCCCGATCGCGAGCCCGCTCATCACCTCGCCGCTCGACCAGCTCGTCCCCGACCCGCAGCCCGGCGTCGGCGACTCGGTGCGCGTGGTGACGCTGACGGTCGAGGTGCTCGACACGAACCACCTCCCGCTCGGGATCTGGCCGGAGCTGCCGATCGCGCCCGGGCATCGCACCGGGGGGCTCGCCGACTCGCTGTTCGACGTCTTCGGCGACGGGTCGGAGTCGAGCGCGCTGCCGATCGTCGTGTCCTCGGGCGCCGGGCTGTCCGCGCTCGACGTGCTGGCGGCGCTGTTCGGGAGCTACGACGGCGTGACGAACGACTTCAGCGACGGCGACCTGCTGGCCGCCGGCATCACGCGCGACATCGTACTCGAGGGCGGGAACGACGGGCGGCGGCCGGGCGCCACCGAGTACGAGGGGAAGGCGGACCCGAACAGCCTGACGAAGACGGGGCTCAAGCAGCTCGAGGCGCTGGAGGACATCTCGATCGTCGCCGCGCCCGGGTCGACGTGGAACTACTACGGCGACTACCAGGACGACGCGAACACGATCATCGGCCTGCTGCTCGCGCACGCGCGGGACATGCGCTACCGCATCGCCGTCATCGACTCGGCGCAGAAGCAGACGATCGCCGACGTGCGGAAGATGCGCGCCAAGCTCGACTCCAAGTACGGCGCGCTCTACTACCCGTGGGTCAAGGTGCTGGACCCGATCACGCGCAAGCCGATCACGCTCCCGCCGTCCGGCTTCGTCGCCGGGATCTACGCGCGGAACGACATCGCCCGCGCGGTCTACAAGGCGCCGGCGAACGAGGTGGTGAACCTGGCGCTCGGCTTCGAGATGCTGCTCAGCAAGGCCCAGCAGGAGGTGCTGAACCCGGAGGGGGTGAACTGCTTCCGCTACTTCGAGGGGCGCGGGATGCTGCTCTGGGGCGCGCGCACGGTGTCGTCCGACCCGGAGTGGAAGTACGTGAACCTGCGCCGCTACTTCGCCTACCTGGAGCGCTCGGTCGACCGCGGGACGCAGTGGGCGGTGTTCGAGCCGAACGGCGAGCGGCTGTGGGCGAACGTGCGGCGCACGGTCGAGGACTTCCTGCTCAACGAGTGGCAGATGGGCGCGCTGCTCGGCGACAAGCCCGAGAAGGCGTACTTCGTCCGCTGCGACCGCACGACGATGAGCCAGAACGATCTGGACAACGGGCGCCTGGTGTGCCTGGTCGGCGTGGCGGCGCTCAAGCCCGCCGAGTTCGTGGTCTTCCGCATCGGTCAGTGGACGGCGGACAGCAAGGTCTGACGGGACACCTCCAGGAGACAACACCATGGCCGTCTTACGCGAGCGCCCCTACGTCCAGTTCAACTTCCTCGTCGACCTCGGCACCGGCACCACCGAGGGGCCGGAGGCGGGCTTCCAGGAGGTGAGCGGCATCGGCATGGAGGTGACGGTCGCCGAGTACCGCAACGGCAACGCGCGCGAGAACAGCGTCTGGAAGATCACGGGGATGAACAAGTCCACCGACGTCACGCTCAAGCGCGGGGTGATCGGCTCGCTCAACCTGTACCAGTGGCTGAACGACATCCGCAACGGCAACCAGGGCGCGCTGCGGAACGTGACGATCCAGATGCAGAACGAGGATCACACGGCCACGGTGCTCACCTGGAAGCTGATGCGGGCGCGGATCATCAAGCACACGAGCGGCCCCCTGAACGCGAAGGGGACCGACGTGGCGATGGAAGAGCTGGTGCTGGCGTACGAGCGGCTGGAGATGGAGTGACGGGAGCGCCGCGCCGATGACCGCCGCCCGGGCGCCCGGAGTGCGCCGCCTCCCCGGCTTCTCGTTCGAGACGCGCGCGCCCGTCTACGACGACGTGCTGCCGCGCATGGACGTGGCCGTGTTCGCCGGCTTCGCCGCCAGCGGGCCGCTGCACGTGCCGGTGCCGGTGGAGGACGTGGCGCAGTTCGCGGCGGTCTTCGGCGCGGACGCGGCGCTCGCCTGGGACCCGGCGGCGGGACGCGCGGCGTACGCGCAGCTCGCCCCGACGGTGCGGGCGTTCTTCGCCAACGGCGGGCGTCGCTGCTGGGTGGTGCGGCTCGCCGGCGAGGGAGCCAGCACCAACGCGCTCCCGGTGCCGGGCGTGGCGGCGGTCGCCGGCGCCACCTTCGAGCCGCTTGCACTGGCCGCGCGGTCGCCCGGGAGCTGGTCGGACGGCGTGCGGCTCTCGGCCAGCCTGACGAGTCGGCGCTTCGCCGTACTCGGCTGGCGCGCCACGGACGCCCGTCTCGATCTCGCCGCGCCGAGCGACGCGGCGCTGGAGGCGGGGGACCTGCTGCGGCTCACCTGGCGCGATCCGCTGGTGGAGCTGTACCTGGGCGTGGAGTCGGTGGACGCGCTCGCGGACGACGGTGGCGGGTCCCGACGCAGTCGACTGCGCGTGCGGCCTGGCGCGCGGCGCTGGTTCGACGCGGCGCGCGACCCGGGGGCCGTGGCGGGGGAGGCGCGGTGGCGCGGGGGACGCGTGGCGGCGGCGCGGCTGGATCGCTCGGCGACGCCGGCGCCTGACGCGGACGAGATCACCCTGCTGCTCTCTGCCGCGCCGGCCGACGCGCCGCTCGCGGGCGAGGTCGTCGTCGCGCGCTTCGGGAACGACGAGCTCGTGCTCGCGGTGCGCCAGACCGAGATGGTCGCCGCCGAGGGCTCGCCGCCGGAGCCGGCGATCAGGGTGCGCGGGCGCGGGCGCTGGGCGCGCTCCGGCGCCAGCGCCGCGCCCGCCGGCGAGCCGAGCGTCGAGCTGCTGCGCCTGGCACTCTGGGCGCGCGCCGTCGGTGGCGAGGGGGACGCGCTCCGCGCAGGCGAGCTGGGGCTGGCGCCCGGACACGCGCGGCACGTCGAGCGGCTGCCTGACGACGACGCTGTCTACGGGCCGCCGGATTCCGACGACGCCGTTGCCGCGTGGCCGGACGTGGTGGCGCCGCGATTTCCGGCGGCGGGCGGCGCCGGGCGCGGCGAGCCGCGGCTGTGCATCCCGCTCGGCGTGGGCGTGCTCGCGGAGCACTACCTGCCGGCGGAGGTGCCCGCGGGGGCGGCGCTGGAGCGGGACGGGCTGGTGCCGTTCGAGGCGGCGCTGTTCGCCGACGAGGCGCTGGCCGGCGCGCGCTCGACCACGCTGCTCGCCGACGCCGAGTACGTGCGGCTGCTGGCGCCGCGGCCGCGGGAGCGGCTGGCCGGGGTGCACGCCGCGCTCGCGATCGAAGAGGCGACGCTGGTCGCGGTGCCTGACGCGGCGCAGCCGGGCTGGGTGGCGGCCGAGCGCGGCGAGCCGCTGCCGCCGGAGCCGGCGACGGTCGACGCCGACGGCCCGGGCGACGACGACGATTTCGTGGACTGCGGCGAGCTGCTCGGGCCGGGCCCGGTGCTGACGGCCGCGGCGCACGACGCCGACGGGAGCGTGGCGCTCGCATGGACGGGCGCCGACGGGAGCACGGAGTGGCTGCTCGAGGAAGCGACCGACCGCGGGTGGCGCGACGCGGCGGCGGTCTACGCGGGCCCGGAGCGGAGCGTCTCGCTCGGCGGGCGCGTGGGCGGGGACTACTACTACCGGGTGCGCGGCACCGGCGGCCGGCCGACCGACTGGTCCGCCGGCGTGGCGGTGCGCCTGACGCCGGGCGGCGGATGGCGCGTGCGCGCGCCGGCCGAGTACCGCGACGACATGCTCCAGGCCGCGCACCGGCTGCTGCTCCGCTTCTGCGCCGCCCGGCGCGACGCCATGGCCGTGCTCTCGCTCCCGCAGCACTACCGGGAGGACGACGCGCTGCGTCACGTGCGGCGGCTGGGCGCACCGCTCGCGCCGGAAGTGCCACTGTACGAGGACCCGGCGCGACGGGGGCCGACCGTGTCCCCGCTCTCGGCGGGGGAGCGGGAGGCGCTGGGATTCGCGGCGCTCTACCACGGCTGGGTGCACACGCGCGACGAGGACGGCGCGGTGCGGGCGGTGTCGCCCGCCGGGGCGGCGTGCGGCGTGATCGCCCGGCGCGCGATCGAGCGCGGGGCGTGGGTGGCGCCGGCGAACGAAGCGCTGCGCGGCGTGGTGGCGGTCGAGCGGCCGGCGGCGCCGGCGCGGTGGGAGGAGCTGCTCCGGCAGCAGGTGAACGTGCTGCGCCAGCACGCGCGCGGCTTCGTCGTGATGAGCGCCGACACGCTGGCGCCTGACGAGGAGGTGCGGCCCGTGGGCGTACGGCGGCTGCTCATCCTGCTGCGCCGCGAGGCCTCGCGCCGCGGCGCCGGCTACGTCTTCGAGCCGAACGACGACTCCTTCCGCCGCATGGTGCAGCGTGGCTTCGAGGCGCTGCTCGGCGACCTGTTCCGCCGCGGCGCGTTCGCGGGCCTGACGGCCGACTCGGCGTTCCGCGTGGTGACCGGCGAGGGGCTGAACACGCCGCGCTCGGTGGACGCGGGGCGGTTCGTGGTGGAGCTGCGGGTGGCGCCCTCACGGCCGATGACCTTCCTGACGCTGCGGCTGGTGCAGACCGGCGAGCGCGTCCTGGTGACCGGAGCCTGACGTGGCCAACCCCTCCGACGAGACCGCCGCCCGCCCGTTCACCGCGTTCAACTTCGCGGTCGAGATCAATGCGCCCGGCGTGTCGCGCAAGGTGTGCAACGCCGCGTTCGCCGAGTGTGACGGGCTGGAGATGACGATGGACGTGAAGACCATCCGCGAGGGCGGGAACAACGGGCGCCAGATTCGTCTGACCGGGCCGATGACGTTCGGGCTGCTGACGCTGAAGCGGGGGATGACGAGCAGCTTCGACCTGTGGGACTGGATGAGCCGGATGCAGTCGCAGCCCGGGCTGCGCGCCGACGCCGAGGTGGTGGTGCTGGCGCAGGACGGGCGCACGGAGCGCGCGCGGTTCGTGCTCTCGCGCTGCGTGCCGTCCAAGCTCAAGGCGCCGCCGCTCAACGCGCGCGAGGGCGCGGTGGCGATCGAGGAGTTCCAGCTCGCGTACGAGTCGCTGGCGCTCAAGCGCCCGGAGGGCGCGTGACGGCGCCGGTGCGGCTGGAGAAGGCCGAGCTGCGGCAGCTCGACGCGGACCTGCGCAACGAGGTGCACCGGGAGAACTGGACCAAGCTCCAGTTCAACCCGGAGACGCTCAAGGTCACGTTCGCCAACCAGCTCCAGACGCCGTCCGGGGCCGGGGACCAGAGCGGCACGCCGTCGCGCCAGTTCGTGGGCGCCGGCACCACGAAGCTCGCGCTCACGGTCTACTTCGACGCCACCGCGCCGCTGCCCGAGGGGGAGGAGGCGGTGAACGACGTGCGGCGCCTGACGCAGAAGGTCGCCTTCTTCATCACGCCGCAGGAGGAGGACAACCACTTCATCCCGCCGGCGGTGCGCTTCGTCTGGGGCTCGTTCCAGTTCGACGGGATCATGGACGGCCTGGAGGAGAACCTGGAGTTCTTCTCGAGCGACGGGAAGCCGCTGCGCGCCACGCTGGCGCTGTCGCTGTCGCAGCAGCGCATAACGCGGTTCACGTTCCGGGGCGGCGGCGGGGGAGGCGGAGGCGGTGGCGGCGCGGGCGGCGGTGGACTTCCGGGCGGAGGCGGCGCGCCCGTGCCCGGCACGCGCCCCCTCACCGAAGCGCCCGCCGGCGCGACGCTGCAAGGCCTCGCCGCCCAGGCCGGCCTCGGCGACAACTGGCAGGCGATCGCCAGCGCCAACGGCATCGAGAACCCGCGGCGATTGGAGCCGGGGCAGCTGATCAATCTGAACGTGGGTCTCCGCTGATGACGCCACGTGTTCCGCTAACCGCAGTGAACCACAGAGGACACCGAGGGCACAGAGGGAGCGCACCGAGGCCGGGCCGGCCGCATGAAAGAATGACTCCGCCTGTCGAGTGTAGGGGCGCTCCCTCTGTGTCCTCTGCGCCCTCTGTGGTTCAATCGCCGTTCACAGCACGTCCCGGCCGAGGAGCCTGACATGCCAGTCGTGATCAACGAGTTCGAGGTGGTGACGGAGCCCGCGGCGCAGCCGGCGGCGCAGAGTGAGTCGTCAGGCGCGGGCGCGCCGGCGCAGGAGCCGGTGGACGTGGAGCGGGTGATGGCGGATCGGCGGGCGCGCGAAGAGCGCGTGCGGGCGTACTGAGCGAGGGAGCGCATCCAGCGTGGGCACGTCATCCTCGGCGTTCGTCGCCTCGGCGCCGACCATCAACGTGGCGGGCGAGGACAAGCCGGAGCTCTCGGCGCAGCTGCTGGAGCTCACGGTTCGCGAGGACACGCTCGGGCTGTACCGGTGCGAGGCGGAGTTCGGGAACTGGGGGACGGTCAACGGGAGAGTCGGGTTCAGGTACTTCGACCGCGCGCTGCTCGACTTCGGAAAGGGGTTCAAGGTGACGCTCGGGAGCACCGTGCTGTTCGACGGGCGGGTGATGGGGCTCAGGGGCGCGTTCCCGGAGGGGGCGCCGCCGCGGATCCTCGTGCTGGCCGACGACCGGCTCCAGGACCTGCGCATGACGCGCCGCACGCGGACCTTCGCCGACCAGAGCGACAGCCAGGTGATGCAGGCCATCGCCTCCGACCACTCGCTCACCGCGGACGTGAGCGTCAGCGGGCCGACGCACAAGGTGCTGGCGCAGGTGAACCAGAGCGACCTCGCCTTCCTGCGCGAGCGCGCGCGGGCGGTGGACGCCGAGGTCTGGGTGGAGGGGAGCACGCTGCACGCGAAGTCGCGCGGGTCGCGCAGCACGGGCACCGTGCAGCTCACCTGGCAGAACCAGCTGCGGGAGTTCGCGGTCACCGCCGACCTGGCGGCGCAGCGCACCGAGGTGGCGGTGAGCGGGTGGGACGTCGCGGGGAAGGGCGCGATCAAGGCGCAGGCGACGTCGAGCGCGATCTCGTCGGAGCTGAACGGCGACACGAGCGGCGTCTCGATCCTCCAGGGGATCGCGGCGCGGAAGGAGAACCTGGCGCACCCGGTGCCGGTCACGGCGAACGAGGGGCAGGCGGCCGCGGACGCGTTCTTCCGCATGAGCGCGCGGCGCTTCGTCACGGGGCGCGGTGTGGCCGAGGCGTCGGCCGGGCTGCGGGTGGGCGCGCGGGTGGAGCTGAAGGAGCTGGGGCCGCTGTTCAGCGGCAAGTACACCGTGACCGCGGTCCGGCACCGCTTCGACACCGCGCACGGCGTGCGGACGGAGTTCGAGGTCGAGCGGCCGGGGATCGGGCAGCCGTGAGACTCGTCAGGCAATGATCCCCGACGCCGCGTTCCACGAGGTGCTCGACGCCCGCGTCCCGGCGGGGCTCGGCGGCCGCTGGTACGGCTGCTACCCGGCGCTGGTGTCGGACATCAAGGACCCGGACGGGCAGGGGCGCGTGAAGATCACGCTGCCGTGGGCGCCGGACACCGGCGGCGCGAAGTACGAGGCGTGGGCGCGCCTGGCGACGATGATGGGCGGCAACGACCGCGGGAGCTGGTTCGTCCCCGACGTCAACGACGAAGTGCTGGTGATGTTCGAGGGGGGCGACGCGCGGCGGCCGTACGTGGTCGGCGGGCTGTGGAACGGGAGCGACGCGCCGCCGGAGTCGATGGACGGGTCGGGGAACAACTACAAGAAGGTGCTCCGGTCGCGGAACGGCGTGAAGGTCACGCTCGACGACCAGGACGGGCAGGAGAAGTTCATCTGCGAGACGCCGGGCGGGCAGAAGATCACGCTCAAGGACGGCCCCGGCGCGGTGGAGATCGTCGACTCGAACGGGAACTCGATCAAGCTCGAGAGCGCGGGGGTGACGGTGACGGCGTCGGCGAAGGTGACGGTCAACGCGAGCCAGGTCGCGGTGTCGGCGGGAATGGTCACCGTCGACGCGGGGATGTCGCGCTTCTCCGGCGTGGTGCAGGCGGACACGGTGATCGCGAACAGCGTGATCAGCGCATCGTACACGCCCGGCGCGGGCAACATCTGGTGACGACATGAGCGTGATGCACAGCTCGCTGTGGGCCTCGCCCGCGCCGCTCTGGGGGCGCTTCGGGGACGCGGACGGCGCCGCGCCGGGCGCGGCCGCCTTCGGCGAGCCGGACCAGGCGCGGCCGGCGATCCTGCGCTTCGCCAGCGACGAGTTCATGGACCAGCTGCTGGCGATGCTGGCGGCCGACCCGCGGCAGCTCGGGCACGTCATCGCGCGTCCGGAGACGTGGCGCAGCCCGGCCGGGGAGACGCCGGACCTCGCGCAGCGCGCGCCGGTGCCGCGCCTGGCGCGGGCGCTCGCCCGGCTGCGCAGCGGCTCGGCCGCGCCGACCGCGCTGGCGCGCACGACGGCCGAGTATGCGGACACCGTGAACGGCGTGGCCGTCACGCGGACGCTCAAGCTCTATCATCCCGCGCACCAGCGGCACTACCTCGTCGCGGCGAGCCTCGTCTGCGGCGTGCCGGGGTTCCCGGACAGGGCCGTCGCCACCGGCGGGCGCGAGCAGGTGGGCTTCGTGCTGCGGCGGCTGCTGCCGCGCTCGGGCGCGCCGAACCCGCCGGCGGCGTCCGACCTGGAGGAGTACGCGTTCGTGAAGTGGGGCACCGCCGGCGTGCGCTGGACGCGGGCCGCGCCTAACGAAGGGCGGCCCGCCGACGGCGAAGAAGTGCTGCCGCTCTTCCCGCTCAACTTCCGCGACGACGCGCAGCACCCGCGGCGCATGCTGGCCGGGATGATCCCGGTGGGGCGCCGCGAGGAGTACATGGGCACGCGCGCCGAGCGCGGGAGCGCGGCGGCGGCCGCGGCGGGCGCGGCGGCCGGCTTCACGGCGGGGCTGACGGTGGTCTCCGCGCGCAAGGAGCAGCTCAAGCTCGAGGTCTCGGAGCCGTGGAAGAACCTGGTGCGGACGGCCTACAACGCCGCGGCGCGCAACAGCGACGTGACGGCGGGCGCGCCGCCCGACCCTCTGGCGCCGGCCAGGGCGATCGTCGCCACCAACGACCAGCTCCAGGGCCAGTCGTGGCTGCTGCTGCTGGACTTCGCGGACTATCTGGAGACGCACGTCGGGCCGGTCTGGGCGCTGGTGTCGGGCGGCGCGACCTCGAGCGCGTCGCTCCCCGGCGCCGGCCAGCGGCTCCTGTTCGACTGGCTGAACGCGCCCTGGCCGGCGGGCGGCGCGGCGTGGCCGATGAACCGGGGGAGCCGGCCCTTCGCCGCGACGCTGGCCGACGCGCTGCGCCGGGTGCGCGCGGCCGGGGTCCGCGAGCGCCTGGAGGGCGCGACGCGCACGTTCCCGGGACAGGTCGACGGCGTCCCGAACTGGCCGGACTTCGTCTACCTGCTGGCGGGGCTGCGCGGCGACGGGCAGGCGCGCGGCGTCCACGAGACGCTGGAGACGTTAGGCGGCGTCGAGGCCCCGCTCGGCGAGGACGTGGAGGCGCGGCCGCTCTCGAGCCCGGCGCGGGTGCAGGCCGTGGAGGCGCAGGCGGCGAAGCTCGACCGCCTGGTGCAGCTGGTGGTCGGCGCGATCGACAAGGACGCGCCCGCCGCGCCGGCGCCCGAGGTGCCGTTCGCCGCGCGGCTCCGCGACGCGCTCCTCTCCACCCAGGGCGACCCCGGCTGGTTCGTGCTCCGCTGCGTCTACGTGCGCTGCGACTGCGGCCCGCTCGAGCCGGCGGTTGTGAGCGCGCCGAGCCAGCGGTTCCAGCTCGCGAGCTTCTTCGACTCGGACGCGCCCGCGCGGCCGATCCGCATCGCGCTTCCGCTGGACACGACGGCGGCGGGTCTGCGGAAGCACAGCAAGAACACCGCGTTCGTGATCTCGGACGCGCTCTGCGGGCAGATGCAGCGTCTCAAGGGGCTGGGGTTCGGCGACCTCGTGCTGTCCGTGCTCCCGTGGCCGTTTCACAAGGACCTGGACGTCGGCCAGGACGGCATCGGCGCGTGCGAGAAGGGGAGCACGAGCCTCGGGATGATCTGCTCGCTGTCGATCCCGATCATCACGATCTGCGCGCTGATCCTGCTCTTCATGATCGTGCTCGTGCTGGATCTCATCTTCAAGTGGCTGCCGTGGTTCATCGTCTGCTTCCCGCTGCCGGGCCTGAAGGCCAAGAAAGCGTGAGCGCATGAGCGAGCGCATCGACCCCGGCGCGCTGTTCGGGCGCGGCATCGCCTTCCCGCCCCGCGTGGGCCCCGACGGGCGCCTGGCCTGGTCGGCCGGGGAGGCGAACGTCCGCGAATCGATCCGCGTCATCCTGATGACGGACGAGCGGGAGCGACTGCGGCTCCCCGAGTTCGGGGGCGGACTCGCCCGC
>DATFPD010000626.1:0-1654 GCA_035265005.1 Gemmatimonadaceae bacterium | reverse complement strand
TCGGCGCGGTGGCGCTGCTGCTCGCCATCGCCTGCGTGAACGTGACGAACCTCCTGCTCGCGCGCGGCGCGCGCCGGCGCGGCGAGCTGGCGGTGCGGGCCGCGATCGGCGCGGGGCGGGCCCGCCTCGTCAGGCAGCTGCTCACCGAGAGCCTGCTCCTCGCCGCCGCCGGCGGCGCGCTGGGGATGGCGGTCGCGGAGCTGGGGGTGCGGGCGCTGGTCGCGCTGAGTCCACCGGGGCTGCCGCGCGTGGGGGCGATCCGCCTGGACGGCACCGTGCTCGCCTTCGGCCTGGGACTCACCACGCTGGTGGGGCTGGCGTTCGGGCTGGTGCCGGCGCTCCAGCTGTCGTCGTGGCGGGCGCTGCACGCGGCCATGCGCTCGGGCGCGCGGCAGACGGTGGGCGGCGGGCACCGGCTCACGCGCCGCACGCTCGTCGTCGCCGAGGTGGCGCTCGCCCTCGTGCTGCTGGTGGGGGCGGGGCTGCTGCTCCGCAGCATGCAGCGCCTGTTCGCGGTGGCGCCGGGGTTCGACCCGTCGGGGCTGCTCACGATGCAGGTGCAGGTCGCCGGCCACCAGTTCGACGACGACGGCGCCGTCCACCGCTTCTTCGACCAGGCGCTCGACGCGGTGCGCCGCGTCCCCGGCGTGCGCGCGGCGGCGTTCACCAGCCAGCTCCCGCTGAGCGGCGACCTGGACGAGTACGGCGTGCACTTCGAGTCGAGCACCAGCGTGAGCGCCGAGGCGGACAACGGCGCGCTGCGCTACGCGGTGAGCCCCGGCTACTTCGAGGTGATGGGGATCCCGCTCCTCCGCGGCCGCCTGCTCGACGACCGCGACGCCGCGGGTACGCCGGCGGCGGTGCTGCTCAGCGAGTCGCTGGCGAGGCGCAAGTTCCCGGGCGCCGACCCCATCGGCCGGCGGCTGCGCGTCGGCCCTAACGACGGCCCGTGGGCGACCGTCGTCGGGGTGGTGGGGGACGTGAAGCAGGCCTCGCTCGCCGCGAGCCGGCCGGACGCGGTCTACGTCACGACGGCGCAGTGGCGCTTCGCCGACCGCGCGCGCTCGCTGGTGGTCCGCGCGCGGGGCGAGGCGGCGGCGCTGACGCCGGCCGTGAAGGGCGCGGTCTGGTCGGTGGACCGCGACCAGCCGATCGTGCGCGTGGCGACGATGGACGCTCTGCTCGCGGCGTCGGCCGCCGAGCGCCGCTTCGCGCTGATCCTGTTCGAGGCGTTCGCGGCCGCGGCGCTGGCGCTCGCGGCGATCGGCCTCTACGGCATCCTCTCCGGCAGCGTCGCCGAGCGGATGCGCGAGCTCGGGGTGCGGGCGGCGCTCGGCGCGTCGCGCGGCGCGCTCCTGGGGCTGGTGATGCGCCAGGGGACCGCGCTCGCGGCGGCCGGCGTCGCGATCGGACTCGCCGCCGCGGCGGCCGCGAGCCAGGCGCTCGCCGCGCTGCTCTTCGGCGTCTCGCGCCTCGACCCGGCCACCTACCTCGGCGTCGTCGCGCTGCTGGCGGTCGTCTCGGTGGTGGCGTGCTGGGTCCCCGCCTGGCGCGCCGCCCGCGTGGACCCGGCGATCACGCTGCGGGCGGAGTAGAGGTACGGCTAACTGCGAATGAACCACAGAGGACACAGAGGGCACCGAGGGAGCGCATC
>DATFPD010000625.1:0-15218 GCA_035265005.1 Gemmatimonadaceae bacterium | reverse complement strand
AGAGCGCGGAGTACGGACATGGTCGGCTCCTGTCGAAGTGCCACAAAGGCTTTGACAGGATGAACTGCGACAGGATGAACACGGGATGAATGGGATGACTGCGTCGGGACGCGAAGATTCCCGAGCGGTCCTCCTCCTGTTCACCCTCCTGTCCATCCTGTCGCAGTTCATCCTGTCAAAGCCTTTGTGGCACTTCGACAGGAGCCGACCATGTCCGTACTCCGCGCTCTCGCGGTGCTCGCGCTGATGGCGGCGGGGGCGCCCGCCGCGCCGCCCGGCCCCGGCCGATGAGATTATAGTTGCGTCCGAGCCGACGGACGCCACATATCATGAGGCATGACACGCTCCAGACGCATTCTCGCGGTCATTGCCGGCCTGCTCGCCGTCGGCGCCGCGGCGGGCGCCCTCACCGGCGCCGCCGTCGCCTCGCTGATCGTGCTCGTCGGGGACGGACCTCGCCACGCCTTCGAGCCCCTGGTCCTCGGCATCGGGGCGGCCTACGGCGCGCCGCTCGGCGCGCTCCTGCTGCCGCTCTCGGGGTGGCTGCTCATGCGCCACGTCCCGTTAGGCCGGGCGCTCCTCGGGACGGTGGCCGGGACCGTGGTCGGCGGCCTGGCAGGCTGGTTCGCGCCCGTCGGCGTGGACGAGGTGTTCCGGAGCCTGATCGGCGCCATGGCCGGGTTCGCGCTCGCCGTGCTGGTGCTCCGCCGCTCGGCCGCCCGCGTCAGGCGCGAGGCCGCCGACCGCGCGGTCTGACGTGAGGACGAGGCGTTCACTCGTCGTCGTGCTGGCCCTCGTTGCCGTAGCCGCTCGACGGCAGCCAGTGGAGCCGGGTGTCGCCCTGGCCCTCTAGCTGAGGCACCGCTTCCCCTCGCGTCCTCGTGGATTCGTCGAGCCGGCGCTCTAGATTGGGTGGCATGCGAGCCTTCACCACCGCGCTGCTGCTCTTCCTCGGCGCGCTGTGCGCGGTCGCCCAGCCCGCCGGCGCGCAGCTCACCATCCGCGTGACGAGCGTCCCCGCGAGCACGCCCCCCGGGGCGGCGATCCACGTTGCAGGGTCGTTCAACCGGTGGGACCCGGGCGCGGCGGGCTGGGTGCTGCGCGCGCAGCCGGACGGCGGCTACGCCATCACCCTCCCCGACTCGGTGCGCGGCGCCATCGAGTTCAAGTTCACGCTCGGCTCGTGGAAGGCGGTGGAGACGACCGCCGCGGGCGGCGACGTCCCCAACCGCGCCTATACCGTGCCCGCCGCCGGCGCGGCGACGCTGGACGCGACCGTGGCCGGGTGGCGGGACAGCACCGCCGCGCGCGCGCCCGCGCGCTCGACCGCCTCGGCGTCCGTGCGGGTGCTGAGCGACAGCTTCGCGATCCCGCAGCTCGGGCGCGCGCGCCGCGTCTGGGTCTACCTCCCGCCCGACTACGCGACGTCGACGCGGCGCTACCCGGTGCTGTACATGCACGACGGGCAGAACGTCTTCGACGCGGCCACGAGCTTCGCCGGGGAGTGGGGGGTGGACGAGACACTCGACTCGCTGCGCGCGCGCGGCGACCGGGGCGCGATCGTGGTGGCCGTCGACAACGGCGGCACCCACCGCCTGGACGAGTACAACCCGTGGAAGAGCGGGAACCCGGAGCTGGGCGGCGGCGAGGGCGCCGCGTACGTCGACTTCCTGGTCCACACGCTGAAGCCGTACATCGACCGGCACTACCGCACGCGGCCGGGGCGGACCGACACCGGGATCGCCGGCTCGAGCATGGGCGGGCTGATCTCGCTCTACGCCGCCCTCGAGCACCCCGAGGTCTTCGGCCGCGCGGGCGTCTTCTCGTGCGCCTGCTGGGTGGCGAAGCCGGACGTCGTGGAGCTCGCGCGCCGGGGCGCGGCGCGGCGGGGGCCCGCGCCGCGCCTCTACTTCGTCGTCGGCGAGCAGGAGGCGAACGACGGCGGGCCGGCCCGCGACCAGCGCGAGGTGGTCGCCACGCTCGACTCGGCGGGCTTCCCGGTGCGCACGAGCGTCCGGTCGCTCGTCGCCGCCGACGGCAAGCACGCCGAGTGGTTCTGGCGGCGCGAGTTCCCGGCCGCGTACCAGTGGCTGTTCGCCGACGCCCCGCGCTGAGCGTCCGATGCACTCGACCTGCCTCGTCTGCCACGCGCCGCTCGGCCGGTCCGTCGTCAGGCGCCTCTCGCCCTCGGACTCATGATCGTCCTGCGTCCCATCGGCACCGTCCGCAGCCCATACACGGACAGGAAGCAGATCCCGAAGGGCCCCGGCGCCAGGCACGAGGCCGAGGGCGTGCTGGAGATCCTGCCCGAGCTCGACGCGGGGCTCACCGACATCGAGGGCTTCTCGCACCTCTACGTGCTCTGGGTGTTCGACCGCGCCGAGGGCTACGACCTGATGTCGCGCCCGCCGACCGACGACCGCCCGCATGGCGTGTTCGCGACGCGGGCCCCGCGGCGCCCGAACCCGATCGGCCTCACGGTCGTCCAGCTCCTCGGGCGCGACGGGCCGCGGCTCCACGTACGCGGGGTCGACATGCTCGACGGGACGCCGATCGTGGACATCAAGCCCTACCTGTCGAGCGTCCCCGCCGACCGGCTGCGCCGCGGCTGGATCGCCGAGGCCGAGGCGCGCGGCTTCGCGCAGGGGATTCCGCCCGCGCGGCCCGCCTGAGCCGCCTTACGCCTGAGCCGCCTCCAGCTCCGCCAGCACGTCCACGATCCCCGGCCACGCCTCGGTGCTGTAGCGGGCGATGGTGCGCAGGTAGTGCATGCCGTCCGCGCCGTGCGCCTCGCGCACCGCGGCCGCGGCGCGGCGCACCGACTCGGCGTCGGCGTACGGCGTCTCCAGGTCGTCCGGGATCCGCCCGTTCTCGTGCCGCACGCCGGCCGCGTCGAGGAAGGTGGTCTGGATCGCCGGCTCCAGCTCCACGTACAGCAGGTGCAGCAGGTCGAGCTCGTCCTCCGCGCTCTGCGCGTTCATGCGCACGATCTCGCGGGCGAGCTTGTCGACGGGCCACGTCTGGAGCGTCGCCGCGCGGAAGCCGCCGCCGCGCGCCACCAGCCGCTGGACGTAGAGCGCGCGGACCTCGCGGCTGGACTTCATGGCGTGCGTGACGAGCGCGACCCGGCGCTCCTGCGAGAGCGATCGGAAGGGAGACGGAGTAGCCATGCGGGGAAAATAGCGACGCGAGACTGCGATTCGCGATTCGCGATTCGCGATTCGCGAATCGCCCTTCTACTTCCAGCTCATCGCCGGCAGCGTCGCCTTGTGCTTGAAGGGCCCTGCGGCGAGCTGCGCCCACGCGTTGTTCGGGATCACATCGATCTGGCTGTAGCTGTACACCGACATGCCGGTCGCCGAGCGGTCGTGGGCGAGGTCGATCTGCTTCGCCATCTCGTCCCACCCCTTGATGGCGCCGACGCCCACGTACACCTGGCGGCCGGCCCCCTTCTCGATCCGCTGGATGTGGTCGTCGAGCACGCAGGTCCAGTCGGTGTTGGAGCAGTAGGCCTTCACCGTCCACGACGCGGACGCCGCCGTGGCCGGGTAGTTCATCGGCACCTCGACGTCCAGGTAGCCGCCCTGCGCCCACGCCTGCGGGTCCTGGAACAGGTCCGTGTAGCTCCACTGCGCCACCCACCCCGCCCGCGGCTGGTAGCCCGGGAACACCGCGGCCGAAATCACCATCGCGGGGTCCACGGCGGCGACGCTGTCGCGGACGTCCTTCACCCCCTGGTTCACGAAACCGCGGCGGAAGTTGAGCCAGCTCGCCTGCGCGTTCGACGTCGGGAAGTTGCCCGTCGCCGCCTTGAACGCGTCCTGGCTCGGCTGGTCGTACGAGACGGTGTTGCCCGAGTAGCGGATGCGATCGAGGTGGATCCCCTTGAGCCCCAGCGGGCCGTAGCGCCGCGCGATGTCGGCCGAGACGCGGGCGAGCTGCGCCCGCACCTCGGGCACGCCGGGCGAGATCCACATGTACTCGGTCTGGGCGGTGCAGTTGTCCACCTGCCGCGTGATCACGCCGGTCGAGAAGTTCTTCGTGCTCGCGCTCCACTCCGGGTGGGCCTTGAGCCAGTTGGCCGGCGTGCTGGCGATGAACTGGCTGCAGGCGGTAGAGGGCAGAGCGCCGGCGATGAACCCCGTGTAGGCGTTGAGCCAGGCGTGCACCTCGATGCCGTACTTCTTCGCCTCGGTCAGCGCGACCACCAGCGGGTCCTGCGCCGGACGCGTGCCGCCGAGGGTGCGGCACATCCGCGGCGAGCAGGGCTCGATGTCGGAGAAGTAGAGCGCGTCGCCGGACGTGCGGACCTGGAAGTACACGACGTTGAAGTTGGCGCTCGCCGCCTTCTGGAAGATCGTGGCGATCTTGGCGAAGTCCACCGATGATGCGCCCGTGTACTCGAAGCGCGTCACCCAGAGCGCGCGCGCCTCCACCGGGTTGGTGACCGTCACCGCGGACTCGCCGGTCTTTCCTTCCATGGTCGCCGTGACCACCGCCTCGCCCACATCCTTCCCGGCGGCGGTGTCCGCGTTCGCCTTGATGTAGAAGACGACGGGGTCCGACGAGCTCCACGACACCGCGCGCCCCTCGAGCACCTTGCCCCGCCGGTCGTACGCGGTGGCGGTGAACTTCACCTTGTGGAACTGCGGCACGCTCACCGCGGCCGGCTCCACCACCACCGAAGCCACCGGCTGCGGCCACACCTGCAGCAGCTGCGACGCGCTCTCCTCCTCGACCGTGGCCGAGATCTCCGTGGACCCGAGCGCGAGGGCGATCACCTCGCCGCTCTCCGACACGCCGGCGACCGCGGGGGCGAGCGAGCTCCAGCTCACCACGCGTCCCTCGAGCGGGACGCCGGCGGAGTCGAGCGGCGTCGCCGTGAAGCTGGCCGTGTCGTCGAGCGACAGCGAGTCGGGGCCGGTCATCGCCACCGACGCCACCGGCACCGGGATCACCTCGACGCTGACGCTGTCCACCCCCTTCTTGTGGTCCACCACGACCCAGGTGCTGCCCACGTCCTGCGCGGTGACGAGCCCGCTCGGATCCACCGCGACGACCATCGTGTCCAGCGACGTCCAGTAGATGTGCGTCTTGTGCTCCAGCTCCATCCCCTGCGGGTTGAACACCGCGGCGTCGAGCTGGAGCGTGGTGCCCCCGCGCTCGCCGCGCGCGGCGGTCGGCGTGCGCACCATCATCACCGCGTCGCTCTTCGACGCGTGGACCGTCACCTTGGTGTCGGGCACGACGGGGGCCGGGGAAGACGTCGTCCCCTTGCCGTCGCACGACGACAGGAGGGCGGCGGACGCGAGCAGCGTCGCGGCGGAACGGATGAAGAGGCTGTCGAAGCGGCGGGCGCTTGGCAGATGCACGACGATACTCCCGGGTCGGTGGGACTCGCGGCCGTACCGGCGGGCTCGGCCGTGGGGAACGAGAAACGTTGCGCTCCGGGGGACGCCACGCAAGGCGGACGCTGCGAGGGCGTCCCGGCGTGGCGTCCACGCACCGGGTCGGACGCCAGCTGTAGACGCCGGCCCACGCCCGGGGTCACCTCATCCATAGCGGGCGGGCGGCGGGGCCTGACGACACCGGGCCGTACGTTCGCCGTAGGGTCCGCCACGGGTGAATCCACGGTCGACCCGCATCTCGCGCCGGCTGCTGGAGCGCTGTCCGACGGACGACGCGGTGGCGTTCGTCCTCGCGCACGAGGCCGCGCACCACGACTGCGGCCATCTCGCGCTCTTCGCCGGGTGGGCGGAGTGGGTGCCGCGCTCGCTGGCCGGCGGCTACGTCGCCGCGCTGCTGGTGAAGCTCCAGCACTTCACCTACGGCCCCGAGCGCGAGGCCGAGGCGGACCTCCGCGCGATCGAGCTCTGCGCGGCCACGGGCTACCGCGGGGACCTCTGCGCCCAGCTGCTGGAGATCCTCGAGAACTACGCCCTCGACATGGGCGACTACGACGGCGTGTTCGGCCCGGAGAACCTCCTCGACCCCACCGACCCGGGACGCGGGAGCGTCAGCTACCAGCTGCAGCGCTGGCTGTGGACGCGCGCCCGCGGCTACCTGCCGCTGCGCGAGCGGCGCGACCGCGTGCGGGCGTGGCTCCGGGCGCGGGGCGGTTGATCGCCTAACGTGGCCGCGGCGTCAGAACCGCGCGCCCACCGTCAGCGGCTGATACGCGGGCCGGCCGTACTCGCCTGGACCGAACCGGCCCTTCGCCTCACGCGCATACGTCACGCGACGCCCGCATATTCCCCCGCGATGCGCATCGTCATCCCCGGCGGCACCGGCCAGGTCGGCTCCATCGTCGCGCGGGCGTTCCATCGCGACGGACACGACGTCGTCGTGCTGAGTCGCGGCGCGCGCCCCGGCGCCGCCCCGTGGCGCGTGGCGGAGTGGGACGCGCGCACCCGCGGCGCCTGGGCCGCCGAGCTCGAGGGCGCCGACGCCGTCATCAACCTCGCCGGCCGGAGCGTGGACTGCCGCTACTCGCCGCGGAACCGCCGCGAGATCCTCGACTCCCGCGTGGAGTCGACGCGCGCCGTGGGCGACGCGATCGCCCACTCGGCCGACCCGCCGCGGGTCTGGCTCCAGGCGGGGACGGCGACGATCTACGCGCACCGCTACGACGCGCCGAACGACGAGGACACGGGCGTGCTGGGCGGCTCGGAGCCGGCCGCGCCCGACAGCTGGCGGTTCAGCGTCGACGTTGCCGCGGCGTGGGAGCGCGCGGCGGGCGAGGCGGTGCTGCCGCGCACGCGGCGGGTGATCCTCCGCTCGGCGATGGTGATGAGCCCCGACCGCGGCGGCGTGTTCGACGTGCTGCTCGGGCTCGTGCGGCGCGGACTGGGCGGGCGCGCCGGCGACGGCCGCCAGTACGTGTCGTGGGTGCACGACGAGGACTTCGTCCGCGCCGTCTACTGGCTGATCGAGCGCGGCGACGTCGCGGGCCCGGTCAACGTGGCCGCGCCGCACCCGCTACCTAACGCCGACTTCATGCGGGCGCTGCGGTGGGCGTGGGGCGCGCGGCTCGGGCTGCCGGCCGCACGGTGGATGCTCGAGGTCGGGGCGTTCGTGCTGCGCACCGAGACGGAGCTCGTGCTCAAGAGCCGCCGCGTGGTACCGGGGCGGCTCCTGCGCGCCGGGTTCGCCTTCCGCCATCCGGAGTGGCCCGAGGCGGCGCGCGACCTCTGCCGCCGGTGGCGCGCCCGCCCGTGACCTGTTGGATTGAACCGAAGAGGCACGGAGACGCAGCGGAGGGGCACACGGGCGAGGAGCCCTGGCTCGGGATGATTCGTTGAACGGCAATCGACCACCGAGGACACAGAGGGCACCGAGGGGGCGCCCCTACAGCAGATGTGGGGGCCTTGATTCATCAAGGCCCGCCCCCTCTGTGCCCTCTGTGTCCTCTGTGGTTGAACTGCCCTTCAGCAACGCCGACCGGCCGGGGGCCCCTCTCCCGTGTGCCCTCCCTCGGCGTCTCGGTGCCTCGGTGGTCGATCCTGCGGGAACGTCCCGATCGAGAGATGCGTGTCGGTTGGCGACGGTCGTGTGTGTGTCGGACCGACGCAGCGCGCGAAGACGGCCGCCGGCCTCGGCCGCGCCATCGTCTTCGCGCGCCGAGAGTTGCGCGGTCGTGAGATGATGCCGGCGCGGGTGCCCCCTTCTTGCCTTCGCGGTTAGGCAGGCAGCACGCGGCCCACCTCACCCGTCGCCGAGGCCCGTCCCGATGGCCGAAGACCCGATCGCGCGCGTGCGGCGGACCGCGCCGCTCTCCCTCCTGCTGGTCGCGCTCGTCGCCCTGATCGCGCTCGTGAGCGCCACCGGCTGCGTCGCCGAGCTGTCGGTGGGCCCCAACGAGCACGGCGACGGCGGACACGGCGGCTGGAGCACTCCGTCGATGCCGGCCAACTCGCTGGCGGTCGGCGCGGGAGGCGCGGCGGCGACCGCCGCCGCGCCCTGACGAGCCTAACGCGCGGGGACCTCGAGCCGGACGCCCGTGACCGTGGTCGCGCTCGGGACGCGGCTCGGAGCGATGTACGGGCTGTCCACGTTCGTGAGCTCCAGCCGCAGCGTGTGCCCGGCCTCGGCGCGCCAGTAGTTGCCGTAGGTGGGGATGACGATGTCCGCCTCCCCGATCGGCACGCCGAAGATCTGGTTCTCGGCGGTGTAGGTGCCGCGGGTGACGAGCCGCTTCATTCCCGCCCCGTCCACCTCGAACAGACGCACGTCGAGCTGCACTCGGTACGACGTGGTCAGGAAGTGCAGCGCGACCTTCGGCTGGCCGGCGATGACCAGCGGGCCGCCGCCGCTCAGCTCCGCGACCGGGACGTCGAAGGTCGCGAGGCTCCCGGGCACCAGCGGCGACTCCGGGGGCACCGGCAGCGGGCGCAGCTCGCGCGCGCCCTCCATCACGAGCGGGTCCCAGAAGAAGCCGCCCAGCGGGTCGGTGAGCGGGTTCACCAGCACCGCCGGCACCGGCAGGTCGAACTCCTTCGACACCGTGTGCGTGGAGAGGGCGCCGAGCGTCGGGAGAACGATCACGTTCGCGGGGTCGAACGGCTCGTCGCGCGGGCGGGTGAGCGCGGCGTAGACGACGTTCGGCGGCGCGGTCCCCTCCCCCTTCAGGTAGTAGGCGAGCCAGCCGCGGATGAGGCCCAGCACGTAGTCCACCTCGCCCGTCTTGTTGCTCGCCCGCGGGTGCCCGATGTCGCCCAGGTACGCCGCGACCGGGTACGCGGGGTCGAGCGTCCGGAGGGCGAGCATCATCCGCTTCGCCTCCGGGAGCGGGAACAGGTCGTCGGTGAAGCCCTGGACGACGAAGATCGGGAGGCGGGCCGGCGCCGTGCCGCCCCAGAACCGCCGCTGCCACCAGATCGAGCGGTAGCCGGCCAGCCCGTCCGCGACGTTGCGGAACAGGGGTTCCAGGTCGTTAGGCTCCTGGGCGTTGAGCCAGGCGTGCCAGCCGACGAAGTACTCGGGGTAGTTGGGGTACGGGCGCTCGGGGTCGCGGCGGATGCCGGAGAAGTAGAGGCCGTTGATGTAGCTGAGCTTCGCGCCCCCCGGCGCATCGATCGACTCGCGCTCGCGGCCGTTCGGGAGGAGCGAGTAGAGCAGGTCGCTCCACGCGGCGATCGGCACCACGGTCCTGATCCGGACGGTGTTCCCGCGCGGCGTGGCGAACGTCGGCGCGAGCGCGGCGAGCCAGGAGTGCCCGCCGCCGTACGACGCGCCGGTGACCGCGACCGCGCCCGCGTCGAGGTGGAAGTTGGGGCGGTCCACCACCTGGGCCACCATGCTGCGCAGGTCGGCGACCTCCGCGTGCACGTCCACGAGGTTCACCTGCCCCCACGAGTCGCCGAAGCCGCGCGCGGAGTAGCGCAGCACGGCGTAGCCCGCGTCGAGCAGCGCCAGCGCGATGTCCCCCGAGCTCGTCTTGCTGCCGCCGTAGCCGTGGATGAGCACGACCAGCGGGACGGGCTTCGGGACCTTGAGGGGGATCTGCAGGGTGACGTCGAGCCGCGCGCCGTCCACCGCGCTGGCGAGGAACCCCGAGCACGCGCGCACGTCCGGCGACTGCTTCTCGCACGACAGGCCGGGCTGGGTGATGCCCTGCCCGGTGAAGATGCCGACGCGGTAGCTGTCGGGTCCGAACCGGTGTGGCGGAGGCGGGCCCGAGTCGTCGGCGGCCGCGGCGATGGCGGCGTCCGGGCGGAGCGCGGTGGAAGATGGACTTACGACTTCATCGCTGCAGGCAGCGAGCACGATGAGCGCGGTAACAGCGTAACGCACCATTTGACACCTCAGGCCCCACAGGTCCGGTCGTACTGGGAACATCTGTAGGGGCAAGAACCATGCGGCGCGTGGCGTGGCAGGGGTGCGCGCCTGCCGCGCCACGCGTGGTGCCGCTACCGCCTGGTGTACACGACCTCCTTCTCCGCCTCCCAGGTCGCGCCGCCGTCGAGCGAGTAGGACCAGCGCTGCGCCACGGTCTGGCCGTCGCCCGCCGGCTCCCACGCGATCCGGACCTCGACCGAGCGGCCGGCCGAGCCGTGCTTCGTGCCCGTCAGCACCATCGATCCGTCAACGAGCCCGCCGGTCATGAAGAGGCGCTGGCCGTCGGTGTCCACGTACGTGCGCACCCACTGCTGGGTGAAGACGTCGAACGTGTTGTAGCTCATCCCCGCGTAGCCGCCGGGGCCGGCGAACTGCTCCTCGACCAGGCAGTTGGTGACCGTCTTGGTGAAGGTGGCCGTCCCCTGCGCGCCGTTGCCGTTCCCCTGGTGCACGTCCCAGCTGCCGAGCATGAAGTCGAACTGCTTGGCGGCCGCGCGGTTGGTGCAGAACGAGCCACGCGGCGGCGCGTTGATCGGCGTCACGGTCTCGACCGCGTCGTAGCGCAGCCCTATTCCGGTGGACGGCGGCGGCGGCAGCACCAGCGGGCTGTCGTCGTTCGCCGCCGCGATCTGCTGCAGCACCGAGCCGTTCTCGAGCCGCGTCCAGCGATAGTAGTCGGTCCGCTTGAACACGACCGTGTTCGGCGGCGGGGCGCACGGCGGCCCGCTCACGAACCCCTCGGGCTGCTCGCGCGTGCCCTGCATCGTCATGCTGCCGTCGGCGAAGCCACCCTCGAGCAGGGCCGTGCCGAACGGACACCCGCCCGTCCCGACCCAGAGCTGGCTCCACGTGCCGGTCGCGGCGTCGTACGTGTTGAGGCTCTTCCCGGTGCCGCCGCCGAACGCGGCGGTCCAGTTCTCCTCGATCGCGCAGCCGCCAAGCTCCGACTCGATCACGCTGGTGCCGACGAGGGTGTTCCCGAAGCCGAACACGTCCCACTTCCCCACCCAGAAGTCGAACTGCCGGTACCCCTCGGCCGAGCAGCCCTTGCTGCCGGGCGAGTGATCGCCGATGCCGAAGGGGTCGAGCGGCACGAGCGCGGCGGCCGGCCGGGTGGGTGTGAGGAGCGACGACGGGTCGGCGACCACGTCGGCGTCGCAGGCGGCCGCCGACACGGCGGCGACAAGTGCGACGGCGACACCACGGAGATGACGCATGATCCTGTCCTTGAGTGAGCGTGGGGGAGCGCGGATGGCGCGGCCGGCTCTCCGGCGGCGTCGGAGGGGCGAAGCTACGGCCGCCCCCGCGCGCCGACTCCATCGTCCGGTCATCGTCGTGTGCTGATCTCGTCATGCGCACGGGCGGACCGCCCCCGCGCGCTGTCCGGACGGGCGGCGGGTGGGCATCTTGTCGACACACGCCCATGCGACCCTTCTTCGACCTCCGCCCCCGCCGGGCCGCGCTCACCGCGCTCGCCGCGGTTGGGCTCCTCGCCGCCGCGCTGCCGGCCGCGCTCGCCCTGGAGGCATGGCGCGCCACGCACCGCCATCGCGCCGCCGCCGAGCGTGCCCTGCGCGACCACGCGACCTTCGCCGCGCTCTCGTTCCGGCAGCGGCTCATCGGGCGCGTGTACGGCGCGGTGGGGGCGGTGCTCCAGCCGGTGGGGAACGCGCGCGCCGCCTACCCGGCCGGCCCGCTCCCGCCGCTCGCGCCCCTGCGGCGCGCGTCCGAGGCGGCGCGCGCGTGCGACTGCGGGCCGGCCGTCGTCCCGTCCTACTACTTCCGCCTGACGCTGGCCGACTCGTCGCTCGAGGTGGACGGCCCGCCGCTCCCCGCCGGGCGCCGCGCCTGGCTGGTGCGCGAGTTCACCGACCTCGGCGAGCTGCGCGAGGCGCGGGACTGGGAGCTCACGTCGAGCGTGGACACGCTGGCGCCCGACGGCGGGGAGGTCGTCTACGCCGCCCCGCGCCGCGGGCCGGACGGCCTCCCGCTCGCGCTCTACGGCCTCGCGGTGACGCTGGCGTCGCTGCGCGAGACGATGCTGCGGCCGACGCTCGCCGGCCCGCCGCTGCTGCCGATCGCCCCGCGCGGCGCCCCACCTAACGACTCGCTGCTGTCGGTCGACCTGCTGGCCCCCGTCGCGCACGACGGCGTTATCCGCGGCGTCATTAGCGCCGCCGCCCGGCCCGCGCTCGCGCTCTCGCCGCGCCGGCTGCCGGCCGACTACTCGGCCACCATCCCCGGGGGCATCTACCTCGGCGGGCAGCTGATCCGCGTCTCGCTCGACCCGCGCACCGCCCCGCCGGTGCTCATCGGCGGGCTGCCGCCGTCGCGCACGCCGCTGCTGGCGGCGCTGGTGCTGCTCACGGCGGCGCTGATCGCGGCGACGCTGGTCGCGGCCTGGCGCGAGCACGCGCTGGCGCGGCTCCGCGCCGACTTCGTGGCCGGCGTGTCGCACGAGCTGCGCACGCCCCTCGCCCAGATCCTGCTCTTCGGCGAGACGCTGGCCGCCGGCCGGATGGACTCGCGCCGCGACGTGCGCGACGCCGGGAAGGTGATCGTCGGCGAGGCGCGGCGGCTGATGCAGCTGGTCGAGAACGTGCTGCTGTTCGGGCGCGCCGGCCGCGCGGCTGGCGCGGCCCCGCTCCCCCCGGAGCCGCTCGCGCCGCTGGTGCGCGAGGTCGTCGCCGCCTTCGCCCCGATCGCCGCCGCGGCCGACGCCCGCGTGCGCACCGCGCGCCTGGACGACGTGCTGGCGCCGGCGGACCGGGCGGCGGTGCGCCAGATCCTGCTCAACCTGCTCGACAACGCCGTGAAGTACGGGCCGCCGGGGCAGACCGTGTCGGTGGGGCTGGCGCTGGCCGGCGAGCGCGCGCGGCTCTGGGTGGAGGACGAGGGGCCGGGCGTCCCCGCGGCCGACCGCGAGCGCGTCTGGCAGCCGTTCGTCAGGCTCTCGCGCGACGTGGAGGCGCAGGTCGGCGGCAGCGGGATCGGGCTCGCGGTGGTGCGCGACCTGGTCGCCCGCCACGGCGGCTCGGCCCGCATCGACGCCGCGCCGGCCGGGGGCGCCTGCGTGATCGTCGAGCTGCCTGACGCGCGCGGCGGGGGCGGGCCGCGGCTCGCCGCGGAGGAGGCGACGTGCGCGTCCTGATCGTCGAGGACAACCGCAACCTCGTCCACGGCCTCCGGCACAATCTGGAGCTGGACGGCCACGTCGTCGAGGCGGCGTTCACCGGCGCCGACGGGCTGGCGCGGGCCCGCGCGCGCGAGGTGGACCTCATCATCCTCGACCTGATGATCCCGAAGCCGGACGGCTTCCAGATCCTCCGCACCATCCGCGAGGAGGGGGTGGAGACGCCCGTGATCGTCCTGACCGCGCGCGGCGAGGATGCGGACAAGGTGCGCGGTCTCCGACTCGGCGCCGACGACTACGTGACCAAGCCCTTCGGCCTGATGGAGCTGCTGGCGCGCGTGGACGCCGTGCGCCGCCGGATGCGCCTCGCCGGCCCGGCGCGCGCGCCGCGCGGCGGGCGCGACTCGGCACCGATCGAGTTCGGCGACGTGCGCGTCGAGCCGGCGACGCGCGCCGTCTACCGCGCCGGCGCGCCGGTCGCGCTCCGCCCCAAGGAGCTCGACCTCCTGCTCGCCCTCGCCAGGCGCGGGGGCAACGTGGCGTCGCGCGACGAGCTGCTGGAGGAGGTCTGGGGCTACGACGCCGACGTCGTCAGCCGCACCGTGGACACCCACGTCGGCCAGCTCCGCAACAAGCTCGAGGCCGACCCGTCGGCGCCGCGGTTCATCCTCACCGTGCGGAAGAGCGGCTACCGGCTGCGGATGGAGGCGAACCGAGAACGCTTGTCGGGCGCACCCACGCGGTAGCCCTGTCAGCCCGCACGACGCCCGTCCTGAGCGCAGCGAAGGATCGGGACCCGCCGTCCCTACTTCGAAGGAGGCCTGTGCGCCTCCCACCAGCGGCGAGGACCACCCTTGCTTGCGACATGATGATGCGCTCCACCGCCAGGCGGGAGACGAAACGGGGCGTCGAACTTACGTTCAGGAAGTGCAATTGACCACAGAGGACACAGAGAGCACAGAGAAGTACCTCGGGGCATCCCGAGGCACCCCTCTGCGTCCTCTGTGTCCTCTGTGGTTCAATCATCGAACGCCCGAACGATCGAGGACCAATGCCAGGCGGCAGCGACATCCGCGTCGGACTGATCGGCTTCGGCCTCGGCGGCGCGACGTTTCATGCGCCGCTGATCGCGACCACGAAGGGGATGCGGCTCGCGGCGGTCGTCACCAGCGACCCGGGGCGCCGCGCGCAGGCGGAGCGCGACCATCCCGGAGTGAGTGTCGTGCCGAGTGCCGACGCGCTGTGGGAGCGCGCGGGCGAGCTCGATCTCATCGTCGTCACCACGCCGAACCGGACGCACGTGCCGCTGGCGACGGCCGCGCTCGAGCACGGGCTCCACGTGGTCGCGGACAAGCCCTTCGCGCCGACAGCGACCGAAGGGCAGCGGCTGGTCGACGAGGCGCGGCGCCGCGGCCGCGTCATCGTCCCCTTCCACAACCGCCGCTGGGACGGCGACGCGCGCACGCTGCGGCGGCTGCTCGACGAGGGCGCGCTCGGCGAGGTGCACCGCTTCGAGTCGCGCTACGAGCGGTGGCGCGCGGTGCGCAAGCCGCGCTGGTGCGAGCCGGACGCGCACGCGAACGCCGAGGGGATCATCTACGACCTCGGCACGCACCTGGTGGACCAGGCGCTCTGGCTCTTCGGCCACGTCACCCACGTCTACGCCGAGACCGACCGCCGGCACCCGGACGTGACGGTGGAGGACGACGCGTTCCTCGCCCTCACCCACGCGTCCGGCGTGCGCAGCCACCTGCACGCGCGCATGAACGCCGCCCAGCTCGGGCCCCGCATGAACGTCCTCGGCAGCCGCGCCGCCTGGGTGAAGTACGGCATGGACCCGCAGGAGGAGGCGCTCAAAGCCGGCGGCCGCCCGGGCGCCCCCGCCTGGGGCGAGGAGCCTAACGACCAGTGGGGCCGACTCGGCGCCGGGGACGACGTCCGCCCGGTGCGCACCGAGCCCGGCGCGTACCCCCGGTTCTACGAGGGCGTCGTGCGGGCGGCGCGCGACGGCGCCCCGCCGCCGGTCGCGCCCGAGGACGCCGTCGCCGGCCTGGCGGTGATCGACGCGGCGTACCGGTCGGCGGCCGACGGGCGGGTGGCGGCCGTGGAGCGCTGAACAAGGCGGCGCGTTCCTGCAACTGCAGTTTCAACCACAGAGACACAGAGGCACCGAGGAGGGGCACACGTGCCCCTCCTCGGTGCCTCTGTGGTCGATTCGCCGTTGCCAAAATTCGTGCCGATGCCTGAC
>DATFPD010000624.1:0-8508 GCA_035265005.1 Gemmatimonadaceae bacterium | reverse complement strand
CGACGGCACCGGTGGCGTCGACCAGGCGGAGCCGCGCGCGTTCGCGCTCGACGATCTCGACTACGGTCATGGCATCGCCCTGCTGGTGATTGCGTACGTGAAGAGGTTCACGCCCATGCGGAGCGCGGCTTCGTGCAGCGCGGGCGGATCGTGATAGACCTCGATGTCCTCCCATCCGTTGCCGAGGTCGCACTCGTAGTCGTAGAAGACCGCGAGCCGGTCGCCGATGAAGATCCCGTACCCGCGCGCCGGCTTGCCGTCGTGCTCGTGGATCTTCGGCAACCCCTTGGGGAAGTCGTAGATCAGATGGTAGATGGGGTGCGACAGCGGCACGTCCACGAGCTGCCGCTCCGGGAAGACGCGCGCGATCTCGCGCCGGAAGCTCGTGTCGATCCCGTAATTGTCGCTCACGTGCAGGAAGCCGCCGCGGGTGAGGTACTCGCGCAGGCGCACGACCTCGGCGTCGGTGAGCCGGATGTTGCCGTGTCCCGTGACGTGCAGGAACGGGTAGTCCCACAGCCGGTCGTCCGTCAGCGTCACCCGCGCCTCGGTGCGCTCGACGTCCAGCGTCGTCCGCTCGGCGATGGCCGTGAGGAGGTTGGGCAGGCTGGACGGGTTCGCGTACCAGTCGCCGCCGCCGTCGTACTGGAGCCGGGCGATGGTGAGCCGCGAGAAGACCGGGACGGGTGCGGAGCCGGCCGGTCGCGCCGACACATCGCCGAGCGCACCGAGTACGAGCAGCGTGAGCGCGCACGCCACCATGCCCGCGCGACTCCAGCCGCGCCGAGCTCCCGCATCCCGCGTCCCCCGTCCCGCATCCCTCATCATTCCGTCTCCTCGTGCGCCAGTCGGTACGCCAGGTTGCGCGTCGCGCCCGCGTCGGCCATCAGAGCGTCTGCGATCTCCCGAGCGCGCAGGCCGCGGGCGCGCAGTTCGCGAACGCGCGCGCGCAGGGCCTGCTCGTCGAGGGGCTCGGGACCAGCCCCCGCTTCCAGGACGACGACGACCTCCCCCCGCGGCGGGTAGCTCGTGTAGTACGCCGCGAGTTCGCGGACCGTTCCACGGCGCACCTCCTCGAACTGCTTGGTCAACTCACGAGCCACCGCGGCGTTGCGCTCGCCGGCGCCCGCCTCGGCGAGCTCGGCCAGGGTGTCCGCCAGGCGGTTGGGTGACTCGTACAGCACGGCCGCGCGTGTCAATCTCACCATCTCGCCCAGCGCCTCCGCGCGCTCGCCGCCCTTGCGCGGAAGGAATCCGTAGAACGTGAATCGCTGGGCGTCGATCCCGGACGCGACCAGCGCCGCCAGCAGCGCCGACGCGCCGGGCACCGGCACGACCGCGATCCCTGCCTCCACCGCCGCGCGCACCAGCCGAAGCCCCGGATCCGACAACAGCGGCGTGCCGGCGTCCGAGATCAGCGCGAAGCTCTCGCCCTGGCCGAGCCGGGCGACGAGACCCGGCGTCGTCCGCGCCTCGTTGTGCTCGTGGTACGGCACGAGCGGCGTCGAGATCTCGAAACGGTCCAGCAGCCGCCGCGAGTGCCGGGTGTCTTCGGCCAGCACCGCGGCCACGGCGCGCAGCACCTCCACCCCCCGAAAAGTAAAATCCCCCATGTTGCCGATGGGGGTGCTCACCACGTAAAGGCTGCCCTTCGCCCCTTCGTCTACCACGAGACCTTCCACGGCAGCAGGTCGAAGAAGCCCGCCGACTGGAGCACGTGGCGCCTCCCGTGCGCCAGCTCGCGCAGCAGATCCTCCGGCGCGATCTGCGCCTGGCCGCCGGTGGCCCACAGCACTTCCGCCACCCACGCGGCCACGCCGCGCGTCAGCTCGGGCGACGTATACGCCGGCCCGCGCCCCTCCTTCGCGTCGGCGGCGAACGACGCCAGCACGGGGTGCCGATCCAGGAGCATCAGCCGCGCGCTCTCGGCCACCGCGGGCGCGCCGTCGCTGCCGGCGCGCACCAGGCGCGCGACCACGTCCCCCACCAGCTCCGCGTAGCTCTTGATCAGCGCCGTCGGCGCCTGAATAGGCACCGCAGGCGGCACCGGCCAGCGGGCGATCTGCAACGCGTCCCGCCCCAGCCGATGCTGGAAGAGCGGCTTCGCCCGCTCCGCCAGCGTGGTGCCGTGCAGCTCTTCGGCCAGATAGCCGCGCACCACGGCACCGTCGCGGAAGAGGAGGTAGTTCACCGAGCCGTCCACCACGATCTGGAGCATCCCGTCGAACGTCGTCGCCATCAGGTACGGGAAGAGCTGGCGCGGGTCGCGCGCCTCGAGCTCGGAGGGCCACGGGTCCGGGCGCCGGGTCTGCGCCCAGTGCATGCAGGCCAGCTGCTCGTCGTCCGCCTCGTGGAAGCAGATCTCGCCGAACTCCGGCTCGGGGGGCACGTGCGCGAGGGCCTCGGCGATCGGCAGCGTGCGGAACTCGACCCCGTTGCGCGTGGTGGTGGCGTTCACCACCTCGCCCTCCTGCATGTAGAGCAGGAGCATCTCGTCCGACAGCCAGATGGCGACGTAGCCGAACACGCGCCCCGTCCGATCGCGCTTGGCGTCGGTGAGCAGGTTGCGGAGGTGTACGTACGCCAGCTTGGTGCGCGGCAGCAGAACGCGCGCGAACGGAAAGCGCAGCCGAGCGATCGATGAGGGCATTCGGCGGCAATGTGAGCGGCGGAGGGTCGCGACGCCGACCGGCGCCGCGCGGATCTCCGCCGCGGTCAGGCCGCCCTGGTCAGGCGACGTGCTCCCGGAACTTGCGCTCGAGCGCCGGCTTCGACACCGCGCCCACCACCTGGTCCACCAGCCGCCCGTCCTTGAAGAAGAGGATCGTCGGGATGGAGCGCACGTTGAAGCGTGACGCGCTGCGAATGTTGAGGTCCACATCCACCTTCGTCACCTTCACCTTGCCCACGTACTCGGCGGCCAGCTCGTCGAGGATCGGTGCGACCATGCGGCACGGCGCACACCACGTGGCCCAGAAGTCCACCACCGCCAGACCGCCGTGCCTCTCCACCTGGTCCTCGAAGTCCGAGTCCGTCACCGTGACCGCGTTGCCCATGTCCACGCCCTCCGCCGGTGACGCCCGCAGGGGTGCACCGGCCTCAGGTGAAAGATTAAGTTCAGCGCTCACCGGTCCGAGCGCCAATCCCATGCCAGAAGACCATCGCCGCGGCGCGCGCATCGCGCACGTGGGCATCGCCGTCAGCTCGCTCGAGCAGATCGTTCCGTTCTACCGCGACATCCTCGGCATGCCCGAAGTCGCGCTCGACGACTCCGACGGCGCGCGCATCGCGGGCTTCGCGGCGGGCGAGTCGCTGGTCGAGCTGCTCGAGGCGGAAACATCCGACTCGCCGATCGGCCGCTTCGTCGCCCGGCGCGGCCCCGGCATCCACCACATCTGCTTCACGGTCGACGACATCGACGCCGCGCTCGACCGCTGCCGCGCCGCGGGCGTGCGCCTGATCGACGAGCACCCGCGCATCGGCGCCGAGGGGAAGCGCATCGCGTTCCTGCACCCGTCGGCGACGGGCGGCGTGCTGGTCGAGCTCTCGGAGCCCTAGGAAGTTCCAGCTACCGACCCGGCACGCGCTGGCAGAAGTCGCTGACCGGACCCATGTCGGCGTCCTCCACGTACCAGCGCCTGGCATCGGAGCGGTACATCTTGTACCTCGTCTGGCGCTGGTCCCGGCCGCGCTTGAGCCGCACGACGAACGTCAGGCTGCCGTCACGCTCCGAGTGCTCGTCCACGACGTCGTAGGAATCGTGCGCCATGTGGCACATGATCAGGAGCTCGCGCTTCTCGAGATCGTCGCGCGACAGCCGGTCGCGGGCCAGCCCCCGCTCGCCGCCCCACAGCCGCGACATCGCCTGCAGGTCCTGCGAGCGGATGGCGCCGAGAAACCCGTCGAGCGCCGCGCGCGCGTCGGCGGCGCCGGTCAGCGACCCGTTGGCTCCGGCACGCGGCCCCGAATGGCAGGCGGCCAGCAGCACGATCAACCAAGCGATGCGTCTCACCCGTCCTCCGCTCGAAGTGGCGTGCGAACGTAATCGCCTGCGCACCACCCGAGCAACCCGCGCGCTCGCCGAGCGGTCGCTTTCGTTCAAGACGCGGCGGCCGATCCTCGCTTGCTTCCGCACCGGAGGTCCCACGCAACCCTCCCGGTCGACGCGCGGTGCGTTCGGCCGCATCTTGAGGCCGGGATCGGGGCGGCGCGCGCGGCGGGGCCGCCGCGCCATCTGTTCGGACGGCCATGGAGAACTCACATGAGCACGCACGGTAGCGCCCCGGTCGGGGACGCGGCCCCGGCGGCGGCCGGCCGGCCGCCGCTGGTCTACCAGCGCCTGTACATCAACATCGACCACGTCGCCACCATCCGGCAGGCGCGCCGCACCGACGAGCCGGACCCGGTCGCCGCGGCCGTCGCCTGCGAGGACGCCGGCGCGGACGGGATCACCGCGCACCTGCGCGAGGACCGCCGCCACATCCAGGACGACGACGTCGAGCGACTCGCGAGCGCGGTTCGCACGGTGCTCAACCTGGAGATGGCGGCGACCGAAGAGATGGTCGCGATCGCGCTCAAGCTCCGCCCACACCAGGTCACGCTCGTCCCGGAGCGGCGTCAGGAGATCACCACCGAAGGCGGGCTCGACCTTGCGCACGACCCGGCGCGCCTGCGCGACGTCATCCGGCGACTGCGCGACGGCGGCATCCGTACGAGCCTGTTCATCGACCCGTCGCCCGACGCGATCCGCCGCTCCGCCGACGCCGGCGCCGACGCGATCGAGCTGCACACCGGCAGCTACGCGCACCACGCCGCCGACGCGGGTCCGATCGCGGCGCTGCGGGCGGCCGGACCGCTCGGCGTGTCGCTCGGCCTCGCCGTCCACGCCGGCCACGGGCTCACCGTGCGCAACGTCGGGCCGGTGGCGTCCGTCCCGGAGATCGAGGAGCTGAACATCGGCCACTCGATCGTCAGCCGCGCGGTCTTCGTGGGCATCCGGGACGCGGTGCGCGAGATGCGCGCGGCCATGGACGCTGCCAGACTCGGCCGGCGTGGCCCGTAAGTAGCAGGAGGTGCGAGTGCAACAGCCACGTAGCGCGACCGACCACGATCCAACGCCATGACCGCTCCCGGACGGCTGCTGGACTACTTCATCCTCGAGGCGAGCGACAACGTCGAGCGGCTGGACGCCGTGCTCGCCAAGGCCGCCGGGGCCGGCCCGGACGCCGAGGCGCTCGCGCGGAGCGCCCGCGCGCTCCGCGGCAGCGCCACCATGTCGCGGCTGGCGTCGATCGCCGAGCTGGCGGCGAGCCTCGAGCGCATCGGCCGCGCGCTCCGCGACGGCACGCTGCGCTGGGACGCGGCGCTGCGCGGCGCGCTGGTCTCGGCGGTGGACGACCTCAAGCTCCTGATCCGCAACGTCCGCTCCTGGAGCGCGGCCGACGACGAGCGCGCGCGGACCCGCGTCGGGGAGTTGGCGGCGTACGGGCCGCAGCTCCGGTCGCAGATGACGCCCTCGGCCGGCGGCGGGAGCGGCGCGGCGTTCCTGGCCGGCGAGGCGGCGAACGTGGCCGCCGCGCTGGCGATGCTCGTGGCGAGACCTAACGACCGTCTGGCGCTCGACGACGTGCTCCGCCGCGTGCGGGCGCTGCGCGGCGTCGCCGCGATCCGGGACCTGCCCCCGCTCCCGGACATCATGGAGGCGGTCGAGAAGGCGACCAAGCCGCTGGAGCTGGGCGTCGCGGGCCTCCGGCCGGCGCAGTCGGCGGTGCTCTCAGCCGCACTGACGGCGCTGCACCGCGCGGTCGCCGAGATGCGCTCGGCGGGGCGGCCGGACAGCGCGGCGCCCGAGGTCCGGCAGTTCGCCGCGGCGTACGCGAAGCTCGAGGAGTCGGCGCCGGGCGCCGAGCGCATCGTCCCGGTCGCCGAGCTGTTCTTCGCCGACGCCGGGCCGCACGTGCTCTCGCGCGCGCCCAACCCGCCCACGACGCCCGCCGAGCGGTTCCGGCTCGAGATCGTGAGCCACGCCGAGCACCTCCGCCGGCTCGTCGGCGAGGCGCGCGCCGCCAGCGACCAGGGCTCGCGCGAGCGGCTCGGCCGCCAGCTGCGCGGCGAGATGCGCGAGCTCAAGATCGCCGCCGACGGGTTCGCCGAGCGCGAGGTGGCGGCGTTCGCCGAGCGGTCCGCGCACGGCGTCGGCGCGCTCGACCCGGCCGCGCTCTCCGCGCTGGACGACGTCGCGGCGCTGCTCGCCAACCCGGCGACCGACCGCGAGGCGCTCGTCAGGCGGCTCGCCGGCGGGGCGGCGGCGCCGAAGCCGCAGCCCGCGGCGGCCGCCGCCCCGCCGCCGGCCGCCCGCCCCGCGGCGCCCACGCCGTCGGGCACGCCGCGCTCGACGCGGCTGCGCTCGGCCACGCCCACCGGGCGCGAGCTGCAGGCGCTCCTCCAGGACGGGATCACGAAGATCAACCGGCTGGAGGAGCGGCCGCTGAGCGAGCCCGTGCCGATACTCGAGGACGGCCTGATCCCGATCGAGCGGCTACTGTACAAGGGCGAGGCCGCGCTGGCGCGCGCGCGCGAGATCCGCGACTCCGTCAAGGCGCGCGGCAAGGGGCAGATCCCGGAGCCGCTGGCCGAGCTGTTCGACCTGCTCGACCTCGCGTCCGCGGAGTAGCGCGGATGCGACTCGGCTGGCGGGAGGCCGCCGGCATCGTCCTGAGCGCGGCGCTGCTCTGGTGGGCGCTGCACGACGTGCAGTGGCCCGAGGTGTGGGCCCACCTCCAGCGGTCGAACCTGCCCCTCCTCCTGCTGTCGGCCGTGGTCGCGACATCGATCTTCCCGCTCCGCGCGCGGCGCTGGCGCACGATCCTCGACCCGGTCGAGCCGGGGGTGCCGCTCGGCAAGCTGTGGCGCGCGACGGCGGTCGGGATGATGGTGAACAACGTGATCCCGGCCCGGGTGGGGGAGCTGGTGCGCGTCTACGCGCTCACCCGCGAGGCGCCCCGCGTCACCTTCTCGGCGGGGTTCGCCTCACTGGCGGTCGACCGGCTGTTCGACGCCGTGGTCCTGTTCGGGCTGATGCTGCTGTCCATGTTCTCGCCGGCCTTCCCCCGCGGGGCGCGCATCGGCAACCAGCAGGTCACCCACTGGGTCGGGGGCGCCACGTTAGGCATCCTCGCGCTACTGGCGATGCTCTACCTGATCGTGGTCTTCCCGGCGCGCGTGATCACGCTGTACGAGGCGTTCGCGAGGCGCGTGGCGCCGCGGTACGAGGAGCGCGGCAAGTCGATCCTGCTCGCCTTCGCGTCCGGACTCGGCGTGCTGCGCCGCCCGGCGCGCTTCGCGTCGGTGCTCGCGTGGACGGTGCTGCACTGGCTGGTGAACGCGGCGGCATTCTGGATCGGCTTCCGCGCGGTGGGGATCGACGCGCCGTACAGCGCCGCGCTGTTCGTGCAGGGGCTGATCGCGTTCGGCGTCGCGCTCCCCTCCGCGCCCGGGTTCTGGGGAATCTTCGAGGGCGCGGCGAAGGTCGGCCTCGCCGTCTACCACGTCGACCCGACGCGCGCCGTCACCTGGGCGATCGGCTACCACCTGCTGTCCTTCATCCCGATCACCGTCATCGGCGCGTTCTACTTCACGCGGCTCGGCATCCACCTGAAGGACGTCCGCCGCAAGGCCGACGACGACGGCAGCGCCGACGAGAGCGACGCGCCCCCGACGGCGGAGGCCGCGCGGGCGTGAGCGGGGCCCGCGCCGCGCGCGTCCTCGCGCAGGCGAAGGTCAACCTGTTTCTGCGCGTCCTGGCCCGCGAGGACTCCGGCTACCACCAGATCGAGACGCTCTTCTGCCGGCTGGAGCTGGCGGACGTCGTCACGGTCCGCGTCGGCGGCTCGGCGCGCACGCTCTCGTGCGACGGGCCCGCGATGCCGCCCGGCGGGCTCGGGCCCTCGGAGCGCAATCTCGCCCACCGCGCCGCCGCGGCGTACGCCGCCGTCGCGGGGTGGCCAGACGGGTTCGAGATTGCGGTCGAGAAACATATTCCGGTAGGCGGCGGGCTCGGTGGCGGCAGCGCCGACGCGGGCGCGGTGCTGCGCGCGCTGAACGCGCTGGCGCCGCGTCCCCAGCCGCACGCGCGGCTGCTCGAGATCGCGGTGGAGCTGGGCGCCGACGTCCCCTTCCTCACGTCCGAGTCGCCACTCGCGCTGGCCTGGGGGCGCGGCGAACGGATGCTGGCGCTCCCGCCGCTGCCCGCCCGCGACGTGCTGCTCCACTGCTTTCCGTTCGGGGTGAACACCGCCGACGCCTACCGCTGGCTCGACGAGTCCCGCGCGGGTCGAGGGTACGCCTCCACGCCCGCCCTGCTCGGGGTCGACTCGCTCTCGTCCTGGGACGCGGTCTCGCGGCTGGCGCGGAACGACTTCGAGACGGCGGTCGGGCTCCGGCATCTGGAAATCGCCGAGGCGCTCGTGGAGCTCGACTCGATGAAAGAGTCCGCGGGCGCGACGCCGC
>DATFPD010000623.1:0-9726 GCA_035265005.1 Gemmatimonadaceae bacterium | reverse complement strand
CGCCGAGCGTCCCCCGCTCGGCCTCGCACAGCCGCGCGCCGCGATGGCGGCAGACGTTGTAGTACGCCCGCACTGCCCCCGCGCGGTCGCGCAGCACGATCACGCTCTCCCCCGCCGCCTCGACGAGAAAGTAGTCCCCGGCCGCGGCGAGCTGCGCCTCCCGCCCCACGCACAGCCACCGCCGCGCGAAGATGCGCTCGCACTCCGCGCCGTAGACCTCCGGCGACGTGAAGTACTCCCCCGGCAGCGTCTGCGCGCCGTGGGTCGGGATCTGGGTGGTGCGGAGGAAGGTGGCCATCGACTGCGGGACGGGGGATGGGGGAAGGGGGAGGGGGGATGAGAAAACGCGGCTGGACGCATCTTTCCTGCTTCCGGCCTATTCGATCCCTTAATTTGTGCACGAGTCTCGAGTCTCGCAGCGTCCCCCGTCCCCCTTCCCTCATCCCTTGGCTTCTTACGACGCGATCATTGTTGGCGCCGGCCACAACGGGCTCGTCACCGCGGCCTACCTCGCGCGCGCGGGGATGCGCGTGGTCGTGCTCGAGCGGCGGGAGATGGTAGGGGGCGCGTGCGTGACCGAGGAGCTGTGGCCCGGGTTCCGCGTCTCCACCGGCGCCTACGTCAACAGCCTGCTGCGCCCGGAGATCATCCGCGACCTCGAGCTCAAGCGGCACGGCTTCGCCATGCTGCCGCGCAACCCGTCCTCCTTCACGCCCTTCCCGGACGGGCGCAGCCTGATGCTCGGCTCGGACGAGGAGCTGAACCGGCAGGAGATCTCCAAGTTCTCGGCGCGCGACGCCGAGGCGTACCCGCGCTACGAGGCCGCGCTCGACCGGATCGCGCGCTTCATCGAGCCGACGCTGCTGGAGACGCCGCCCGACCCGTGGTCGTTCCGCCCCCGCGACCTGGCCGCGCTGGCGAAGCTCGGCTGGCGCTTCTCGCGGCTGGGGCGGGAGGCCGCCACCCGCGCGGTCGAGATCATGACCGCCGACGCGCGCAGCATCCTCGACCACTGGTTCGAGAGCGAGCAGCTCAAGGTCACCCTCGCCACCGACGGCGTGATCGGCGCGATGGCCTCGCCCTCCACGCCGGGCACCGGCTACGTCCTCTTCCATCACGTGATGGGCGAGTGCGACGGCGTGCGCGGCGTCTGGGGCTACGTGCGCGGCGGGATGGGGAACGTCAGCGAGGCGATCGCCGCCGCCGCCCGCGAGCGCGGCGCCGAGGTGCGGACGAACGCGACCGTCGCGCGCATCCTCGCCCGGAACGGCGCGGCGCGCGGCGTCGTGCTGGCGGACGGCACCGAGCTCCACGCCGCGCGGGTCGTCTCCTGCGCCGACGCGCACGTCACCTTCACCCGGCTCGTCGAGCCCTCGGAGCTGCCTGACGAGTTCCTGGCCGCCGTGCGCCGGATCGACTACCGCAGCGGGTCGATGAAGATCAACGTCGCGCTCTCCGAGCTGCCGGACTTCGCCGCCCTCCGCTCGCGGGACGGCGCCCCGGGCCCGCAGCACCGCGGCACCATCCACTTCTCGCCGACCTTCGATTACGTCGAGCGCGCGTTCGACGACGCGAAGTACGGCCGCCCCTCCGAGCGCCCGATCGTCGAGATGACGATCCCCTCGGCGGTGGACCCGAGCGTGGCGCCGCCGGGGAAGCACCTGGCGTCGATGTTCGTCCAGTACGCGCCCACCACGCTCCGCGGCGCGAGCTGGGACGGGGTGAAGGACGCCTTCGCCGACCGCTGCTTCGACGTCGTCTCCGAGTACGCGCCCAACTTCCGCCGCGCCGTGATCGACCGGCAGGTGCTCTCCCCGCTCGACCTCGAGCGCCGCTTCGGCCTGACGGGGGGCAACATCTTCCAGGGCGCCATGACCCTCGGCCAGCTGCTGTTCCTCCGCCCCGTCCCCGGCTACGCCGACTACCGCACCCCGATCCGCGGCCTCTACCTCTGCGGCGCCGCCACCCACCCCGGCGGCGGCGTCATGGGCGCCTGTGGCTACAACGCGGCGCGGGAGATTTTGCGAGACCGGGACTAGGCAACGCCGATGCGATCATCGGTACGCGCGGCGGTGCTCCTGGTACTCCTGGTCGCGGCAGCGCTGCTCGCTCGCGTCCGGCCGCTCCCGGCGCAGGCCATCGCCGTCCACGACTCGGCGTCCGGGGTCACGCTCGCCGTGGACGACGCCTTCGCGCTGCCCGTGCTCAGGATCACCCTGCCGGGCCAGCCGGCCGGCGACCCCGGGATCGTCGTCATCTTCCCGGAGCACGTGACCGCGCTGCCGCACGGCGCCGGCGAGCCGACGCATCTCTACCTCTTCCAGCCCGGCGCGCGCGGGCAGCGGCCGGCGTGGCGGGTGACGGGCCGGTCGCTGGAGTACGAGATGGAGCTGCCGGGCGGCGTGCATCTGACGGCGCGCGCGACGCTCGACGCCGACGGCGTACGGTACGGCTACCGACTGGTGAATCGGTCCGGTGTGCCGTACGACAACATCCAGGCGGTCACCGACCCGCGACTCCTGAGCCCACTCCTGCACGACGTCCGGCTCGCCCGCACGTACGTCCACCACCCGGCCGGCTTCGACCTCCTGGCCTCGGAGACCCCCGCGCGCCTCACGATGCCGCTCGCGGAATGGCTGCCTAACCGCTACCGCGTGCCGTTCCGGTGGCCGGTAGATGCGCAGCGCGTCGCGAGGCAGCCCGACGGCATCACGTGGTACAACAAGTCCAGAGCCGTCGACGAGCCCTTCATCGCGACGAAGAGCGTCGCCGGCGGATGGGTGATCGCGACGTTCAGCCGTGACGCCGGGAACGTCTGGACCAACCCGGACCTCACCTGCCAGCACGCCGACCCCTCGGCGCCGCTCGCAGCGAACGGCGCCAGCGTACTGCTCGAGGAAAAGACCCTGATCGTTCGAGGGACGCTGGACGATGCACTCGCAAGCATCCGCCGGCAGCGCGGGACGCTGCAGCCGAAGACTCTTCGGGAAACAAATCGGAGCCTCCCGAAGTAGTTCCCGCGCTTGCCCTGACCCTGACCCCGAACGCAGCGAGGGGGAAGGGGAAGGGTCCCGTCTTTTGTGATGTGCGCCCTCGCGCGGCGCCTCCTGCACCGATAAGTTCCCGCGTCTTTTTCGGAGACTTCATAATGATTCGTATGCGCTCTTTCGCCGCCGCCGCCCTGGCCGCCGCGTTCGTCCTCTCGGTTCCCACCGCCAGCCACGCCCAGCTCGGCGGCGCCCTCAAGCGCGCCGCGAAGAAGAAGGCCGAAGACGCCCTGAAGGGGAAGCCGGAGCAGCCGGCCGATACGGCCGCCCCCGCGGCCACCCCCGCGGCCGACGCCGGACGGCGCGGGCGCGCGGCCGAGAACTTCGGCTCGACCTCGGCCACGCCGAAGTTCGACGCCACCACCATCGAGATCACCGCGCCGGTGGTCGACCGCTTCCTGGCCGGCATGGCCGCCGAGCAGAAGGCGCGTCAGGCGTTCGCCAAGGACCAGGCGAAGGGCGCCGAGTACGAGGCGACGATCGACAAGTACGAGCGCTGCGTCCAGAAGAAGATGGAAGAGCGCAACGCCGAGGGAACCGAGCAGCACGTCGGGCTCTACATGAACTACTGGCAGGCCGTGATGCGCGGCGACACCACCACCACGCGCGTGCTCGGCGACTCGCTGGCCAAGCTCGGCTTCGCCTCGCCGGAAGCCGCCTGCGGCAAGCGCCCGGTCGAGGCCTACATGGCTCGCAGCCGCCTGGAGAACGAGAGCAGCGAGGTCGAGGGCGCCGGCGCGGACGCCGGGAGCTTCAGCATCCGCCAGTACTCGGTCATGAAGGAGCGCATCTACCCCTTCGTCGAGGCGGAGAACCGCAAGCAGCCCCTCAAGGGCGGCTACACCGACGCCGAGATGGCCGCGATGCGCGCCAAGCTCCCCGAGCTGACCGCCGCCTTCAAGGCCGCGGACGCGAAGAGATAAGAAGAGCGAAATCGACCACCGAGGCACCGAGACACAGAGGACCTGCGCGCAGGTCCTCTGTGTCTCGGTGCCTCGGTGGTCGATTCTCTTTCGTATATGAGAGTACTGACTCGCCTCGCCGCGCTCCCTGTCTTCGCCGCGGTCGCCGGTGCTGCGCCGCACGTCGGCCTGCCGGCGTCGTCGCTGTCGGTGGGCGTGGGCGACGAGTGGCGCGAGTGGTGGCGGGCGGAGCGGGCGCCAGTCCGCTGGAGCGAGCCGCTTCCGGCGGTCGCCGGCGCGGTGCGCTGGAAGCCCGCGGGCGACGGACTGGCCTGGGGCGAGCTGCCGATCGCGGGCTCCGGCGAGGCGTGGCGGCTGCGCGTGATCCTGGTGCGGCTCGACCCGCGTCGGCACCGGCTGCGGCTCGTCCAGCAGCAGGACTGGAGCATCGCCGACGCGCCGCCCTCGGCCGTGCTCGCGTTCAACGCCGGGCAGTTCGCGGGCGGCGGGTTGCAGGTGCCGTGGGGCTGGATCGTCCGGGGTGGGCTCGAGCGCCGGGCGCCCGGGCGCGGCCCGCTCTCGACCGCGCTCGTGGTCGACCAGAGCGGGCGCGTGCAGTGGGCCGAAGGAGACAGCGCGATCGGCGCCATGCGCGATGCGGGCGGGGCCGTCGAGGCGTTTCAGTCGTACCCCACGCTGCTCCAGGGCGACGGCGACGTCCCCCTCGCGCTGCGCGACACCGGGCGCGGCGTCAGCGTGGACCACCGGGATTCGCGCCTCGCCGTCGGCGAGCTGCGAGACGGCCAGCTCCTCATCGCGCTCACCCGCTTCGACGCGCTCCCGGGCGGCACGCTCGCCTCCGCTCCGTTCGGGCCCACGGCCCCCGAGATGGCCGCCATCATGGGCGCGCTCGGCTGCCGCCACGCCGTGATGCTCGACGGCGGCCTCTCCGGCCAGCTCCTGCTCCGCACCCCCAGCGGCGCCACGCGCAGCTGGCGCGGCTGGCGAAAGGTGCCGGTGGCGATGATCGTCGAACGAACGGATATGGAGTGAGCGATTCGCGAATCGCGCAACGCGAATCGCTTTCGTGTGTTCTCGGTCACTGCAAACACGCGTGGACGATTGTTAGGGTGTGGGCGGCGGCGGAGGGGCCTGGTCCGCCGGCCGTTCGCCGAGTGTGGTTAGGCGCCGAACGACAGCCGGGGAACGACATGTCCGAGCAGCAGCGCAGGACCGATCCGCGGTGGACGCCGCAGGGTGTCCCGGAGCAGCCGCACTACCGCAGCACGGCGCCCGGGTGGGGACAGGTGCGCCACACGCCGCGCAGCACCACCGAGATCGCCCACGGGGTGATCCACACCATCGAGCACTCGACGCTGCTCCAGATGGTGCGCAGCAGCCGGGCGTTGCCGGCGCTCGACGGCGGACCGAGAGCGCGGCCGGGAGAGCGCGACTGGGCGGAGGACGCGGCCCGCCTCGCCGCGCTGGTGGACGGCTCGATCCGCAACCTCCTGCCGGTGACCGGCAACCCGACCATCGCCCGGCTCCGCGGATATCTCGCCGACCTGAGGTCGCGGCTGCTCGCGCGCGATCCGGCCGGCATACATGGCGCGGTCCAGTCCATCACCGCGGCGCTCTCCGCCCCCGCCGCATCGCTCGGTCCCGGCAAGCCCAACAGCGCCGGCGACATTTCCTCGCTCGACGCGCTCGCCCAGGCCGCCGCCCGCCTCCTGCACCGCGCCGGCTACCCACCGAGCTCCGAGGCCAACCGCCCGACGAACCCGCGCATCCGCGAGTTCCGAGGCGAGTAGTCCCACCTCGCAGGACCTCGACAAAGCGCGAACGCGGCGCGGGGCCGGACGCTCGAGATCGAGCGTCCGGCCCCGCGCCGCGTTCGCCACTTCGTAAGGCGTTGTCTTACAGCATGTTGAAATGTTGAAGGAAGGGTGATAGGCCGCCCTAGCTTGACGACCGTGATCCGCAGCCGCGCTGCGCGAACGCTCATCACGCACCGTCATCAAGGGCTCCTTTCATGAATAGACAGTCTCGCATGACCGCGGCACGGCTCAACGCTCCCGCCCCGCCGGTCGGCATCCAGCCGCCGCGCGCCGCGGGGGAACGCCCCGAGCTGCCCGCGCTAGCCGCGCAGCCACCTCGCGCCACCGTGCCCCGCCTTCGGCAGTACTCGGCGGCGCCGCTGTCGCGGCCGGAGCCGGAGCTGCGCCGCTCGTCGCGCCGCAGCGACCCGATCCTCCAGTCGCTGCGCGCCGCCATGGCGGCCGCGTCGCGCGGCGCGCCCACGCCGGAGATCGACCTCGATGCGCTCAGTGGGGCGCTGAGCGAGGCCGCGGACCAGCACCTCCGCTCGCTGAACGGGCGGGCCGCGGCGCAGTGGCTCTTCTCGGCGACGCTGGACCTCGCGAAGCGGCTGACCGCTCGCGATCTGCGTGGCGCCGCGGCGGCGCTCGAGTCCGCCCACCTGGCGCTCCGGTTCGCGCACACCCGCGTGGCCGACGCGCCCGCGCTCTGGCGGGCGCTGGCCGACATCGCGTGCGCACTCGGGACGCTGGCCGCGAAGGAGTGAGCAATCGCAGGAGCTGTAAACGTTTTCTCCGCAACGTGTTGACTTGTTGAGTCGCAGGTGAGAAGGCGCTCTAGCTTGCACCCCGCGTTCAGGGACGAAGCCGAAACGACACCGCGCACGACGCGCCGAGCAATGCAGGACAGCGGTACGCGACGCGACAGTGCGCAGCGATGAAGCTCCCTGCTTCACCAACCCCCTTGCACCTATATGGAGGCCACCATGTTCTCGACCACCGCCACCAAGACCCGTGTTCGCTTCGCCAGCGCTCGCTCGATCGGCCGCGTCCTCGGCGCCGCGCTGCTCACCTTCAGCCTGATGGGAACGGCCGCCTGCGGCGGCGATGACAAGAAGGGCGGGACCGAGCCGGGCGCCGTCGCCGGCACCTACGCGCTGAAGAGCGTCCAGAACGTGAACGTCCCGGTGAGGATCTGGGAGGGCACGATCGGGGGTCAGGACGTCGAGTACCAGGTCCGCGACGGTCAGGTCGAGCTCAAGTCGAACGGCACGTTCGTGATGCACATGACGGTCTGGGAGATCGTGGACGGCGACAAGAACGACATCGACATCGACGCCGCGGGCACGTTCACCCGCAGCGGCGGCGAGATCACCTTCACCAGCGACGGCGACGACCTGACGGGCACGCTCAGCAACGGCACGATCACGGTCCAACTCGACCTGCTCGAGATCGGCGAAGATGTCGGGTTCGCCTTCAAGAAGTAACGACGACGTGCCGCAGCACGACTCCACCCACCCGCCCGCCGCGGCGCCGACCGACGACACGGGGCGCCGTGGCGGAGGGTGAGGGAGCAGCACCAAAGCAGTGGTCGGACAGCGAGACGGCAGACAGCCGATGCAGTCATAGATGCAGTCGCGGTTCGGAAGCATCCGAGCACACGAAGGCCGACGACGCTGCGCACCGAGAGCACCCGAGTCGCGCGCGCTTTTCAGATAGATCTTTGCTCCCATAGATCGCTTCAGCAGCCCCAGATCGAGCAACGCTCAGAGGACGTCATGAAGGTCTCTACCATTGTTATCGCTGCCACGTCGGTGGTGGCTGCATTCATAGCGGCGTCGGGTACGGCCACGTCGTTCGCGCGGGAGAGTGAGGCGTCGTACCTGGCGTCCCGCGACCCGCAGACGGTCACGGTCGTCGCGGAGGACTTCGCCTTCACCGCGCCCGAGAAGATCCAGGCCGGCCCGACGACGATCCAGCTCGTGAACAAGGGCTCCGAGATGCACCACGTGCAGCTCGTGCGGCTCGAGCAGGGGAAGACGGTGGCCGACCTGATGGGCGCGGTGAAGGAGGCCGGGGAGAAGGGCGTCCCGTCGTGGATCACGTGGATCGGCGGCCCGAACGTGTCCGAGCCGGGGCAGAGCTCGACGGCGACGATCGCGCTGACGCCGGGGAACTACGTCTTCGTCTGCCTGATCCCGTCGAAGGACGGCGTGCCGCACCTGATGAAGGGGATGATGCGCCCGCTCACCGTCACGCCGGCCGTGGGCATGCCGGCCGCGATGCCGAAGGCGGACGTCGAGATCGAGCTCGTGGACTACGGCTTCGACATCTCGACGCCGATCACCGCCGGCCGGCACGTCGTGAAGGTGAGCGTCGACGCGCCGCAGCCGCACGAGCTGCTCATGGCCCGCCTGGCGCCGGGTAAGACGGTCGACGACCTGCTCGCCTGGATGGAGAAGGAGGAGGGTCCGCCCCCGGGGACGCCGGCCGGCGGCACGAGCATGATCGGCGTGGGCGGCTCCAACACCCTCACCATGGACTTCAAGCCGGGCGAGTACGCGCTCCTCTGCTTCATGGCCGACAACAAGGACGGCAAGCCGCACTTCATGCACGGGATGATGCGGCAGATCACGGTGAAGTAAGAGCAGACGCGAGATGCGAGATGCGAGACGGCCCCGGGAAGCCAGTGCTTCCCGGGGCCGTCTCGCATCTCGCATCTCGGGTCTCGTCTCGCCATCCCGCCATTCGACTTCCGTCGGCGCATCACGTTGAAACGTCGAAACCGCCCAGCGCCGCGAGGAGCCGCGGCGCCGGCCGGTCAATCACTCCCGCGCAACGCCGTGAGTCGCTTGCGCGCATCGGCCAGCGAGACGAGCGCGCCGTCACCCTGCTCCCAGCGAGTGGTGAAGCGCTCGTAGGCGATGATGGCGGCACCGCGGTTGCCCCGCGTCTCCTCTACGCGCCCAAGCCGGTACGGGGCGGTCTGCCAGGAGAGCTGCGCCTCCCTGCCGAACTCCGCGCCTGCGCCGAGCCGGGCGTAGAGCTGCGCGGCGCGCGCGAGGTCGCCGGTACGTTCGGCGCCGTAAGCCAGCGACTCCAGCACGTACTTCGTGGAGTCCAGGGCGAGCGCACGCATCAACCCCTGCTGCGCCGGCGCGGTCCGCCCCTCGCCGAGCGCCACCTCCGCCGCCAGCAGCACCGCGGCCACACTGTCGTCGGTGCTCCCGGCGTTCCCGCGCGCGCGGACCGAGTCGAGGAGCTCGCGCGCACGTCCGAGCTCGCCCTGGCGCGCCGCGCTCTTGCCGATCCAGAGCAGCATGGTGGGCTCGAGGTACGCGGCGCGGAAGATTCGCCAGATCGCGTCGCGCTCCGCGCGCGCTTCGGCCGTCCGACCGAGCTCGGCGAGCACGTACGACCGCAGGAGGCGGCTGCGAGCCTCGCTCAGCGGTTGCTTGTGGGCCTGGTGGATGGCGTTCGCCCGGGCGAGCTGCTCCGCCGCCGCGCCGTACCGCCCCGCGTACAGATCGAGGTATGCCAGCGACCGGCGGCCGCGGGCCTGCTTCCACGGCTCGAGCGCGAGCATCTTCGTGAACGTGGCGCGCGCCTCCTCCGGGTGGCCAGCCTTCACGAGGTCGCGGCCGTACTCTTCGTTCGTGATCGCGTCGGTCTCGCGCTGCGGGTCCAGTGCGAAGGCGCGGCGATAGCTCCTCACGGAGCGCTCCGGATCTCCCAACCCGCCATAGGCACTCGCCAGGTTGAGCAGGTCCAGGACGTCGGTGCTGTCCACGGCCTGCAACCGCTCGTTGATGTCGCGCGCCTCGGCGAAGCGGCCGGCGCGGAGGTACGCGTACGCGAGCTGGCGCTGCACGAACCGATCGTTCGGGTAGCGACGCACGTAGTCGGAGAGGATCTCGATCTGCCGAGGGCGGTCGCCGCGCCACCCGGCGATCTCCGCGC
>DATFPD010000622.1:0-29481 GCA_035265005.1 Gemmatimonadaceae bacterium | reverse complement strand
GTCCATCCCCAGGAAGCGGTCGCGCTCGAGCGTGGCCACGACCCCGGTGTTGGTGCCCTGGTACACGACGCCGGCGTCGTTGCCGTAGCGGCGCAGGTCGCGCAGCGAGTTCAGGTCCAGCCGCGCCAGGAGCGCGCCGAGCGGGCGGAACTCCACCTGCCCGGTGTTCCGCCAGACGTGGCTGAGCCCGCGGGCGACGGTGCCGGTGTCGCTCGCCGCCTCGGCGGGCTTGGTGAAGGAGAGCCGCCGGTCGGTGCTGCGCGCCATCCCACTCGTCAGGCGGATCTGGGTCGGCGTCCAGCGGAAGCGCGCGGCCCGCACCGCGCGCATGGCCTCGGTGTTCTCCAGCCAGCCCGGCAGCGCCACCACGGCGCGGTCGAGGAAGCCCGGCATCCCCTTGGTGCGCGAGGCCGCGACCAGCAGGTAGTCGGCGCCGACGGTCATGTTGTTCGCGGTGCCCGTCTGGAACTCGCTCCGCGTCTCCGCGGTCTGGTAGGAGCCGTTGAGGCTCAGGTTGTTGACGAGCGTCGCCAGCACCGGCAGCTGGAGCGGGTCCGTGCGCCGCAGCGATACGCTGTACGACGCGTTGGTGCGCTTCGGCGTCCGCAGCCCCTGCACGCCGGCGCCGCGCACGTCGGAGTTCGAGAGGAAGAACGGGTCGCTCCCCGCGGTCCCGTAGCTCACCGTCACCGGCACCGCGAAGCCCAGCGCCTGCGGCAGGAAGCGGTCGAGCCGGAACGACGAGGTGATGTCGAGCGCGTTGTCGGTGACGAACGACGCCTGCTCGGCGAGCTGCCGGAAGTTCGGGTCCTTGCGGCTGACGTTGACGGCGAACGACCCCACGTCCCCCGCCCGCAGCGACATCGAGAGCTGGCCGGCGTAGCCCGGCGTGTCGTAGACGTTCGTCAGGCGGATGTCGTCCACCCACAGCTCGAGCGAGTCCGCCGCGAGCCCCGGGACGATCGCGTCGGTGGACGGGACCACCGGCTCCTGCTCCATGCGCACCATCCCCACCGCCAGCTCCTGCACCGCCGCCAGGTTGGGCGGGCTCACGTTCGGGTTGAGCGTGAACGCCATGTACCCGTCGGCGCAGGCCGCGTAGAACAGCGAGTCCTGCCCCGAGCTCTGGCCGTTGATCTTCGGGAAGCGCGCCGCGATGAGCGCCGAGTCGGCGCCGGTGCAGTTGTTCCGCCGGCCGCCCTGGAGGTAGGCGTTCTGGAGCTGCGCCCGCAGCGCGTAGAGCCGCTCGAAGTCGACCCGCACCTCGCTCCACGCCGCCTGCCCCGTCCCGCTCCGCGCCGGCGAGCGGTAGAGGTAGAAGTTGTCGGCGTCGCGCCCGATGCGGATGTAGAACTGGAGCTGCTGGCTGTTCCAGCCGCGGCCGTTGCCGCGCGCCCAGACGCGAAGCTCCTTGTACCCCATGAAGTTCTTCTGCCCTTCCGGGAAGCGGTAGTACGCCTCGGCGCGCTGGTAGAGCGGGAGCGGGTCGCCGTGCCCGGCGTCGTCCGCGCCCTCGCCGGTGACCAGGCGCAGCGAGCGCTCGTTGATCTGCGTGCGCGTCGTCTCGAACCCGGTCTGCACGTTCTCCGGCACCTCGGCCACGCCCGGCGGCGACGAGTACGGCGTCGTCGAGGTGGAGTCCTGCGTCCCGATGATGCCGGCGATCGTGAACCCCTGCGTCTGCTCCTCGCCGCTGATGCCGCGGAGCTGCCGGTCCTGCCGCTTGAGCCAAGGCGAGCCGCTCAGCTTGAGCCGGCCGAGCGCCGTCGTGGCGACCGTGTTGTCGGTGTTCGGCGCCGACAGCATCGTCAGGCGGAGGGCGCGGATGCGCCGGCGCGACGGGGCGTTCAACGAGTCGGTGGGCGAGCGGAACGGGATGCGGACGTAGACCCAGGTGAGCTGGCGCGTCCCGACCTGGTTGCCGTTGTCGTCGAACACCGGCTGGTCCACGCCGGGCTTACCGGCGCGGACGTAGCTCTCCTTCTGCGACAGGTCCACCACGTAGCGCAGGATCTGCTCGTTCGACTTCGCCGCGTCCGGCAGGTTGAGCGCGAGGTCGAGGTCGAGGTCCTCCTCGTCCAGCCGGTTGTTGCGCACCGTGCAGTTGGCGAGCGGGTTCCCCACGAACTGCAGGTTGAACGCGCCCTTGGCGTCGCACAGCGCGAATCGCGTCGTGTCCTTCGAGGTGCCGAGCGCCTGGTTCTCGATCGTGAGCGTCGGCGCCACGTCGCCCGGGAGGCCGACGTCGTTCTGCTGCACGTTGAACTGCCGCAGCTCGTCGCGCTCGGTGTTCAGCGTGTCGAAGCCGGCGACCTGCTTCCCCAGGTAGAGCGTGTCCGACGTGACCCCGAGCTGCTGCTGGAGCGTCGTGCAGCGCACGCACAGCCGCTCCGGGGAGAAGGTCAGAGAGTTCTCGGAGATCTCGCCGAAGTCGAAGATGAGCGTCGGGTTCAGCGCCCGGCCGGCGGCGCTCGTGTCGGCGAGCGTCCAGAACTCGAGCGTCTCCACGCGCGAGACGTCGAGCCCGCTGGCGCTGAGCGGGGTGCGGATCGACCGCCAGCGCCGCCCGCCCCGCGGCGCGTCCGGGATGCGCCACCGCGGCACCAGGTCGGGGCCGTAGAGCCCCCCGATGGAGAGCGGCTGGAGCGTCAGCCAGAGCAGCGTCTCGGGCTGCGGCGGCCCCTGCCCCACGCTCTCGAATTGCGGGTCGATGCGGTCGATCGAGAACGCCAGCGTCGACGTCCCGAACGTGCCGTCCGGGTTCCGGACGATGCCGAAGGTGTTCGTCTGCCAGGAGAGCGTCGCCGCGTGGTCCGTGCGCCGCAGCGCGGCGTTCAGGTCGTTGGCCAGCGGGCTGGTGGTGGTCAGCTCCGGCGGCTGGCTGGAGTAGTACCAGGCCGGGTCGGCGAGCGCGATCGTGAGCCCGCCCTCCCCCTCGAACGACTCGACGTAGGCCTGGCCGGCGGCGTTAGGCTGCGGGCGGCTGGTGGCGAACTCGCCGCTGACCGTGATCGCCGACGGGCCCGCGGTGCCGACGGTCGGGATGCGCTCCAGCAGCCGGCTGATCGGCGCGGCGTCGAAGTTGAACGTCCCGCTCACGCCGGCGACGAGCGACGACGCCGGCTCGAACCCCAGCGGCGGCCGGTTGAACGTCGTGCGCTGCGACTGCGAGATGACGGTGAAGTTCAGCTCCCCGTTCGTCAGCGGGAAGGTGCTCGCGATCCCGAACACCGACGTCGGCGCGGCGGCGAACAGCGGGTTCTCCTCGTACTGCACCGTCACCCGGCGCGGCTGCCGGAAGAGCGTGTCGGGGCGCGTGAAGGTGACCTGCCCCAGGTCGTAGTCGACCTTGTAGTCGACGTCGCGCTTGAGCTGGACGCCGTCGATCAGCAGCCGCTCGGAGCTGCGCGCCAGCTGGACCGAGCCGAGCGAGAGGCTGCCCGCGTCGCCGCCCCCCTCGGACTGGTAGCGCGCCCGGATGCGGTAGACCACCTGCGGGCGCTGCTGCGTGTTGAAGACCGAGCTGATGGTCTTGTAGAGCGTATCGTTGGCCGTGTTCCCCGGCTGCACGAGCCCCGAGTCCGCCGACGCGCCCGCGGGCGACTGCTGGGCGAACGGGCGGAGCGAGGGGAAGACGAGGAAGTAGTCGTGGATCAGCCGCGAGCCGCTCCCGCCCGCCTGCACGTTCGGGTCGCCGGGGCGCGGCCAGAGCCGGTTGTCGACGTCGAACGTCGAGCTGTTGCTCGTCTGCGCGAGCTGGAACATCTGCAGGTAGGTCTCGGCCGTCCCGGCGATCGGCTTCTCCTGGTCGCCGCCCGCGCCCAGGACGACCTTGAGCGCCAGCGTGCTCCGGCGCAGGTCCTCGCCCCCGACGCGGTAGACCGATCGGATCTCCCGCCAGAACGCCCCCACGCCGCTGTCGGCCGGCGACTGGTCGTCGGTGGGGGTCACCGAGTTGTCCCAGATCAGGTCCGCGACCAGGTCGCGGTTGGGGAAGTCCTGGAAGACCGGCGTGCCCACCTCGCCCCCGTCGGGGGTCTGGTACGCGACGACGAGCCGCTCGTCCGTGCTCAGCGGGCGCACGAGCGCGAACCAGAGGTTGGACGGGTCGATGTAGTAGTCGTACCCGGCGCGCAGCACCTGGTACGGGCGCCCGCGCGTCGCGCTCTCCCTCGCGCCGCGGACGCGGAACTTCGGGCCGTTCGGGTTGTCGTCCGGCGCGCTGCGGCGCAGCCGGTACAGGTACACCACGCTGGGCCGCCGCGACACCGGGAGCTGCGCGGCGAGCTGCAGCATCCGCGGGCCGTTCAGGATGTCGACGTTCGGGTAGCCGGCGAGCGTCCGCGGGTCGACCGTGAAGAAGAACTGCCGCGGCTGGAAGCGCCAGTCGTCCAGGTCGGAGTCGACGTTCTGGAGCGTCCGGTCGCCGACCGTGAAGACGCGGTCCTTGACGACGTTTCCCTTCTGCTGCGCCATGATCGTGCGGAAGCGCATCGGGCCGAGCTGGCCGATCGCCTGCACGCCGTAGTTGCCGCTCGGGATGCCGCTCGTGATGAAGCGGGAGGACGGCGGGGCGAAGCTGACGTTGCCGACCTCCAGCCGCTGGAGCAGCTCGTCCGTCTTCCCCTCGTAATAGACGTTGATGTTGTTCGACGTGTCGAACTCGCGCTGCGAGTCGTAGTCCACGTTCACGTGCACCCGGTCGGCGACCACACCGCCGGTGCGGACGTTGAACTGGAAGTCGAACTGCGGCTGGAACCCGGCCTGGCAGCCGAACGCCAGGCTCAGCGCCTGCGCCGCGTTACAGCTCTCGTTCCGCGTGCGATCGACCTTGGTCTCGATGCGCGATGTGAGCTGGAGCCCCAGGTCGGCCACGTCCCCGAACAGATCGGTCGCGCGCTCGGCCGCCGACTGCCGGTCGGCCGACGGGGTCGCGTCCGCACCCTGCCTGGGGTCGGCGGGCACCGCGGGCGGCGGCGCCACGGCAGGAGACGTCACCGCCCCCGGCGAGCCACTTGCCACTTCCGCCGGCGTCGAGACGGGCTGCGAGCTCGGCTGTGCCGAGCCCTGCCGGTCGCCCTGTCGCTCGCTGACCGTGGTCAGCGCCGCCGCGGCCGACTGGCCCCAGAGCGCCTGGGACTGCACCCGCACCGCCTCCGCCGTGGCGCGCACCCGCTGCTCCGCCACCAGGTCCCCCGGCCGCCGCTCCGGCGCCAGCCGCCCGAAGGGGAGGAATGGCGCGGGCGCGGCGAGCGTGAGCGTGTCACGCCGGAGACGGGGTCTGACCCCGAATGGGGACGGCGCGGGCGGCGGCGCGGTCCGCGCCGCGGCGCTGTCCTTCGGCGCGGCCGCGGTGGTGTCCCGGCTCTGCTCTTGCGCAGAGCTGGGCGCGGCCGCGCCGAAGGACAGCGCCGCGAGCAGTACAGCGGCGAACGCGAAAGAGCGACTGAAGCGCACCAACGACTCTACGTGGTGTATGACGGCGACGAACGCGGGGATGGTGGCGGCCACGTGCCCGGCCCGGGATGGATGCACGACCGCGCCGCCGCGAGGGGGGAGCGCGGCTTCGACGGCGAGACGCGATCGGAGCTCGGACCTTGAACTGACGGGTGGCCAGAGGGAAAATTTATGGCCCGCGCAGGAGCGTACAACCCTCGGACGGAAGCGGAGTTCCTGAACTCGCAACTCCCATGAAGATCCTCTACCGCTACGTCCTCAAAGAGCATTTCGGCCCGCTCCTCTTCGCCCTCTCGGCGCTGACGTCGCTGCTGCTGCTCAATTACATCGCGCGGCAGTTCGCCCAGCTCGTAGGCAAGGGGCTGCCGTGGACGGTGATCGGGGAGTTCTTTCTGCTCTCCATCCCCTTCACTGTTGCGATGACCCTGCCAATGGCGGTGCTGGTCAGCGTGCTCTACGCGTTCAGCCGCCTGGCGGCCGACAGCGAGATCACGGCGCTCAAGGCGAGCGGCATCAGCCTGGTGAAGGTGCTGATCCCGGTCATGGGCATGGGGACCACGATCGCGCTGGGGATGATCGGCTTCAACGACCAGGTCCTCCCGCGCGCGAACCACCGCCTCCGCGTCCTCCAGACCGACATCGGCCGGAAGAAGCCGACCTTCGCGCTGCGCGAGCAGGTCATCAACGAGGTCTCGCCGGGGAAGCTCTACCTCCGCACGGCGCGGCTGGACGAGTCCACGAACCTGATGACCGACGTCACCATCTACGACATGGGTGACCCGATGCGGCGCCGCACGATCTACGCGAAGCGCGGCACCCTGGCGACGGCCAAGAATCGCCGCGACCTCGACCTCACGCTCCACAACGGCTACATGCAGGAGCTCTCCCGCGCCGAGCCGGGGCAGCTCCAGCGGCTGTACTACCGGACGAACTTCATCCGCATCCCGGCCGTCTTCGACACGCTCCAGCGCGACACGAACGACAACTACAAAGGCGACCGGGAGATGTCGATCTGCGAGATGCAGACGAAGGTCTCCAACGCCGAGCGCGAGTACCTGGTGGCGAAGCACGACCTCGAGGAGTCGCTCGCGGCCGCGGCGCGCGAGGCGGCCACCGGGTCCGCCGGGCTCCGCGACACCGCGCCGCCCCGGCGCCCGATGAAGGGGATCGGCGAGCTCTACTGCACCCTCCTCGGGCCACTGGTCGGCGGATGGGAGGGCGGGGGCAGCGGCGGCGGGCGCGCCATCGGCGTGAAGACGGCGCATGCGGCCACCCTTCCCACGCCGCAGCAGGCGCAGCAGGCGCAGCAGGCGCAGCAGGCGCAGCAGGCGCAGCAGCCCCGGGTGGAGCAGGGGCGGGTCGACAGCGTGCAGCGTCGTCCGTCCGGGCTCGACTCGGCGGCTCGGGCGCGGGTGCCGGCGGTTCCGGGCGGGGCGCTGGGGCGGCTGAGCGCCGGCCCGCAATTGATCCGCCGTCCGCGGTCGGACTCGGTGCGCGGGACGCCCGAGTTCAGCGGCGCGCCGGGCGAGCTCCCAGGCGCCGCGCTCGACCGGCAGGGCGCCGAGGTGCACGCCGCGACCGGGGGGAGCGCCACCCCGACGCCGGTGCCGTCCATCCCGCCGCGGGGGATGCGCACCAGCGCCGGCGACCGCCCGCCCATCAACCCCGACATGACCGGCATCTCGACCCGGCTCCAGGGACTGCTCGATGGCGCGCGGGCGCGGATGACCGACAGCCGCCTGACGATGGACACCTACGACGTCGAGATCCAGAAGAAGTTCGCGCTCGCCGTGGCGTGCATCGTATTCGTGCTCCTCGGCGCGCCGATCGCGCTGCGCTTCCCGCGCGGCGGCGTGGGTCTCACGATCGGCGTGAGCCTGAGCGTGTTCGCGCTGTACTACGTGGGCCTCATCGCGGGCGAGTCGCTCGCCGACAAGCACCTGCTCTCCCCGTTCTGGGCGATGTGGGCGGCGAACGTGCTGTTCACCGTCGTCGGCGTGGTGCTGCTGGCGCGGATGGGGAAGGAAGGGTCGACCGCTCGCGGGGGGGACATGGGCGAGTTCTGGGACACCGCGCGCGTGCAGATGGCGAAGCTGCTGCGCCGCGCCGGGGTGAGGGTGGACCGGCGGAGGCACGCCACGTGATCGGCCGCCTCCTGCGGCCGCTCGACCGCTACGTCTTCGGGGAGTGGTGGCGCATCTTCGTCGTCACCGCGCTCGGCTTCCCGCTCCTGGTGGTGGTCATCGACCTGACCGACAACCTGGACAAGCTGCTGAACCGGCACCTGACGCAGAAGAACATCATCCTCAGCTACGTCTACATGCTGCCGGAGTCGATGTTCATGGTGCTCCCGGCGGCGGTGCTCTTCGCGACCGTGTTCGCGATCGGCGGGCTGACGCGGCACTCGGAGGTGACGGCGGCCAAGGCGTCCGGGATCAGCTTCTACCGGCTGATCGCCCCGATCTTCTTCGGCGCGACGCTGGCGACCGGGATGGGACTCGCCCTCACCGCGGTCCTGCCGATCACCAACGCCGAGCGGTCGAAGCTGCTCGAGGAGAAGAAATTCCAGAGCTCGGGCGAGCGCTACAACTTCGCCTACTCGGCCGAGAACGGGCGCGTGTACAAGATCTCGGCGCTGAGCGTGGAGCGCGCGACGGTCGACGGCATCGACATCGAGCGGAAGGGGCGCTTCCACAGCGCGACCGACACGAGCTGGTACCCCACGTACGTGCTGTCGTCGGTCGGCGGGAAGTGGTCGGCGACGGACGGGTGGAAGCTGGGGCGCGGCGAGCTGCACGTGACGCCGGACAGCACCACGGACATCGCCTTCGCCTTCGACTCGGTGGTGGACAATCGCCTGCGCGAGCGGCCGCGGGACTTCACCGTGGCGCCGAAGCTGCCTGACGACATGGGGTGGAAGGAGCTCGGCCAGTTCATCGCGGCGATGGAGCGCTCGGGCGCGGACGTGAAGGTGCTCCGCGTGGTGCGGATGCTGAAGGTCGCGATCCCCTTCACCTGCCTGGTGATCCTGCTCTTCGGCGCCCCGCTCGCCACGAGCACGCAGCGCGGCGGCGCGGCCTACGGCGTCGGCGTCAGCCTCGGCACGACGATCGTCTTCCTGATGCTGATCCAGCTCATGAAGGCCGTCGGCGGCAGCGGCCTCATTCCCCCCGACCTCGCGGCCTGGGTGCCGAGCATCATCTTCGGGGTGACGGGGATGATAATGTTGATGCGGGTTCGTACTTGAGGCGAGGCACCACTCGAACGGGATGCGGGACGCGGGACGCGGGACGGAAGTCCCCGCCGCGCCGCCCCCGTCCCGCATCCCCCATCCGGCATCCCGGGCTCTAATGGCCGTTCGCGGCAGACTCCCGACCGACGCCGTCCGCCGACCGAGCGGCGAGACTCCGACCGCGATGTACCCCGTGGTGCAGCGCGGCGGGATCCGCTTCTTCCGGCGCGTGACCCGCGGCACGGCGGGGCTCTTCCGGAACGTGGGGAAGCGCGGGTACTTCATGCGCGACATCGGGCGCGCGCTGGGCGACCCGGCCACGTACGCCACCGAGACCATTCGCCAGATGCGCAACATCGGCGTGGACTCGATCCCGCTCGTGATCATCGTCGCCGGCTTCCTAGGGGGCGTCACCGCTTTCCAGACGTTCTACCAGCTCTTCGCCGGCGTGCAGTACTCGGTGGTCGGGCTCATCTCGCGGCAGAGCATCGTGCTGGAGCTGGGGCCGCTGCTAACGGCGCTCGTGCTCACGGGGCGCGTGGGCGCGCGGATGACCGCCGAAATCGGCACCATGCGCGTGACCGAGCAGATCGACGCGCTGGAGACGCTGGCCTACGACCCGGTGGCGTTCCTGGCGGTGCCCCGGCTGATCGCGTCGCTGATCATGCTCCCGGCGCTGGTCACGATCGCCAACGCGACGGCGATCGGCACCGCGTACATCACGCTGCTCGCGGCGACGCCAGTCACCGGCGGCGACTTCACCGAGGGGCTGCGCCTGGCATTCACGCCGTTCCAGATCGTCTACAGCCTGATCAAGGCCGTCCTGTTCGGCGGCGCGATCGCGATCGTCTGCGCCTACGAGGGCTACACCACCGAGGCGGGCGCCGAGGGCGTGGGCCGCTCGACCGCGCGCGCCGTCGTCATCTCGTCGGTCACGATCCTGGTGCTGGACGGACTCGTGGCGGCGGCGCTGGCGAGTTACATCCAGGGATGAGATTCCGTGGTCGGGAGGCTTCATTCATGCACTCCGGCTGCTGCGCAGTGAGAGGACGGGATGCGGGATGGGGGATGCGGGATGAACTGCCGAAGCCGTTCGCAGTTCATCCCGCATCCCCCATCCCGCATCCCGCCGCCTCCCGGCTAGGTAGCCGGCACCTCACAACAAACCTGTCCCTACCGTGAAGCGAAGAGACGAAGTCCTCGTCGGCGTCCTGCTCACCGCCGCGCTGGTGATCGGCGTGCTCGGCACCATCTGGCTCGTGCGCGGCGGGTGGAGCTCGGGGTACCCGCTGTACGCGCGCTTCCCGTGGGGCGAGAACCTGAAGCAGGGGCAGCCGGTGCTCCTGGCCGGGGTGAAGGTCGGCTACGTGGCGAAGGCCGACCTGGTGCAGGACGGCACGATCGTCGTCACGATGCGCATCCGCGACGAGTACAAGGTGCCCGAAGGAACCAAGGCCACGGTGCTGGCCGTGGGGTTCTTCGGCGACGCGGCGATCGCGCTCACGCCGGCGCGGCCGTCCACCGTCTACATCGCCGAGGGCGACACGGTCCCGATCGGGCAGGCCAAGCCGAGCGTCGACATGCTGATGGCGCGGGTGGACAGCATCGGGCGCAACATCTCGGACGTGGCGCAGAAGTTCGACGTCGAGCTGGTGCGCGGGGGCGGGATCGCCGACCTGCGGCAGACGCTGGCCTCCACCAACCGCTTCGTCGAGCAGCTGAGCGGGATCGCCGCCGAGCAATCGCGGCAGATCAGCCTGACGATGCAGTCGCTCCGGCGCTCCACGGCCGCCATCGACTCGGTCGCGATCGATTCGACGATGAAGAACCTCCAGCGGTCGAGCGCGAACCTCGCCGCGCTCACCGAGGACACCCGCCAGACGACGGCGCGGGTGAACGCGCTGCTGGCGAAGGTGGACTCGGGGCCCGGCACGGTGGGGATGCTGCTCAACGACCCGGGGCTCTACAACGACCTGCGCGCGGCGGTGGGCCGGCTCGACTCGCTGACGGCGGACCTCAAGAAGAACCCGAAGAAGTACCTCAACGTCAACGTCGAGATCTTCTAGTCAGGAGCTGCGGGTGGGAGGGCCGAGCACCGCCAAGACCTCTCCGGGCGAGCGTGGAGTGACGGGGGCGCCCTTGAAGTCGCGCTCGTTGCGCGTGACGAGGTAGCGCGCCCCGATCCGCAGACAGGCCGCCGCCTGCACGGCATCTTCGTAGTCCCTCAGCCCGAGGGCGAGCGCGCGCTGAAAGTCGGCGCGCCCGAGCTCCACGACGTCGAGGACCTGGAGCAGATCGGCAACGGCGGTCACCGCCGTCGCCCGATCGCGGACGCGCTCGACGATGTAATAGATGGTCGTGACGGCGTGTCCGGCCACGAAGCCCCGTGCGTCGCCACGTGCCGCCCGGTCGAGCAGCCGTGTGGCGTCCGCCTCCCAGGGCTGCCGCGCGAGCACGACGTCGAGAATGACGTTCGTGTCGAGCAGGAGGATCGGCGCCGTCGTGGCGGCCGGAGAGGCCGAGGAGGCCGCGGCCACCGCTCAGTCGCCCGCGTACTTCTTGCGGAGATGCTCGCGATACGCGTCGCGCGCGGAGTCTGGCCCGCCGACCGCCACGCCGCGCAGTCGGGCGACCGCGGGCGTGAGCTCGCTCGGCGAAGCTTCCGTGTCCAGCGGCAGCGCGCGCAGAAAGTCGCCGACGAGTCGGGAGAGCGTGGTGCCGTGTCGCCGGCTGTACTGCTCCCCACGCAGCAGGGCGTCCTGAGCCAGCAGGAGATTCTTTGCCTGCTTCCGCTCCGACCGATCGCTCTCCGGCGGTCGCCGCCGCTTGGGCGCTTTTCCCATGACGCCATCCATGCGCACACGTTGTGCCGGAGTATGCGCATAGCTTCGGCCGCTGTCAATCAGGCGATCGATGGACCAGTCGCGAGCGACTCGACGGTGCGAAACCTCCAGCGGTCGAGCGCGAACCTGGCGGCGCTGACCGAGGACACGCGGCAGACGACGGCGCGGGTGAACGCGATCCTGGCCAAGGTGAACTCGGGGCCGGGGACGCTCGGAATGCTGATGAACGACTCCGGACTCTGCAACGACCTGCGCGTGCGCGCGGTGGGGCGACTGGACTCGCTGACGGCGGACCTGAAGAAGAACCCGCGGAAGTACATCAACCGGGAGATCTTCTGAGGGTTGCACTTTGTAAGACGATCATGGGCCGGCTTCGGGGGATCGGAAGCCGGCCCATGCTGCGCTACACCGTAGTCTGGACGCACTCGTTCCACAGGCTGCTCCAACTCGGAGCGGCGCTGGCGGCGACGTCCGCCGCTCCTAGTGGAGACCCGACCATGTGCGTCCTCCACCCTCGTCTGAGTGGAATCCCGATTGGTGCATGATGCCGCGCGTTCGGTAGTACGTCAGCCACAGCCAGCCCGAGATCGCGAGCGGAACCACGATCGCCAGGACGGCGGAGCCCTTGTTACTCCCCCAGAGAGGTAGGCATGTACCGCCCACGAACCCCAGGACGAAGAACGTCGGCAACAGCACCAGCGCCATCGCGACTGCACGGCGAAGGTGTAACTCGGCGAGCCCTCGTTCGAGATGGGCGTCCGAAGTCATCGGCAACGAGCCTCTATATGTAAGTCAGTACTCCGGGTAGATCGCGCAGATTGCAGGCTCTAGAAGTCGCCGATCGCCTGCACGTACTCGGGGTGGTCCACGAACGGGTTGCGGTTCCCCTGGGCGCGGAAGATCAGCGCGTTGCGCTGGCGCTCGTACGTGTCCGGCGGGTCCTGCGTGTGCCACTGGATCAGCGTCTGCTCCTCGATCGCGAAGTTGCTGAGGCTGAAGCCGGGCGGGGGCGCGGGGCTGTAGCGCGTGTAGAAGTAGAGCAGCGCGCGGGCGATGTTGCCCTTGCTGGAGTTGCGCGGCTCGAAGACGGTGCGGCCCTGCGCGTCGCGCCCCAGGCGGCTGCGCTCGGTCTGGCCGGCCACCGCCGGGCTCTCCCAGAGGACCTGGCCGGTGACGGTGCCGAACGGGTAGTTCGAGCGCTGGTTGTTGGCCGTGCCGTCCGACGGGAAGAGGTGGTGCAGGTCGCTCTCCGGCGGCGGGTTGTCGGCGCCCTTGCTCTGCGGCCAGGAGTGCTCGGTCTGGAAGCCGGCCGCCGTCGCCGTCGCGCGGCTGTTGATCGTCGCCGAGCGGCCGACGTAGATGTCGGTGATGACGTCGTTGTTGTCCGGGTCGTCCACGTACGAGTAGAGCGAGTCGCGCGCGCGGTCGTAGCTGTTCGACCGCTGCGTGCAGACGATCGCGTACAGCGCCGTGAACAGCGCCTTCCCCGTCTTCCCCTCGGCGGTGGCGTAGTAGTTCGCGGGGGTCGTGGTGTCGGTGCTGAACGGGCGCGGCGTGCACGCGGCGACGAGCGGCACCGGGATGTCGCACTGGCCGGAACCGAAGGCGAAGCAGGCGCTGATCGGACCCGTGCCCGCACGCGAGATCACGACGATGCGCGTCGCCCGCGCCTGCGAGACGACCACGGTGTCGCGCTCGCAGTTGCTGGGCGAGCTGGTGGTGTCGTCGTTGATGACGATGTCGAAGTCCACGCCCTCGGGGCCGCAGACGCCGACGTTGTAGATGCCGTTGCGCGCGGCGATGAAGCCGATCGTGTCCTCGCGCCCGACCGTGCGGATCTCGCCGGTGAGGGTGCCGCTGGTGTCGATCCCCAGGTCGGGCTCGAACGGGCCGTTGTTGTCGCCACCGCAGGCGGCGATCGCCGCGGCCGCGGCGAGGACGCCGAGCAGCGCCAGGCGGCGGATCGGGAGCATGTCGAAGCTGCGCATCAGAACGAGTACCTCAGGCCGATCTGCGCCGAGAACTGCAGACCGAGGTCGAATCCAAGGATCTGCCGCTGGGCAAAGGTCGCGGGGACCGTGTAGAGCACCTCGGTGGTCCGCGCCCCGCTCTCATCGGTCGTGGTGCGCGAGCCCTGCGGCTCGAGCAGGTTGAGCCGGTCGCTCCGCACCCCCACGTACTGCCCCCACTCGGGCTTCAGGCCGTTGAGGATGTTGAACAGGTCCACCGTCAGCTCGGCGTTCTGGCCCCGCATCGTCGGCAGCCGCTTGTTGAGGCGGACGTCGACGCGGTTGTACCAGGGCTGGCGGCAGGTATTGCGCGGCAGGATCCGCCCGACGAAGTCGCCGACGCAGTCGTGGTCGCGCAGCAGCTCGGCGTAGCGCAGGCGGTTCACCGCGATCGACTCGGCGGCGACGAGCGGCTCGGTCACCGAGGGGCTCACGAAGACCGGCAGGTCCTTCGGCTGGAAGACGAACGGCCGGTCGTTGAACGCGTTGCCGTCGCCGTTGATGTCGCCGCGCACCGCCGGCGTCCACGGGCGGCCGCTCGACAGGCGGAAGAACGTGGTGAAGTCGACGCCGAGCGGGAGCCGCGTGGCGCCGGCGAGGACGACCGCGTGCTCGCGCAGGAAGCTGCTCGGCCCCCACGTGCCGTCGTCGAAGCCGACGCCGAAGCGCTGGTTCGGCCCGAAGATGCCGACCATGTCGCCCGAGTACCCCTCGAAGGCGGTGCAGCAGCTGTACGAGGAGTTGTCCTTCGCCCAGGTGTAGGTGTACGACGCGCGCACCCAGTTGTCGCGGTTGAACTGGTGGCGCGCCTCCATGGTGCCGGCGATCGAGCGGGCCACGCCGTCGTTGTAGTTGGCGAAGACGTTGCCGAAGTCCGTGTTGCGCAGCCGGATCGGGCCGGCCGACACGCCGTTCACCGGGTTGTAGCCCACCTGCGGCACGAAGACGTAGCGCCCCTGCTCGTTGGCGAGGGTGAACTGCGGGTCGCGCAGGTTCAGGTCGCGCACCGTGTAGAGGCGAGTCGATCCCGAGTAGATCAGGTCGATCGAGGCGCGCGTGCGGCGGGTGAAGGCGCGCTCGTAGCCGAAGTTCGCCTTGAAGGTCTCCGGGACCGCGAAGTCGTCGGTCCAGAAGGTGTACGTCGGCACGCCGCTGAAGCCGGCGCTGCCGCTGCCGGAGCCGCAGGTGAACGGGTTCGCCGAGCCGGTCTCGGAGAGCGACGCGTAGCCGGTGCCCGGAACGATGTTGCCCGAGGCGTCGCGCTGCGGGAGCACCGACGGGACGAGGTCCGGGTCGTCGGCGTCCGTGCCGCGGCAGTCGAGCTGGAAGAGCGGGCTGCCCGCGGCCGCCGCGTTCCCGGCGAGCACGTACGGGATGCGGCCGTAGAACAGCCCGACCCCCGCGCGCAGGACCTCGGTCGCGTCGCCCTTGCGGTCGTAGGCGAGCGAGAGGCGCGGCGAGATGTTGTTGTCGTCGATCGGCGCGTTGCCGGTGCGGAAGCCGAAGGCGCGCTCCACGTCGAGCACGCGCACCGGCGCGTCGGCGACGCGCGTGACGTCGTAGCGCAGGCCGAGCGTGACCAGCAGCTTCCGCGTCACCTGCCAGTCGTCCTGGCCGTAGACCGAGTACTCCTGCGCGTCGAACACCTGGCGCGGCTCGCTGCCGTCGCGGGTCACGGTGCGGGTGTACGAGGTCGCGCGGCCGAGCTCGAAGTCCTGGAGGCTGCGGAAGGTGAACGTCCCCTGGCCGAAGTTCCAGAAGACGTTGTCGAAGTGCGAGAAGGTGTTGTTCGTGCCGAACTTGAGCAGGTGGTCGCCGGCCGCGAAGGTCGCGTTGTCGACGATCTGGACCTTGTCCTCGATCAGGCTGTTGCGGAACGAGACGCCGTTGGAGCCCGCGGGTCCGATCGACACCGTCTGGCTCGGCGTGATCTGCACGTTCAGCTCGGGGCGGAGGAAGTTGCCGGTGCGCGGGCGCTCCTCCGTCGAGTACTGGACGCGCAGCACGTTCGACAGCCGGGTCGCGAGCACGCTCGTCAGCTCGCCGACGAGCGAGTTCGTGTTGTTGCGGAAGTTCTCGCCGCGGAAGCGCCCGCCGGTGAAGGTCAGCGCCTCGTTGAGGTTGTCGTAGTTCGAGTAGTTGTTGCGGACCGTCAGGCGGTGCCGGTCGTTGACGTTCCAGTCGACGCGACCGAAGAGCGTGATGACGTCGTTGCTCGACGTGAAGCGGCCGAAGCCGCCGGCCGGGTCGCTCACGCCGTACGACGTGTCGGCGACCTGGTAGAACTTCTCGAGCGCGGTCGCGGCGGCGGTATCCTGGCGGAACGACGTCGAGTCGCGCGAGGTCAGGAGCGGGCGGTCGCGGCGCAGGTAGTCGGGCGAGATCGCCTGGAACGGCTCGCGGCGGCGCTGGCCGTCGAGCGTCAGCATGTAGAACAGCTTGTCGCGCAGCACCGGCCCCTCGAAGCGCGCGGAGTACTGCGTGGTGCTGAAGTCGGTCGGCTTCACGCCGGCGAAGTCCTTCCGGATCAGCTTATCGCCCTGGTAGTTGGCGTAGAGCGAGCCCTTGAAGTCGTTCGTGCCGCCGCGCGTGACGATGTTGACGATGCCGCCCGAGTAGTTCCCGTACTCGACGTCGTAGCCGTTGGTGATGATCTGGAACTCGCGGATCGACTCGAGCGAGAAGTTGAACGGGATCCGGCTGCCGCCGCGGTTCTCGCCGAAGAACGAGTTGTTCGCGTCGACGCCGTCGATCTGGATGTTGGTCTGCGACGGGCGCTGGCCGGCGACCGAGAACTGGCCGCCGGTGGTCGTCTCCGGCACCGGCGCCACGAGGCCCGACAGGTTGATGAAGTCGGTGAAGTCGCGGCCGAGCGTGGGGAGGGCGTTGATCTCCTCCTCCGAGACGTTCTGCTGCACGCCGCCCTGCGACACGTCCACCGGCGGCGCCTCGGCGGTGATGCGCTGCGCCTGGAGCTGGACCGCGGCGGCGGTGAGCTGGAAGTTGAGTCCGGTCGTCTGGTTGAGCGACACGCGGACCCCGCCGACCTCCTGCGGCTGGCTGCCGATGCGGCGCGCCGTCACGCGGTAGGTGCCCGGCGGGAGCAGGCGGATGGTGTACTCGCCCTCCGTGCCGACCACGCTCGCGCGGGTGAGGGCGGTCCCCTCGCTCACGGCGGTCACGGTGGCGCCGACCAGCGGCGCGCCGGCGGCGTCCACGACGCGGCCGCGGATGGCGCCCGTCGTCACGGTCGCCTGCGCGGCGGCGCGGCCCGGGGCCGCGGGGAGCAGGAGCGTGGCGGCGGTCAGCGCGGCAAAGAGCAGACGGGTCATGGAGAGGCTGCGGGTCGTGTGGGTCACGGGCAGGGCACCTCCACCACGTCGCTCGCCTGACGAGGCTTGAGCTGGAGCGTCGTGTTGAAGATGCCGAGCGCGCCGGTGATGTCGTAGCACTTGGCGGGATCGAACCGCTCGCCGCGGATGCGGCTGAGGCTGAAGACGTTGCCGTCGAGGCGGAGCTGGAAGATGCCGCCCGAGGCGTCGGTGACGTTCGAGTTCTGCGTCGTCCCGCCGAAGGCGCTCACGCGCCCCGCGCGGACGGTCACCAGCCTCCCCACCGGCCGGTCGAAGGGCCCGAGCAGGGCGACCTGGGCGGCGGTGAGCACCGTGTCGGTCGGCGCGCCGCCGTTAGGTCGGCCGGGCTCGAACACCATGTCGACCAGCTCGCGCTCGCGGCTGAACTCGGTCAGGCGCCCGGTGACCTCCACGGTGTCGCCCACGGCGAGCGCGGCGGTGCCGGTGCCGAAGAGCTGGATGCCGCCGGTCGAGTCCTGGAGGTACGCGTTGTCGTTGCGGAAGGTGCCGGGCGAGGCGACGATCACGCCCTTGATCGTCACGACGCTGTTCAGCGCCTCGTCCTCGACCTGCACGATCGGCTGCACGCAGGCGATGCGCGCGGCGAGCGCGGCGAAGGCCGACTCGTTGCGGTAGACCGTCGTCGGCACGGGGCGGCAGAAGGCGAAGCCGCTCTGCCCCGTCGACGGGCGCGCGATGACGTCGTGCGTCCCCGGCGGGAGGGTTGGGATCGAGAACCGCCCCTGGTCGTCCGTCAGCGCGGTGGCCAGCACGATCGCCGTGTCGCCGCGCGCCGTCACCTTGATCGTGACGCCGCGCAGCAGCGTGTCGCCGCTCTCGGGGTCGTAGACGTTGTTGCGGGTGACGTCGTAGAAGGCGACGCCGGAGATGGCGCCGGAGCCCTCGGGAACGAACACCGGCTCCTGCTCGTCGTCGCAGCCGGTGGCGAGGCCGGCGGCCACGGCGAGCGCGGCGAAGATGGTGAGGCGGCGGGTCTGCATGCTGCTCCGCGGGTGCGTGGAACTCGGCGAGGTGGTCGGATGCGTCATGGGAGGCGTCACTCCTGGCCCCGCCTGACGAGCGGCCGGGCGGCGACCGATGCGCCGCCCGCGCCGCGGTAGAACGCCGCCGCGGCCGGCGGCTGCTCGGGGAGGGAGGGCGCGACGTAGCCGTCGTTCTGCGCCCCCGGCGTCCCCTGGTCGATGATCGACGGGTTCGTCGTCGACGTGTTGTAGACCGTGGTGCCGAGCTGCCAGTTGGTGGTGGCGCTCACGTCGGCGTTCTCGGCCGCCGGATTCTGGAGGCTCCAGCTCCGCCCGGTCGTGATCGTGACGTAGCGCACCGAGTCCACGACCGTGCCGCTCTGGTCGAGCAGCTTCAGCAGATCCGTGCCGTTGTTGAGCGACACGATGCTCGGGTACACGTAGTCGGGCGTGCGACCGCCGAAGTTGGCCGCCACGTTGGACACGGCCAGGAGCGCGTAACCCCCTGCCGGGACGGGCACCGAGGAGGCGATCACGTGCGAGTTGTTGCTCGCGTCGACGATCGTGAAGCCCTGGAGGTTGGTCGCGGTGCCGCCCGCGTTGTGGATCTCGATGAACTCGCCGCTGGCGTCGGCGACCACGCGCGGGTCGGGCATCAGCTCGTTGATCACGAGGCGCGCCGGCGAGCCGGCCTCGAGCACCACGTCGGCGGTCGAGCGCGGCTTGAGCTGCGCGAGCGTGACGGGAGGCGTCCCGGTCGTGAAGCGCGTCAGGATTCCGGTGATCGTGTAGCGGCTTCCCACGGCGAAGCTGGTGATCGTGAGCCCGGTGTTCGGCGCCCCGTTCGGTATGGCGCCCGCGACGCGCAGCGTCACGGTCTGGCCGTCCGGGGTCGTCCCGGTGACGTTGAACGCGCCGCTGGTGGCGCTCGCCGAACCGACCGTGGTGACGCGGAAGCCGGAGAGCTGCACGAGCCGCCCCTCGTTCGCGCCGAGGGCGTTGACCTGCGTGCCCGTGACGGCGGTGGGAGTGACGGTGCCCGTCCCGGTGAGGATCTCGAGCTGCGGCGGCGGCGGATTGCCCACGGCCTGCTGCGGCACGCCGATCTGGAGCTGGCCGGCGTTGTTGCCGAGGATTCCGCTCACCCGCACGCGCGTGCCCACGGCGTACGCCGGCGCGAGATCGGTCGGGGCCGCGAAGACCGCGATTCCGCCGGTCGCGTCCTGCACCCAGATCTCGGAGCGATTGTTGCTCGTCGCGAATGGGCCGGGCGGTGCGGTGACCACCCCCTCGACCGCGACGACCGAGGGCTGGGCCTTCGTGCGCGCCTGGGCGATCGTCAGCACCAGCGAGCCGGTGAAGGTGGTGCCTGAGACGGTCGCGCTCTGCTGCGGCGCAACGATCACCCGGCGTGTGTTGCCGGCGGCGCCGAAGCTGATCGTCGTCGGGTTCTCGATCCGGACGAAGTAGTTGCCGAGTCGGACGAGGTTGAAGGTGTAGGCGCCGTTGGCGTCGGTGGTCGTCGTCGCGAGCACGGTGTTGCTCGGGATCGGCGCCCCGGTGGCGTCCGCGCTGTCCGCCAGGAGCTCGACCCGGAGGCCGGCGCCCGGGGTGTCGCCGCCCACCTGGTAGCCCTCGACGCCGTTGTCCTCGCGGAACACGCGTCCCGTCACCGTCCCCGGGAAGAAGACGAAGCGGAACTCCACGCGCGAGGTGTCGCCCAGGAACGTCACGGCGGCGGTCGGCGTCGGGTTGCTGGCGAGCGTGGCGCCGGCGGGGAGCTGGCCCCCGGCCGCGGCGATCCGATACGTCCCGGCTTCCATGTCGCCGAACCGCACGAGCCCCTCGTCGTCGGTCGTCGCGGTGACCGCGGCCGCCCCGTCCCGCTCGGCCCTGATCTCGACGCCCGAGAGCGCGCTGTCACCGGTCGTGAACGTGCCGGACGCGTCGCGGTCCACGTAGGCGCGGACGGCGATCGTTCCGTGCCTGGCCGCCGGTTCGGAGGCGTCCTTGCACGCGGCGAGCGCGCCCGCGCACAGGGCGGCCGCGACCGCGAGCCGCGACAGCGGACGGGCGGTTCGAAGCATGTGTGAGAGGGTCATCCCGGGTTCCAACGGTGGGTGAGCGACGGTGGTGCGAGCTGCGAGCTGCGGGCGAGCGGGTCGAGCGCTGGAGCTATCGGCGGGGACGGGCGGTCATATAGCCCGTAGACTCACGACGTGCACGGGACCAGGCAAGCACAGCCGTGAAAGGTAAGAGCGGTATCAGCCGTTTGCGAGTGGACGGTATTCCCGCTCCGCATGGTGTGGAGCAGGAGCAACACCGGGACGGGCTCGTGATAAAAAGGCGCGGGGGTGGCGGCGGGTCTCGGACCCGCCGCCACCCCCGCGCCGTTCGGCCGTCGATCAGAAGCTGTAGCGGGCCGAGAGCTGGAGCTGGTAGAAGTTCGACGCCCGGTTCTGGGTGGAGAACTCGCGGTAGGTCGGGTCGAAGGTGAAGACCGGCTTCTGGTTCAGGAAGTTCGTCGCCGAGTAGGTGGCGCCGGTGATCGTGCGCTGGGCGACGTGGGAGAGGAGCAGGTTCTGCGGGAAGTCCGGGTTGGCCGTCGGCAGCTCGATCGTCCCCCAGTCCTTGTTCAGCAGGTTGAGGAAGTTGAAGATGTCGAGCTGGAGGGCGAAGGTCTGGCCGCTGAAGGTCGGGATGTTCTGGCGGACCGAGACGTCGAGGAAGTCCTGCCAGGGGCTCCGGCAGCTGTTGCGCTCCATGATCCGGCCGCGCTGGGAGCGCAGGCACTTCGAGCTCTTGATGAAGCTCTCGAACGCCGACTGCTGCTGCGCGACCGTCGCCGCGGCCGTCGCCTGGAAGAAGATCTCGCTCGTGTCCGCCGCGTTGCGGGGGACGTAGATCAGGTCGTTCTCGATCTGGCCGTCGCCGTTCAGGTCCCCCGTCCCGGACGAGCCGCCGCGCCCCGCGTAGTACGCGTACGGCGTCCCCGACTGGCCGACGAAGTTGAAGGAGACGGCGGTGGCGTAGCGGTCCCAGGGGGCCGTGTAGGTCCCGTTGAGGATGATCCGGTGCGGGCGGTCGAACTGCGAGATCCCGACGCCCGCGTCCTCCTGGAACTGCCGAGCGCCGATCATGCGGCCGCGCTGGAAGTTCGAGATCGCGCGGTCCGAGGTGTACGTCGCGACGTCGCGCGAGACCGTGTAGTTGTACGCCGCCGTCGCCTCGAAGGCGGCCGAGAAGCGCTTGCGGAGCTGACCGGTGAGCGTGTACGCGTAGTCGTCGGACTGGTTCTTCGGCTCCACCACCTCGCTGAATCGCGACGACTTCAGGTTCACCGTCGGCACGCCGTTGGCCGCGATCTGCGTGGCGTAGAGGACGCGGCCGTTGCGGTCCACGCCGGTCGGGCCGGCGAGGTTCAGGTTGCGGTAGAAGAAGTTGTTGACGAAGCGGGTGTACAGCGCCTCGGTGGTGGCGACGAGCCCCCAGCCGATGTCGCGGTCTGCGCCGAATGAGGCGCGGAAGGACTGCGGGAACTTGAGGTGCTCGTCGAGCGTGTTCACCGCGCCGATGATGCCGGTGCTGAGCCCCGTCCCGCTGCGGCAGTTGAGCGGCTGCTTGCTCGGGTCGGCCGTGAAGTTGGGCGCCTGGAGCGTCGCCGTGTTGCACTGGAGCACCGCGAAGCCGGCGCCCGAGTTGGAGTAGGCGTTGCCGACGAACACGAACGGCGGCCGCCCGGTGAAGAGTCCCATCCCGCCGCGGAGCTGGAACTGCCGCTCGCCGCCGCCGCTGAAGTTGAAGCCGACGCGCGGGGAAAGCTGCACGTCGCCGGACGGGACGCGGTCGGTGCGCCGCCCGAAGACGGTGTCCACCACCGGTACGTACTTCGGCTGGTCGAACATCAGCGGCAGGTCGGCGCGGAGCCCGTAGGTCAGGTTGAAGCGGTTGCTCACCTGCCACTGGTCCTGCGCGTACAGGCCCAGCGTCGCCGCGCCGAAGTCGGCCGCGATGCCGCCGCCGAGGTCGGTGGAGATGCGGTAGGTGTTGGGGTTCCCGGCCTCGAGCGAGTCGAGGTTGCGAAAGGTGTAGACGCCGATCGAGCTCTCGGCGAAGTAGTTGTAGATGTGGTAGAACTCGTTCTTCGTCCCGACCGTGAGGTTGTGCGACCGCCAGGGGAACGAGTAGTTGTCGGTCAGCTCGAGGATCCGCTGCCGGAGGATGTTCCCCTGGTTGAACTGGTCGCTGCCGGCGCGGAGCGTCACCGTGCCGACGGTCACGTCCACCTGCGGGAAGCGCACCGGGAGCGGGCGCAGGTCGCGGATCGTGTTGTAGCCGACGATCAGCTCGTTCGAGGCGCCGTTCGGAAGCGTGGTGTAGAGCTGACCGACGGACGAGTTGTTGAGCGTCTGGCGCGGCGTGGCGTTCGAGTAGAGCCGGAACGTCGTCGGCGTGCGGCTGAAGTCGGCGTCCTCGGCCTTCGCGTAGCTATGGCGGAGGACGGCGCGGCTGTTGAAGCCGGGGAGCTGGACGTCCACGCGGCCGAAGATGTTGGTGAGCGGGTTGTCGAGGCTCACCGGGCCGGAGGTGCCCGGGTCGGCGAGGCCGAGCTTCTTCACGCCGGCGACGAAGCGGGCGAGGGTGTCGGGGTTCAGGTTGACGCCGTTGGCGGTGCTGCCGGTGACGTACGGCCCGGTCGCCGGCCGGCTCCGCGTCTGGAGCTCGGGGGCAATGAAGAAGTGCACGCGGTCCTTCACGATCGGCCCGCCGAGCGTCGCGCCGAACTGCTTGACGTCGAACGGCACGCTGCGGATGAACGGCAGGTTCCTCGCGAGGCCCTCGTCGCGGTAGAAGTAGTAGCCCGTCCCCTCCAGCCTGTTCGTGCCGCTCTTGGTGACGGCGTTGAGCAGCAGGCCGGCGAAGTTCCCCTGGCGCACGTCGAACGGCGAGAGCAGCACCTGGAACTGCTTGATCGCGTCCAGCGGCACCGAGCGCGCGCCCGACGCCGAGCCGGGGATGCCGAACCCGCCGGCGAGCCCGTACAGGTCGTTCTGGCTGGCGCCGTCCACCTGGAACGAGTTGAGGCGCGAGCTGACGCCGCCGGCGCTGATGTCGCCGCGCGGGGAGGTCACCACCTGCGGCGCCAGCCGCACGAAGTCGGTGAAGTTGCGGCCGGCCGTCGGCAGCCGCGAGATCAGGCTGTCGCTCACCGTCGTCTGCGCGCCGGTGCGCGTGGGGGAGAAGGCGGAGCCTTCGGCCTCGGCGGTCACCGAGACGCCGGAGAGCACTGCGGCCTGCGCGCGGAGCCGGAAGTCCACCTGCGTCGTCTGGCTCAGCGTCACGAAGACGTTGTCGCGCGTCTCGGGCGCCGAACCGATCCGCCGCGCGGTGACCGAGTACGGCCCGCCGACCTCGAGTCCGGGGACGAGGTAGCGGCCGTTCGCGCGCGTCACCGCGCCGGAGGAGAAGCCGGTCCCGCGGTTGACGACCAGGACCTGGACGGCGTCCATCGGCTGCCCGCTCTCGTCCGAGACGACGCCGCTGATCGCGCCCGTCGTGACGCCCTGCGCCGGGAGCGCGCTCGCGGCGCCGCACAGGACGGCGGCGGAGCCCAGGATGTAGAGCCAACGTGTGTAGGACATGAGTGCCCTGCGGAGGAAGTGTGGGACGCACCGCGGTGCGCCATTGCGGGGACTTCGACCGTCGCCGGCACAGCGCGTCGTCGCGCCAGAACGGGTAACCAGTTCGCCTGCACTCGCGCGCGCCGCGAAGGGGAGGGACCAGCCGGCGGCGACAATATGCCAGGGGAGCAGCGGTGCGAACAAGGAGAGCGTGTCGCCGCCGCGTCACGAATCGCCGACCGGTCGCGTCGGCGAGTCGCGTCGGCGAGTCGCGTCAGCGGAGCGGACCTGCCCGGCTCACCTCTCCCGCATCGCGCGCCGCCCGTCCGTCCACGAAGTAGTAGACCGGAATCCCGAGCAGGATTCCGCCAATCACGCCCAGCGTCCCGAGGCGCGTCGACGGGTCGAGCAGCGAGTTGCCGAGCAGGTAGATGACGGCGAGGATGAAGAGCGCCGGGACGACCGGGTAGCCGGGGGCGCGGAAGGCGGGCTGGTAGCCGGCGCGGCCCCGCAGCGTGAAGATCGAGGCGACGCCGAGCGCGTAGAAGGGCAGGATCGCGGTGACGAAGGTGTCGGCGAGCTGCTCGAAGGTGCGGACGAGCACGAAGGCGATGCCGAGCACCGCCGCGAGCGAGATCGCCACCCACGGCGTCTGGAAGCGCGGGTGGACGCTCGCGACCCGGCGGAAGAGCAGCCCGTCGTCCGCCATCGCGAAGAAGATGCGCGGCGTAGTGAGCAGCGCCCCGCTGAGCGCCCCGAAGGTGGAGAGCATCACCGTCGTGGCGACGAAGCGGACGCCCGGCAGTCCGAGCAGGCGCTGGGCGACGTCCGCGGCGACGAGCGGGGAGCGGCGCACCTCCTCCACCGACAGCACCGCCAGGTACGCGACGTTCGCGAGCACGTAGATGAACATCACCGCGAGCGTGCCCACGATGAGCGCGCGCGGGAGGTTGCGGCCGGGGTCCTTCACCTCGCCGCTCATGAAGCTCAGGTCGGCCCAGCCGTCGTACGCCCAGAGGCAGCTCACCAGCGCCAGCCCGAAGGGCGCGATGGCGAAGCCGCCCTCGGGCCAGAGCGGCGTGAAGTGTCCGCCCGTGCGCGGGAGGCCGATGAAGAGCGCGAGCGCGATGATGAGCAGGAGCCCGCCGTACTTGGCGACGGTCGTCACGACCTGAATCGCCGCGCCCCACCGCACGCCCGCGATGTTGATCGCCGCCGTGAGCGCGATCGAGACGGCGGCGACGTAGTGCGCGTACTGGTCGTACGGCGCCACGGCCGGGTCGTACCCGAGCACGCGCAGGAAGTACTCGGCGAACGTCGTCGCGATGGCGCCGAGCGCGGCGGCGCGGATGATGACGAGCTCGGACCATCCGAAGAGGAAGGCCGAGAGCCGCCCCCACCCTTCGCGCAGGAAGACGTAGAGCCCGCCGGTGCGCGGGAGCGCGCTGGCGACTTCGGCCAGCGTGAGCACGCCGCAGAGCGAGAAGACACCGCCGATCACCCACACGGAGAGCATGGCGCCGGGCCCCGGCAGCCGGTTCGCCACGCCGGCGGGCGAGCGGAAGATGCCGGACCCGATGATGGAGCCGATGACGATCGCGGTCGCGCTCCACAGCCCGACGCGGCGCGGGAGCGACGACGGAGACTCAGGGGTGGGGTTCATTCGCCAATCGTAACGCCCGGGGCGTGCATCTCGAAAGTCGGACGCGTTCGACCGCGGCGCGCGAGACTTTGTTTCGCCGTCCTCCCCTCTTAGCTTTTGCACGTCGAACCCTCACCCGCCGCCCCCGAACATGCCCCCGTTTCTGGCCGACGCGACCTTCTGGGTCGCGGTCGTGTGCTCTCTCGTCGCGCAGGTCGCGATCGTGCGCGCGGCGTTCGTGGCGGGAAGTGCCGGCGCGTCGCGCGCGAGCCGGGCGCGTGAGGTGACGTGGGCGGTGGTGCCGGGCCTCGCGCTCGCGTTCGTGCTCTACTTCACCTGGCGCGCCGTACACCCGCTGCCGCCGCAGCAGTCGGCGACGCACCCCGCGGCGCCGGCCGCCGCCGCCGCCGGAGCGCGAGCGTGAGGCTGCTCCGCCGGCTCGCGTACGTCGCGCTCGCGCTCGCGTTCGCCCACATCGTCTTCGGCGCCATCGTCCGCATCACCGGGTCCGGGCTCGGCTGCGGCGACCACTGGCCGAAGTGCAACGGCCACTGGCTCCCCTCGCTCGACGACCCGCGCACGGCGATCGAGATCACGCACCGCTGGCTCGCCGCGCTGCTCGGCTTCCCGGTGATCGCGCTCGCCGGGGCGGCGTGGCTGCGCCGGCGCGAGCCGGACGTCGGCGGCCGCGGCGGGGTACTGCATGCGGCGGCGCTGGCGGCGGCGCTGGTCGTCGTCGCCGCGCTGTTCGGGCGCGCCGTGGTGCGGCTCGAGCTCACCAACAAGTACGTCATCGTCACGCACCTCGCGATCGCGGTGTCGGTGCTCGCCTCGCTGGCGATGGCGGCGATCCGCGCCGGCGGGTTCGGCGCCGCGGCGCTGGACGCGGACGCTGCGCCACCAGACGACGCGGCGCGGCTGGCGGCCGCCCGCAAGGGCTACCGCGGGGCGGTGGCCGCGGCGGGGCTGGCGTTCCTCGCCGTCGTGCTCGGCGGCCTCACGGCGCACATCGTCGGCGCGAACGGCGCCTGCGTCGGCTTCCCGCACTGCCGCGCGATCGGCACGCCGGGCTCGCCGCTGTACATTCACGTCGCGCATCGCGTGATCGCGTTCCTGCTGCTCTTCCACACGACCGGCCTCGCGCTCGGCGTGGCGAGGCGGCGGCAGCCGCGGGCGGTCGTGCTGGCGGCGCGCGTGGGGCTCGGCGCGGTCGTCCTCCAGATTCTGGTCGCCGCGGCGCTGGTGGAGATGCAGCTGCCGCCGGCGCTGCGCTCGCTGCACCAGGCGGTGGGGTCGTTCGTCTGGCTCTCGCTCTTCATCCTGGCGGCTCTCGCCCGCCGCGCCGCGACCTGTGGCCGGCCGGCGGTGCGCACCGGGCCGGTGGACGTGCCCGGCGCGCCCGCGGTGGCGGCTGCCGAGCCTAACGTGGGGGCCGGGGCGGCGGCGGCGGTGCTCGCGGCGGTCGCCGAAGCGGCGGGCGCGACCGAGGAGTCCGAGCCCGCGTCGGACGCCGGGGAGCTGAGGCTCGTCGAGCCGCCGGCCGAGCGCGGGCATCGCGTCGCGTCGACCGCCGCGTTCGTGGAGGCGGAGGACGAGGTCGCCGGCGACGAAGCAGAGGCGGAGCCGTGGGCCACCCCCGCCCCGCAGCTCGAGCTGTCGCCGGAGCTCGGGTTCGGCGCGCGCTTCGAGCCGAGCTTCGACGACGCGCCGGCCGTCGAGCTCGACGAGACGCTGGCGGTCGCGGACTCGATGCAGAACGAGCTGCGGCTCGGCGAGGAGGCGACGGCCGAGCCGGATGTCGAGTCCGCGGCACCGGCGGACCACGTACGGGAGGACGAGCCGGTCGTGGAAGCCGCCATCGTGGAGTCGGCGCCGACCGCGGAAGTGCTCGAGGGCGACGTCGAGGTGGCGAGCGCGGAGTCGACGATCGCCGAGGTGGCGGCTGTCGAGGTGGTGGAGGCCGCGGCCGCGGACGTGGCGCCGGAGGAAGCGGGCTTCGAGGCGGCCGTCGAGGAATCGGCGTCGCTGGCGCTCGCGGAGCAAGAGCCGGAGCCGGAATCGTCGTCGCTACCTTTGGGGGCCCCCCCCCAAATTCAGGATAACGTCGAGGCGCTCGACGACCATCACCGTTCGGATGCAGGGCGTACCGAAAGCCTGCACGACGTCGAGTTAGTTGCGGCTGCGGCGACGCCGGCGGAGGTCGAAGCGGACGTCGCGAGCCGCGTCGAGCTGGCGGCGGAGCCCGAGATCGCTGCGCCCGTGCTCCCCGACGCCGCGGCGGCCGACGCAGACGCGCAGGTCGAAGCCGAGCTCTCGGGTGAGCTTCCGGACGAGCAGAGCATCACCGGCGCGCGAGTCGAGCTGGCGGAGCCTGCGGCCGCGACGCTGGCGGCGGAGCCGGATGCGGCCTGCGTCGATACCGAAGTGCCGATGAACTTCGCGGTCGCCGTGGCCGACGTCGACGTCGAGGCTGTGGCCGCCGAAGCCGTCGCCGCCGACGCGTCGAACGAGCCGGCACTCGGGGGGGCCCCCCCCGAAATTCAATATGATGCCGCGGAGCCGAACGACCGTCACCACTCGGTTGCGTGGCGGACCGAACTGTTGCCGCTGGCGGCGACTTCTGCGCCCACTGCGTCGCTCTCGGCGCCGATCGACGTGCCCGGCGCCGTCGCCGAGCCCGCGGCGGCACCAGCGCCCGAAGTGGTGCTCGTCAGCGCCGGCGCCCCGCCCGAGTCGGCGGCCGCCAGTCTGCCCGCGGCGCCCGCGGAGCCCGCGGCGCCGCCCGACGTCGACCCGCCGCCCACGCGCCCCACGCCGGCCCGGCACCGCGGCACGCGCCCGTACACGCTCGCCGTGCTGATGGCGAGGGGGGCCGAGCTGTGACCGGCGTCGCCGTGCGGGAGGGCGGGGCGCGCACCTCGCTCGCGCGCGACCTGGTCGCGCTCACCAAGCCGCGCATCATCTCCCTGCTGCTCGTCACCACCGTCGGCCCGATGTTCGTCGCCGGCCGGCCGAGCTGGTGGCTGGTGCTCGTCGTCACCGTCGGCGGCTACCTGATGGCCGGTGGCGCGAACGCGGTCAACATGTACCTCGACCGCGACATCGACCAGTTCATGGCGCGGACTCGGCTGCGGCCGGTGCCGAGCGGGCGGCTGGGCGCCGGGCTCGTGCTCGTCTACGGCGTGTCGCTCGCCACCGCGGCCACGTGGCTCCTGGCGCGCTTCGCCAACGTGCTCACCGCGACGCTGGCGCTGGCCGGCTTCTACTTCTACGTGTTCGTCTACACGCGGTGGCTCAAGCGCAGCACGCCGCAGAACATCGTCATCGGCGGCGCGGCGGGGGCGTTCCCGCCGCTGGTCGGGTGGGCGGCGGTGACGGGCGGGCTCGATCTGGTCGCCGTGTACCTGTTCCTCATCATCTTCTACTGGACGCCGCCGCACTTCTGGGCGCTGGCGCTGCTCAAGCAGCACGACTACGGCCGGGCCGGCGTGCCGATGGCGCCGCTGGTGTGGGGCGAGCGCGAGACGATGCGGCAGATGCTCTGGTACACGCTGATCCTGGTGCCGCTCACGCTGCTCCCCGCGGTGGTCGGCGCGCTCGGCGTGATCTACCTCGCGTCCGCGCTCGTGCTGGGCGCGGTGCTGCTGGGCGGCGTCGTGCGGGTGATGCGGGCGAAGGCGTGGACGGGGCCGGCGTGGTGGGTGTACAAGTACTCGCTGCTCTACCTGGCCCTGCTCTTCGCCGCGATGGTCGTGGACCGGCGGGTGCTGCCGTGAGCCGCGACCTCGACCCGTCGCCGTCCGGCGAGCCGCCCGACGTGCTCTCGGTGCAGGTGGACGGCGACCGCGACGAGCCGACGCGGCTGTTCGTGATCTCGCGCCCCGAGAGGGGCGTGGTGCGCGTGCGGGAGTGGACGAGCGAGGGGTGGGCCGGGCCGCCGTCGGAGCGCGAGCTGCCGGCGGACGAGCTGTACGCGCTGTTCGAGCGCGCGCAGGCGCGGCGGCGGCGACTGAGCGAGAACCTCTACCGCATCCGCCTCTGGCTCGCCGGCTCGCCGGCGGCGTGACCGCCGCGCCGCGCTCCGCGCCGCGGGCTGCGTCGTCAGGCACGGGGATTGGCCCGTCGTTCGCGCCCTCGTCAGGCGGCGCGCCCCCGCCGCCGCCTGACGGACGGTCGCGCAAGCTGGTGTCGCCGAAGCCGCTGGCCCGGCTGCTGCCCCTCGTCCGCCCGTACGCGCCGCGCCTCGCCGTCGCCGCGCTCTGCCTGGTGGTGGCCGGCGGCGCACAGCTCGTCTTCCCGCAGACGGTGCGGCACCTGCTCGACGCCGCCTTCCAGCAGCGG
>DATFPD010000621.1:0-6878 GCA_035265005.1 Gemmatimonadaceae bacterium | reverse complement strand
GTCGGAGCCCATCCCCGGGGCGGCGGCTTCACCCGCCAGCCGGCCGGAGTAGCCGGCGGTGGGGAAGTCCGGGTCGTCGGCGCGGTCGACCATCAGCGCCACCGCGGCCGGCGCCAGCCACGCCGGCGCCCGCAGCGCGGCCGCCGCGCCGGCCTCGCACGCGCCGTAGCCGCCGCAGAAGTACGCGTCGGCCGCGTCCACGCGCGTGCGCTCGGCGCGGTAGCTGGCGCCGGCGGTGACGCGCGCCGCCAGCTCGCGCGCGAAGGTCATCTCGCCGCCGGCGCCGCGGTCCACGAACACCCCCGCCGCGCTGCGGCGGTGCGCGAACGCGGAGACGCTGAGGCCGTTCTTCGGGCTCCCGAGCCACGGCTGCGTGATCGTGGCGCCCGCCTGCCACATCGGGGCGAGGAAGCGCTGCCGCTCGTCGCCCGCCACCCCCGGCGGCGTCAGGTCCCGGAACGGCCCCCGGCCGTCGAGCGACCCGGCGAGCAGGTTCGTCACCGCGCCGCGCACGTCCAGCCGCCGCGCGCCGCCCAGGAAGTCGTTGTGGGAGAAGATCGCCGAGGTCTGGAGGAAGTCCACCGTGCTGAAACCGACGCCCGCCCGCGCGCGCCGCGCCGGACCCTCCTGCACCGTCACGCGCACCACGCGCCCCGACCCGTCGTCGGCCTCCTCGCGCTGCGGCATGATGATCAGCGCGCGCTCGAACAGCCCCGAGCGGAACAGGTAGCGCTGGCTCGCCATCACGTCGCGGCGGCGGAACAGGTCGCCGGGCTGCAGCGTGAGCGCCGAGCGCACCGTCGCCTCCGACGCGTGGTGGTTCCCTTCGACCTCGATCCGCCCGACGCGCGTCGGCGCCCCCGGCTCGACCGTCACGACGGCGGACACCGAGCGCGTGAGCGAATCGGCGCGTGACACGGCGGCCGTCACCCGCGCCTCGGCGTACCCCTCGTCCCACAGCTCGTTCTTGAGGTTCAGCATCGCGCGCTCGAGCGCGATCACGTCGAACGGCGCGCCGACGCGTACGTCGAACGCGTGTCCGTCCCGCTGGTGCCGGACCGGACTGCCGTACACGGCCTCGATGGCGCGCAGCGTCGTCGGCGGCCCCTCGCGGATGCGGAAGGTGACCGTGGCCGTGCGATGCCCCGGGCGCTGGACGATGACCGTGTCCACCTGCGCCTCGCGGTAGCCGTGGCGCCAGTAGAGGACCTGGAGCCGCGTGGCGTCCTCGGCCACCGTCTCGCGGTCGAGGTACTTCTTGTTGACCAGGAACAGCGTGGGCGTGAATCGGCAGAGCGGCGCCAGGAGGATCAGCCGGCAGCTCGACTGCCGCGTCTTGAGCGTGTCGCGCGCTTCCGTCTCGTCGATCGCGCGCACGCCCTCGAACCGGATCCGCCGCACCTCGATCCGCGTGTCCTTCGGCGGCACCTTCACGACCGCCTGCGTCTCCGTCGCGTCGGTGCGCGAGCTCGGCGGCTGGGCGCGCAGCACGCGAGCCCCCCCGAACGCGAGCGCGGAGAGGACGGAGACGATGGCAAAGACAGCCGCGGGTCCCTGACCCCGGCCGCGCGACGGTTCCTCGAACGACAGCATGAACTCCGGTGGGCGCGCGAGCCGGTACGCCCGCGCAACGATCGAGAGTGGCGGGCCCAAGTAGAGCAGGTATCGGGCCCGAGCGGCGGGGACGCGGGACGGGGACGCGTCCCCGCCGCTCCCTACCCTCGTACGCCCTTCACGTCCGGCGCGCTGGTCACCGCCGCCCCCTCGGCCTCCAGCGGGGCGACGAAGTTGAAGGCCGTCAGGCGGAGCTTCCCCTGCTTGCCGGCGGCGGGGTCGAACTCGTAGGCGGTGATCGAGCAGTTGGCTATTTCGGCCCGGCGGTCGATCTCCAGGATCTGCTCCTCGGACATGCACTCCACGAGGTAGCGGAGGCAGAGCACGATCACCTGGTGGCAGACGATGAGCACGCGCTCGCCGCGGGCGTAGTGCAGCGAGATCGTGTCGAGCGCGCTGCGCAGGCGGAGGATGACGTCGCACCAGCTCTCGCCCCCCGGCGGCCGGTGGTAGAACTTGCCTAACAAGCGGCGCAGCTCGGCCTGCTCGGGGTGCCGGTGCTCGATCCCCACCCGCGTCAGGCGGTCGAGGATGCCGAACTCCTTCTCGCGGAGCCGCTCGTCGACCACGAACTCGTCCGCCTCCGGGCAGAGCCCCCCGGCGTCCCGCACGATCTCCGCCGTCCGCAGCGCCCGCTGGTACGGCGACACGAGCACCACCGTCGGCCGGCGGTCGTCGGGGAGCGTCGCGAACCACCGCCCGAGCGCCTCCGCCTGCCGCTCGCCGAGTGGACTCAACAGGACGTCCACGTCCCGCACGTCGATGTCGATCATCTGCAGCCCGGCGGCGTCCGCCGCGTCCCGCGCGACGTTCCCGGCACTCTCGCCGTGCCGCACGATCCAGAGGAGGTCGGGCCACCGCTGGGAGTTGTTCGCCATGCGGAGCGGCGAGGTCAAGGAGCGTACCAGTGGCCGGGACCCGAGACGCGGGACGCGGGACGCGGGACGCGCTGAGATGCGCGTCACGACAGCAGCGTCACGCGCGATGCGGCAGTCTGGGCGGCACTTCGTCATCCTGAGGGCGTGGCGCGCAGCGCCGCCCGAAGGATCTCCTGTGCGTGAGCCGCAGAGAGCCTTCGACGGAATAGACCGCCGAGATCCTTCGGGCGGCGCTGCGCGCCACGCCCTCAGGATGACATGGGCGCGCTGGTCCGCAGCATCCCGCATCTCATGCCGTTAGCCCCCTCAATCCCTGCTTAACTCCCGTTACCTCGACCTGGCTGAGCAGTCATTTCAATGGCTCCTGAGCCGGTGTGACCCGCGGCACCCGCCGTCTGTGAGACGCGCCAGGCTCAGCTTCGACGATCACGGTACGTCTCTCCGTCTACCGCAGCCCCAACTCCTATGCAGCGTATTCTTTTCTCCGCCCTCGCGGCGGTGGCGCTCGCTGCGCCGCTCGCCACGGCCGCCGCGCAGGATGGCGCGGCCAGGACCGAGCTCGGCGCCGCGCCGAGGCCCAAGGTCGACAAGTACGCCGTCGAGATGAGCGCGCCCGACTACGGCGCGTACGTCGGCAGCAGCATCCCGCTCACGGCGGTCGTCTCCCGCAACGGCACCGTGTCGCCCGACCTCCCGGTGGTCTGGGAGTCGAGCGACGCGCGCATCGCGTGGGTCACCCCCGCCGGCCAGCTCTCCTTCATCAAGGAGGGCCGGGTCACGATCACCGCGCGCTACATGACCGGCGAGGCGAAGCACGTCTTCGCCGTGAAGGAGAACCCGGTCCGAGACGTCGACTTCGCCCGCGGCACGCGCGGCACGCGCGGCACGGTCGTCGTCGGCGACACCCTGCGCGTGAGCGCGGTAGCGAAGGACGATGACAGGAAGCCGGTGGCCGACGCCCACCTGACGTTCGCCGTCGCGTCCCGCGGCGCCGCGCGCGCCGAGGCGTCGATCGACGACCGCGGCGCCTTCGTCGCCAAGCAGCCCGGCGTCTACACGGTGGTCGCCGAGTTCGGCGGCCACGCCGCGACGATGGTCGTCGCCGTCCAGGGCGCCGAGCAGGGCGCGGCCTACGCCGCCGGCGGTCCGGTGAGCACGACGGGGAAGAAGCTCAAGATCGATGCGGGCGACTACTTCTCGTACGCCGGCACGTCGATCCCGCTCGTCGCCCGCGCGGGCGACGCCAGCACCGTCGAGAGCGCCGAGCTGGCGAGCCAGATCTTCTGGTCGTCGAGCGACACCACGGTCGCCGTCGTCGACCAGCGCGGCACCGTGCACTTCCTCACGAACGGCAAGGTGAAGATCACCGCCAGGTGGGGCGACGCGCAGGCGACCGAGTCGTTCAACGTCGAGAAGAACCCCGTCAAGCGGATGGTGCTGCGCTCGAACGCGAAGGACGTGCGCACCGGCGAGGAGGTCAAGCTGAGCACCGAGATCTGGGGGCTCGGCGGCTACAAGATCCGGAACCTCCGCGTCACCTACGCCGTCGTCGGCGGCGTCGACGGCGCCAGGATCTCCGAGAACGGCGTCTTCACCGCCAACCACCCCGGCACCTTCACCATCGTCGCCGAGGCCGGAGGCCTGGGCGAACAGCTCACGTTCGTGGTGCGCGAGAACGGCGTGCTGAAGAAGTAAGAGCTGATACGCGATACGCGATACGCGATTCGCGATACGCGAAGGGCCCCGGGATGCCTGTAGGAGGCTCCCGGGGCCCTTCGCGAATCGCGTATCGCGTATCGCGTATCGCGTATCGCGTATCAGCTCTTCCCGTACTCCTCCCGATCCCTCTCCCCCAGCTCCTTCACCTTCTCCATCACCAGCTCGGCGAGTGCCCGGTAGGTGCTGCCGCGGTCGGGCATCTCGTAGAACGCCGAGCAGTCGATGGACGGGCCGAAGCGGATGCGCACCCGCTCCGCGTCAGGCCGCCAGTTTCGGGCGACCATGCCCCCCAGGTCGTTGGTGAGCCCGGCCACGAACACCGGCACCACTTCGAGCCCCGGCCCCGCGTCCTTGATCAGCTTCCCGACGCCCGGCTGCGCGGGGAGAAAGCTGTACGGGTCGGGGCCCTTGTTGCGCGTCCCCTCGGGGTGGAAGCCCACGATCGTGCCCGGCCCCGCCGCGCCCCGGCAGAGCGCCGTCAGCAGCCTGAGCGCGTAGGCGTCGAAGTCCCGCGTGCCGCCGCGCCGGAAGAAGGGCGGGTACATCGCCCACCAGCCGGCCAGGAAGTTCACCAGCATGCCTAACGGCGACTGGTAGAAGAACCGCCCCCGCACCGGGAAGTAGAGCGCCCCCACGCGCCGCCGCGGCGCGCGCCGGTAGATCACGCTCGACACGGCGTACATGTCGAAGAACGAGCGGTGGTTCCCCACCAGGAGCAGCGGCCGCTCCGACGGCGTGCGCTCCACGTGCTCCAGCCCGTGCACCCGCAGAAGCCGCAGCCCCGCCACCTCGATCCACCGCGCCCCCACCGTCCGCTGCACCCACGTCCACACGCGCTTCCAGCGCCCGTAGTTCATCCGGTGCGCGAACAAAAATGCCCGCCGCTCGAACGGGGTGAGCGAGGCGAGCTCGTCCAGTGACGGACTCGGCACGACCTCGGACACCCCTTCGCCTCCCGAGGTCGTGCCGAGTGCCGAGGGCCGAGGGCCGGGGGCCGAGCGCCGAGTGCCGAGTCCCCGCTTCACTTCACCCTCCCCGCCACGTCCCGCGCCACGCGCTCGCCGAGCTGCGGCAGCTCCGACGCCGCGGCCTCGTAGCTCTCGCCCCAGAGCTGGAAGCCGCTGTCGGCGTCCACCAGCCGCACGGTCAGGCGGGCGCGCGCCCCAGCGGGGCGGACGCTCACCTCCACCACGTAGCGCACGCCCAGCAGCCGGCCGAGCGCGCCCGGGTCCGCGGCCGGGGCATCGGCCGCGCCGCGCCCCGGGGGGAGCGAGGCGCGCGCCGACAGCACTGCCCCCTGGCTCTTCACGCGCAGCGCCGGGAGCAGCGCCAGCCGCTCGGTGAGCGCGTCCGACATGCGCTCGGCGAGCCGGTTGGCGGCGGTGTCGCTCGCCGGGCTCTCGAGCGGCACGACGGCGAGGCTCGCCGGCGAGGCGGCGGTCGCGCCGGCGTGCTGTCCCCCGCGCGAGAGCAGCCACAGTGCGGCGACCACCGCGACCAACGCCGCCGCGGCCCCCACTCCGTAGCGCACGAGCCGGCGGCGCCGGGCTCGCGCTTCCATCGCCAGCTCGGCCGCCGCCACGTGCGTGGCGTGCAGAGTGTTGCCGGTCAGCAGGCGAATGGGGGCGGTACGCCGGTGGAGCGCCGCACCCAGCGCGGTCGAGCTCCGCCGGAGCAGCCCCACGCTCTCTCGCATCGGCGCGGCGGCGACAGCAGACGCGGCTGGTGGTGGGAGCGTAGCGGCAGTGGCGGCCACCTGCGCCGGTGCTGGCGTTGGTGGCGGTGCCGCGGCGGGCTCTCGGAGCTGCTCGGCCAGCCGGGCGATCTCGTGGTCGGGCGCGAGCTCCAGCTCCTCCTTGAGCAGCGTCTCGTGGACGCGCGCGTGCTGGAGCGCTCCGGCGCGGTCGCCGGCGGCCGCGAGGGCGCGCATCAGTCCCAGGGCGATGCGGCCGCTGTACGGGTCGAGCGCGGCGAGCCGCCGCCAGTGATCGACCGCCTCGCGATGCGCCCCGCGCTCGGCGGCCCGGCCCGCCAGCGACTCGAGCGCCTGGCTCACCCGCGCCGCGAGCCGGCCGCGCTCACCGTCCACCCACCGCTCGAACTCGGGCGCGTTGCCGAGGAAGAAGCCGTCCAGGAAGGGGCCGCCGTAGAGCGCGACGGCGGCCTCGAGGTCCCCGCGGTCGAGTGCAGCGTCCAGCTCCAGCACGTCGACCGACACGAGGTCGCGGTTGAGCTTGAGCTCGCTGGTTCCCTGAAAGAGCGCGTCCGCCTTGAGGTCCCGCCGCAGCGTGTAGAGGCTCTGCGTGAGCGTGTGGCGCGCCCGTTCCGGCTCGCTCTCGGGCCAGAGGTAGCCGAGCAGCTTGTCGCGCGCGATCCCGCGCTCTCCGGCCGCGGCTATCAGGGCGAGGAGCGCGAGCGTGCGCCGCTGGCTCGCCGCCCCCCGGGCGGTTGCTCTCTGCGATCCGGTCTCGCCGTCCAGCGCCAGCCCTCCGAGCGTCCGAAGCCGGTACGTCATGCGCCCTTTGAGGGGTTTTTGATTGGGCTGTGAGTCCGGTATGAGGGTGGGTGCCTATCCTCCGCCCACGAAATCGGCGCCGGAGATAGGTACACGGCCGCCGGACGGTTGGCAAACCTTCGGTCGGCGTGCAGCAGCAGGAGTTGGAACCG
>DATFPD010000620.1:0-9808 GCA_035265005.1 Gemmatimonadaceae bacterium | reverse complement strand
CCTGCGCGTGCGGGGCTTCCCGTTCGGCAGCGCGGTGGCGGAGTTCCTCGGCGCGCACGAGCGGTGCTTCGTGGTCGAGCAGAACCGCGACGGGCAGCTGCGGTCGCTGCTGGTGCTGGAGACCGGCGTGGCGGGCGACCGCCTGATCCCGGTGCTCGACTACGGCGGGCTGCCGCTGAGCGCGCAGACGGTGGTGGACGCCGTGGTGGCGGCGCTGAATCGGGGCGATGGGATGGAGGAGGCGGATCCCCGCTTCCGCGGGGATGACACGTTCGCCCGTCATTCCCGCGAAAGCGGGGATCCACTCGCGCACCTCGGCGCGGCGGAGGCCCGGCCATGACATCCATCCAGAAGCCCCCGGTCAAGCACCCGGGGCTGCAGCGGAACGCGATCGGGCTCACCAAGCGCGACTACGAGGGGGCGATGTCGACCCTCTGCGCGGGGTGCGGGCACGACTCGATCACCGCGGCGATCGTCCAGACGTTCTGGGAGATGGACGTCGAGCCGCACCGCGTGGCGAAGCTGAGCGGGATCGGCTGCTCGTCGAAGACGCCGACGTACTTCCTGCGCACCGCCCACGGGTTCAACTCGGTGCACGGGCGGATGCCGTCGATCGCCACCGGCGCCGGCGCGGCGAACCGGGAGCTGATCTGCATCGGCGTCTCCGGCGACGGCGACTCGCTGTCGATCGGGCTCGGGCAGCTCTGCCACGCCATCCGGCGCAACGTGAACATGCTGTACGTGCTGGAGAACAACGGCGTCTACGGCCTGACGAAGGGGCAGTTCTCGGCGTCGGCCGACGTCGGCTCCAAGTCGAAGCGCGGCGAGGCGAACGTACAGCCGCCGATCGACCCGGTGCTGCTGGCGCTCAACCTCGGCGCGACGTTCGTGGCGCGCGGCTTCTCCGGCGACAAGGCGCAGCTCGTCCCGATCCTCAAGGCGGGGCTGGCGCACAAGGGGTTCGCGCTGGTGGACGTCATCTCCCCCTGCGTCACCTTCAACGACCACGAGGCCTCGACCAAGAGCTACCGCTACACGCGCCAGCACTACCACGCGGTGGCCCCGGTGGACTTCATCCCGCTCCGCCGGGAGATCAGCGCCTCGCCCGGCGAGGGCGCGCCGACGGTGGCGGTGACGATGCACGACGGGAGCGTGGTGCGCTTCCGTAAGGTGGACGAAGGCTACGACCCCACCGACCGCGACGGCGCCTACGCCTACGTGCGGCAGCTCCAGGAGCGCGGCGAGGTGGTGACCGGCCTGCTCTACATCGACCAGCGCGCCGGCGACATGCACGCGCTCAACGACACGGTCGAGGAGCCGCTGGTGGGCCTGCCGTACGAGGAGCTCTGCCCGGGGAGCGCGGCGCTCGGGGAATTGATGCGGGAGTTCCGGTAGAAGACAGGGAAGGGGGATGGGGGATAGGGGATGGGGGATGAACCCTTCCCCCTCCCCCTCCCCCTCGCTGCGCTCAGGGTCGGGGTCGGGGTCAGGGCAGGCTGTCAGCGGGAGCAGCTCATCCCCCATCCCCCATCCCCCATCCCCCTTCCCTTAGAATCCATGCATGCCCCCGCTCACCATCCTCGTCGTCGACGACGAGCCGCAGATCCGGCGCGTGGTGCGCCACGCGCTGGAGAACGACTCGACGCGCGTGCTGGAGGCCGCGACGGGGCGCGAGGGGATCGACCTCGCGGCCGCCGAGCGACCGGAGCTGATCGTGCTCGACCTCGGGCTCCCCGATGTCGAGGGGGCCGAGGTCTGCCGCGAGATCCGGGGCTGGTCGACGGCGCCGATCGTGGTGCTGTCGGCGCGGCACTCGGACCACGAGAAGGCGGCGCTGCTCGACCTGGGGGCCGACGACTACGTGACGAAGCCGTTCAGCACCGTCGAGTTCCAGGCGCGCGTGCGGGCGCAGCTGCGGCGGGCCGCGCTGGCCGGCCGGGGGGGCGGGGAGCCGCGCGTCGAGGCCGACGGGCTGGTGGTGGACCTGCTGAACCGGAGCGTGAGCCGCGGCGGCGAGGCCGTCCACCTGACGCCGATCGAGTGGGAGCTGCTGCGGGTGCTGGCGACGAACGCGGGGCGGACGATGACGCACCGTCAGCTCTTCACGCAGGTCTGGGCGCGCTCGTACGGCGACGCGCAGCAGTACCTGCGCGTGCACGTCGCCAGCCTGCGCCGGAAGCTCGAGCGCGACCCGGTGCGGCCGCGGCTCATCATCACTGAGCCGGGCGTCGGCTACCGGTTCGAGGCCGGCGGTCGGTAGCGTGGCGGCGGCGCGGCGGCGGCCTCCGCTGCTCTGGCTCCTCTGGCTCGGCGCCCTGGCGCTGGTCACGGCGGGGATGCTCCCGGTGCGCGCGTCGCTCGACGAGGCGCACGTCGCCCTCGCCTACCTCCTGCTCGTCCTCGGCGCCAGCGCGAGTGGCGGGCGCGCGCTCGGGCTCACGCTCTCGGTCGTCGCCTTCTTCGCCTTCAACTTCTTCTTCCTCCCGCCCTATTACACGTTCGTCGTCGCGCGGCCGCTCGACTGGCTGGTGCTGCTCGCGTTCCTCGTGACGAGCGCCGTGGCCGCGCAGCTCCTGGCGCGCGCGCAGCACGAGGCGGCGGCGGCGCGGGAGCGGACGGCCGAGGTGGACCGCCTGTCGGCGCTCGGCGCCGAGACGCTCAACGCCGGCCGCGCCGAGGAGGCGTTAGGCGCGATCGCCGAGGTGATCCGGACGACGCTCCACGTCGGGCGGTGCGAGATCTACCTGCGGGACGAGGCGCGCGGGACGGTGGCGCTGGCCGCCGAGCGCGGGTCGGCCCCGCCGTGGCGCGACGACGCGGGCGGGGACGAGGCGCGGGTGCCCGGCGCGCCGGGCGGCGTACAGCTCGTCGAGTGGGTGGCCGGCAGCGGCCAGGCGGCCGTGGAGCGCACGGACGGTACGATTCGCGTCGCCGGGGCGGGCGCGGGCGGCCGGGACAGTCCGGGCGGCGCGGGGCTCGATACGTCGGACGCGCGGACGCTCCTGCTGCCGCTGCGCGTGCGCGGCCGCACGGTCGGCGTGCTGCGTCTGACGCACGGGGACGCCCTGTCGCTCGACGTGCCGCGCCGTCGGTTCCTGGAGGCGCTCTCGTACTACGCGGCGCTTGGCGTGGAGCGCGTGCGACTGGTGGCCGAGGCGGAACGCGCCGAGGCGCTGCGCCGGGCGGACGAGCTGAAGAACGCGCTGCTCGCGTCGGTGTCGCACGACCTGCGGACGCCGCTGACGACGATCAGGGCGCTGGCGCACGACCTCCGCACCGAGGGCGACGACCGCGCCGCGACGATCGAGGCCGAGGTGGACCGGCTCAACCACTTCGTCGCCAACCTCCTCGACCTGTCGCGGCTCGCGGGCGGCGCCGTCACGCTGGCGCCCGAGATCAACTCCGCGGACGATGTGCTCGGCGCCGCCGTCGAGCGCGTGTCGGGCGCGCTGGGCGGGCGCACGCTCGACGTCGCGCTCGATCCGGCGGAGCCGCTCCTGTTCGGCCGCTTCGACTTCGTGCACTCGCTGCACGTCCTCGTGAACCTGATCGAGAACGCGCTCAAGTACTCGCCCCCGGGGGCGGCGGTGGAGGTGCGCGCGCGCCGGGCGGCGGGCGCGCTGGAGCTCGTGGTCGCCGACCGCGGCCCGGGGGTGCCGCCCGCGGAGCGGGAGCGGATCTTCGAGCCGTTCTACCGCCCGCCCGGAGGACCGCCTGACGCGGGGCGCGCGGGCGGGAGCGCCGGGCTCGGCCTCTCGATCGCCCGCGGGCTGGCGGAGGCGCAGGGGGGGAGCGTGCGATGCGAGCCGCGGGAGGGCGGGGGAAGCCTGTTCGTCCTGAGCCTGCCCGCCGCCGACGTCGGCGACCTGCGGGCGGAACCGACCGAGCGCTCTTTGTGAAATCTTAACGGCCCGCCCCGGCTCCTTTGTGCGGTGTTCACGCCGCTCCTGGTAGCGTACGTGTGCGCCGGGAGCGGCGCGCTGTCTACCGCAACGCCGAGATTGGGGTGACCACGCTGCTGAACGTGCTGCTGCTCGGGGTGCTGATCGTCCTGATTCTCGACCGCGAGGAGGGACGCCCCCGGCGAGCGGCCGCGTCCACCGAGTCCCAGCCCCGGACGCCGGCGCGCCGGCGCGGGCCGCTTCGTCTCGAGGCCCGGCTGCGCGCGCGGCTGCACGCCGTCCGGACGCCGCGCTGGGCGCGCGAACGAGTCGTGAGCCGGCGCCCCGCGGCCGCCGGCGCGAGCGCGGCCGGCCTGACCCTGCTTGGGCGCGACGATGCCTGACGAGCGCGACTCGGGACCCGGGCCGGCGTCGGCGTTGCTGGTGGAGCCGCCGGCGGCCGAACCGTCCGACCGTCGCGGCTCCGGCGAGCACTCCGGCGAGCACACCGCCGAGACTCCGCTCCCACCGTCCGGCCCCCTCCACGCCGACGCCGACCCGCGCGGGCGCCGCCTCGCCGTGCTGATGCTCACCGCGCTGGGCGTGGTGTTCGGCGACATCGGGACCAGCCCGCTCTACACGCTGAAGGAAGTCTTCCACACCGCGCACGGCCTGCGCCCCGTCGTCGAAGACGTCTACGGCGTCCTGTCGCTGATCGTCTGGTCGCTGATGCTGGTGGTGGTCCTCAAGTACCTCGTGTTCATCCTGCGCGCCGACAACCGCGGCGAGGGGGGCGTGCTGGCGATGCTGGCGCTGGTGCTCCAGCGGCAGCATCGCACGGGGGACCGGTGGCGGCGGGGGACGCTGATCGTGCTCGGCGTGTTCGGCACGGCGCTGCTCTACGGCGACGGCGTCATCACGCCGGCGATCTCGGTGCTCGGCGCGGTGGAGGGGCTGGAGATCGTCACGCCGAAGCTCGGGCCGTTCGTCGTCGCCATCACCATCGCCATCCTGCTCGCGCTGTTCGTGATCCAGCGGCACGGCACGGCGCGGGTGGGGAAGGCCTTCGGCCCGCTGACCCTCGTCTGGTTCCTGACGATCGGCGTGCTCGGGGTGGTCGAGATCGCGCGCGGCCCGGGGATCCTGGCCGCCGCCAACCCCTGGTACGCGGCGCGCTTCTTCGTCGCCCACGGCTTCGCGGGCTTCGCCGTGCTCGGCTCGGTGTTCCTGGCCGTCACCGGCGCCGAGGCGCTGTACGCCGACATCGGGCACTTCGGGCGGAAGCCCATCCGGCTCGCCTTCCTCTGGCTGGTGCTGCCGGCGCTGCTGCTGAATTACTTCGGGCAGGGGGCGCTCGTGCTGCGCGACCCGGCGGCGATCGAGAACCCGTTCTACCTGCTCGCCCCGCGCTGGTTCCTCTACCCGCTGCTCGCCATCGCCACCGGGGCGGCGATCGTGGCCTCGCAGGCGCTCATCTCCGGCGCGTTCTCGCTCGCCCGGCAGTCGGTGCAGCTGGGCTACAGCCCGCGCCTGACGATCGTGCACACGTCGGAGCACGAGCACGGCCAGATCTACGTCCCCGAGGTGAACCAGGCGCTGATGGTCGGCACGCTGCTGATCGTCCTCGGCTTCCGCTCGTCGAGCGCGCTCGGCGCGGCGTACGGGATCGCCGTCACCGGCACGATGTCCATCACCACGATCCTGTTCGCGGTGATCGCGCGGACCCTGTGGAAGTGGCCGCTGTGGCGCGCAGTGGGGCTCGCCGCGTTCTTCCTGCTGTTCGACCTCGCCTTCCTCGGCGCCAACGCGCTGAAGATCGCCAACGGCGGCTGGGTGCCGCTCGTGCTGGCGCTCGTCGTCCTGACGCTGATGCTGACGTGGAAGGCGGGGCGCGACGTTCTCGGCGGGATCATGCAGCGCTCGGGGATGCCGCTCGACCTCCTGCTCGGCGAGCTGGGGCGGCGCCCGCCGCCGCGCGTGCCCGGCACGGCGGTGTTCCTCACGTCGGCGTTCGACGGCGCGCCGGTGGTGCTGCTCCACCACCTCAAGCACAACAAGGCGCTCCACAAGCAGATCGTGCTGTTGTCGATCATCACCGCCGAGGTGCCGACGGTCGCGGACGCCGAGCGCGTGCGGGTGGCGCAGCTCGAGCACGGCTTCTACCGCGTGACCGCGACCTACGGCTTCATGGAGTCGCCCAACGTGCCGCACGTCCTGGTGCGATGCACGCCCCACGGGCTGCTCACCCGCCCCAACGAGACGAGCTACTACCTGGGGCGCGAGCGGCTGCTCCCGACCGGCGCGTCGACGATGATGCGCTGGCGGAAGAAGCTGTTCGTCTTCATGTCACGCAACGCACAGTCGGCGTCGCAGTTCTTCGGGCTGCCGCCGAACCGCGTGGTGGAGCTGGGGGCGCAGATCGAGTTCTGACGTGGCGCGGGTGCCGCATCACTCGTCAGCGTCGGCTGCCCGGACGGTGTTCCGCATGCCGGGTCGGCGCTGCTTCTGCTCTGCCGCAGCCCGCAGCAAGGTCGCCACGGTCCGTGGCCCAGACTCCCGCGCAGACGCGCGGCGTTTGTCGTCAGGCTCCTCGCCGCGGGCGATCTCGCGCCAGAGCTCCGTCCGGAGACCCGGGTCCTCGCCGGTGACGAGGCGTGAGAGCACCGTGTCGCGCTCGTCAGGCGGGAGACGCTGGAGCCATTGGCGGAGCTTGCGGCGCGTCGGAGCTGTCGGGGGAGCGGCGCTGCGCTCGGCCGCGACCGCGATCAGCTCCCGATCGATGCGCAGGAAGTCGGCGAACGCCGAGAGCGCGCTGCTGAGTGTGCCGAGGCCGTCGGGGACCGGGGGCTCACGCGCGGTGTCGCGGAGCTCGCCGGTCTGCGCGCACAGCAGCCAGGCGAGATACAGGGCGCGCCGGTCGCCGGCGGCGAGCTCTCCGCGCACCGGGATGATCGAGGCCAGCCATCCCTCCGGCTCACCCTCCCAATCGCCGCTCTCATCCTCCGAGTGGAACTCGAGTATGACGTGGCTGCCCGCGACGCGCGCGGCCGCGCTCTCGGCCGCGCAGTAGCGCGAGGCCGTCTTGCCGTCGAGCAGCCGGCGCGGGAGGCGGAGCATGAGGGTGTGGGTGCCCCAGTTCGCGTAGTAGAGGAAGGCGTCGAAGTACTTCCGCATGAGCGTCGTGGGATTGCCCTTGAAGTCTCCCCACTGGTACGTGTTCACCAGCGAGGTCGGCGTGATCTCCGCGCGGCTCGTGATCGCGCGGAGGGCGCGCATCTCGGGCCCTGTGAGGGGACGATCGACGGCGAGGAACTCGTAGTACTGAAACTCGCTCATGCGTGTGGACTCCGCGCGCGAAGGCGCTCAGCCGCCACCGGCCCAGCGGCGGTAGGCCTCGATCCACTCGGTCCCTTCGGGCGGAGGCGAAGGGAGCGGGAGGTCGAGCACGGGGATCGATTGCCGATGCCGGCCGCGCTGGCAGATCGCTACGATCTCGTCGTGCTCCGTGAGGTCGATGCGCTCCACAGTCACCGGGACGCCGAGTACCTCCGTCGAGAACGGGCGCGCGAGCTCGTCGTCGATCTTGGTGTAGAAGCCCATGAGCTGCTCGGACTCTCCGTAGGCGTCGATGGTCGCCTCCTCGATCAATTGGTCGAGGTGCGCCCGGGACAGCCGAAGCGTCGCGGAGGTCTTTCCGCTCGTGCGCTTTCGCGGGGCTCGTGGCATGGCAGTGATCGCCTTCGTGGCGCGTTGTCTCGTGCCCGGCTGCTTGCTGGCTCAGTACGTATACTTGCTTATCAAGTATGGATGATAAGTGCGGCCAACGACCCTCGGTCGGCATGCTCGCCCGTATCCCGTCCGGCGAGGAGCGCGCGTCTGGGGCACGCTCCCCACACAACGTGATCCCCTTATCCAGTTCGCGGCCAATCGGCGTAGATTATGCCATCTCGCATTATGTCAAATAGCATAATCCGAGATGGCATAACACTGCGAGCCGGAATCGGCCGTCGCGACGAACCCCTTCGAGTTCGGACGGGAACTCGGCCCGGATGAGCTCGTGGATCGCGAGGAGGAAGTCGGCGCCGCCGGCGCATCCATGCTCGGTGCGGGGACGCTCTTTCTGATCGGTCCGCGACGCCACGGCAAGACGTCGATTCTACGCGTGGCGACCGACCAGGTACGGCGCGAGGGCGCCGCCGTGCTCCGCTACGATGCGGAGGCGTTTCCGACGCTTGAGCAGCTCGCTGCACGCCTGCTCGCCGACAGCGCGACGCTGCTCACGGGCACTGTCGAGAAAGCCGGCAAGGCCATCTGAGAATTCTTCGCGAGCGTCCGTCCGCAGGCGACTTACGATGCGACCGACAACAAGTGGTCGGTGACCATCGCCGGCGGCGCCGCTGCGGCGCCGCTCCTCGCCGACGTGCTGGACGGCGTGGAGCGCGTGGCCGAGCGGGCGAGCGGCCGGCCGGTGGCGGTCGTGATCGACGAGTTCCAGAAGGTGGTCGAGGAGAGAGGCGTCGAAGCCGAGGGGCAGATTCGCGCGGCGATCCAGCGGCATCGGCACGTGGGATACGTCTTTGCCGGATCGAAGACGCGACTTCTCGCCGAGATGACCGGGAGTCCCAACCGCCCGCTCTTCAAGCTTGGCGAGGTTCGCTTCCTTGGTCCGGTGCCACGCCCGGACTTCGCGGTATTCCTCGAGCGTGGGTTCGCGTCAGGCGGGATCGCCACCATGCCGGGCGCGGTCGACCGGATACTCGATGCGGCCGAGGAGGTTCCGTACAACGTCCAGTACCTGGCGCACGCCTGCTGGGAAGCGTGCCGCGCCCAGGCGGTCAGCGGCGCAGCCGTCCATCTCACTCCTGAGATCGTCAGCAACACGCGTGACATCGTGGCGCTGCGCAATGACCCGATCTATACGCAGCTCTGGTCATCCCTTACGCCGTCGCAGCAGAAGGCGCTCATCGCGCTGATCCGCGAGCGCGGCGAGGGGCTCGCCTCGACGACGGTCGCGCGTCGCTACGGAGTGCCGGTGCCGACGATGCAGACGGCGCTCAAGGCGTTGGAAGCCAAGGCTCTGATCCGCGAAGAGCAGGCGCGCGGGACTGTGCGGCTCCGTCTGGAGGATCCCTTCTTCGGGGCGTGGGTGGAGCTGGTGGTGCCACGGTGATGGCCGACGTTGGTGAACCGCGGTTCTCCGGCGACGGCCGGACCCACAGGTCGATGTCCCCCATCGCCCTCGGCAGGCCGTGCGCGGCGAGCGCGTAGGCGCCGACCACGAGATGTTCAACGCGCTCGGCGTTGAACGCGGACAATATGTCGCGGAAGTCGGAGTTCGGCATCGCGCGCGGCGGTGGCGGCAGGCGCCTCCACGTCATCGACCAGCTCACGGCCTGCGGACGCGAACGCGTAGACGTCGAGCGCCAGTTGCCACATGATGCCGATGCGCTCGGTCGGCGTCATGTGGCGGTAATCGTCGAGAGTGTCGCCGTCGTCGTGCAGAGCGCGCACGCGAAGCGCACGTCGGGAGGCCATGCACGAAATCTAGCGCCGGCGCGCCGTCCCCGGTCCGGCTCGACCCCGCCCGACTCTGCTCGGCCCCGCTCGCGATTCGCCTCCGGGAGGACTCTAGTATCTTGATGCTATTGTAGTACGATGCTAGAGTAGTGCTGTCCTGTTGCCTTCTCCCGGGTCCCGCGATGCCTGACCTTACCGACCGTGAGCCGGAGCGGCAGGAACTCCGCGCGCTCCTCGACGAGGGGACTCCGCAGCTCGCGCTCATCTTCGGCCGGCGCCGGGTGGGCAAGACCTACCTCCTGACGCACGTCTGGCCGCCCGAGCGGACGTTCTACTGGACGGCGTCGGCCACGACACCGGCGCAGAATCGGGAGCAACTCATTCGCGACATCGCGCGGTGGGCGGGCGAG
>DATFPD010000619.1:0-6636 GCA_035265005.1 Gemmatimonadaceae bacterium | reverse complement strand
CGTCCGTGGTGACCCACCCGGCGCATCGCGGCCGCGGCCACGCCAGCGCGGCCGCCGCCGCGCTCGCGCGGCTGGCGCTGGAGCGCGGGCTGCTGCCGCAGTACCGCACGCTCGAGTCGAACGCAGCGTCGCTCGCCGTCGGCCGCGGCCTCGGCTTCGTCGAGTACGCGACCAGTCTGGCCGTGCGGCGGGGGTGAGGCCCGGAGATGACCATACCACCGCGCGCGCACGCCGCCCGCATCGAGGAACGGATCGCCCGGCTCCCGGACGGCTCGACGGCGGGCGTCCGCCGCCTCAGGCGCGCCGCGTCCGCCGAGATCGCCGACCTGCCGCCTGACGAGGTGCTGGCGCTCGCCGGGGCGCTGGTCGACCGCGGCGGCGACACGCTCCGCTTCGTGGCCTACGAGCTGGTGGCCGCGCACGCGCCGACGATGGCCGCCCTCGGCCCGCGCGCCGTGGAGCGGCTGGGCGCGGGCATGGCGAGCTGGCCGGCGGTGGACACCTTCGCCAGCTACGTCGCCGGCCCGGCGTGGCGCGAAGGGCGGTTGGGCGACGCGACCATCGCGCGCTGGGCGCGCTCCCCGGACCGCTGGTGGCGCCGCGCCGCGCTGGTGAGCACCGTCCCGCTCAACTGCCGCGCCCGCGGCGGCCGCGGCGACGCCGCCCGCACTCTCGCCGTCTGCGCGATGCACACCGCCGACCGCGACCCGATGGTCTGGAAGGCGCTGTCGTGGGCGCTCCGCGAGCTGGCGAAGCGCGAGCCGGACGAGGTGCGCCGCTTCATCGCCGAGCACGAGTCCGCACTCGCGCGTCCCGTACTGCGGGAGGTGCGGACGAAGCTGGAGACGGGCAGGAAGAACTGATTCGCGATTCGCGATTCGTGGTGCGCGAATGGCGAATCAGCCCTTCTTCACCCGCCGCGTCGGCTCCGCTTGCAGCGGGTCGTCGGGCCAGTAGTGCTTGGGGTAGCGGCCGCGGAGGTCCTTGCGGACGTCGAAGTAGCTGCCGCGCCAGAAGCCGGCGAGGTCGCGGGTGACCTGCACCGGGCGCTGCGCGGGGGAGAGCAGGTGCAGCGTGAGCGGCACCGCGCCGCGGGCGATGCGCGGCGTCTCGGCGAGGCCGAACATCTCCTGGAGCCGCACGGCGAGCACCGGGCTGTCGGGGTCCGAGTAGTCGACGCGGATGTGCGAGCCCGTGGGGACGGTCACGTGGGTGGGCGCCATCTCGTCGAGCGCGGCGCGCTGCTGCCACGGGAGGAGCGCGAGCAGCGCCGCCGCGAGGTCCGCGCGCTGGAGATCTTCGCGGCGGCGCGCGCCCTGGAGGTACGGAGTGAGCCACTCGACGAGCGACGCCGCGAGCGCGTCGTCCGAGACGTCGGGCCAGCGCGCGGGGTCGAGGCGGTGGAGGAAGGCGAGCCGCTCGCGGAGGCGGCGCGCGCCCTCGCTCCACGGCAGCGCCCCGACGCCCTCGCGCGCGACGGCGCCCAGCAGCGCCGCCGACACCGCGGCGGGGTCCGGGTCGCGGAGCGGCGCGTCGGCCAGCACGAGCGCGCCGAGGCGGCGGCGCCGGCGCGCGAGCACGGCACCGGCGGCGTCGTCCCACTCCACCACCTCCTCGTCCTCGATCTGCCCGGCGAAGTGCGCCTCCAGCTCGGCGAGCGACACCGGCGCAGCGAGGAAGATGCGGCTCTCCGGACGTCGCCCGTCGAGCTCCGCGGCCACGACGTACGGCGATTCGCCCAGCCCCTGCGGCGCCGAGAAGATGGCGCCGCCGCCGTTGCGCAGCAGGAAGCGCTGCGCGCCGCCGGGGCGGCGCTGCGCCGCGCGGTCGGGGTAGGCGAAGGCGAGCAGCAGGCCGCACGACTCCAGGTCGTCGCCCGCCGCGACGGCGCCGCGCGCGCGCGCGGCCGGGGCGAGCTCGCGCTGCCACTCGCGCGCCTGCGTGCGCGCGCGGCGGGCGGCGTCGCGGTCCACCGAGTGGCCGCGGTGCGACGCCGGGGCGCCGCGGTCGTCCGTCCCGCGCAGCGCCTCGACGCGCAGGCGGAGGTCGGCCTCGGGCGGCGCGCCGCCCGGGCCCGAGGCGCGCAGGATGTCGCGCTCGCCGAGCAGCGCCGCCAGCTCGCACGCCAGCGCGCCGAGTCCCAGCCGCGCCCCCTCGAGCACCATGTGCGCCAGGCGCGGGTGCATGGGGAGGGCGGCCATGCGGCGGCCGTGCGCGGTGACCCGGCCGTCGCCCGTGCCTAACGCGCCGAGCTGGGCCAGGAGCTCCCGGGCGTGCGCGTAGGCCGCGGCCGGGGGCGGGTCGAGCCAGACCAGCTCCGCCGGGTCGGCGACGCCGGCCGCCGCCAGCTCGAGCGCCAGCGGGGCGAGGTCGGCGGCGAGGATCTCGGGCGTGTCGTGCGGCAGGAGGTGGTGCTCCTCGTGCTCCGGCCAGAGGCGGACGCAGACGCCGGGGCCCAGGCGGCCGGCGCGGCCGCGCCGCTGGTCGGCCGAGGCGCGCGAGACGCGCACCGTCTCCAGCCGCGCCATCCCGCTGCGCGGGGAGAAGCGCGGCACGCGCGCGAGTCCCGAGTCCACGACCGCGCGCACGCCCTCGATCGTCAGGCTCGTCTGGGCGATGGACGTGGCGAGGACGACCTTCCGCCGCCCCGGCTCGGCGGGGGCGATCGCGCGGTCCTGATCCGCCTGCGGCAGGTTGCCGTAGAGCGGGGCGACGAACGCGCCCGGCGGCAGCGCGCCGTCGCCGCCGACGAGCAGCGACTCGACGCGGCGGATCTCGCGCTCGCCGGGGAGGAAGGCGAGGACGTCGCCGCCGCGCTCGCGCGCCAGCACGTCTCGCACCGCGGACGCCACCGCCGCCTCGACCGCGGCCGGCGTCTCGGGGCGGCGGGCGGCCCACCGCGTCTCGACCGGGAAGCTGCGCCCCTCGCTCGTCACGACCGGCGCGCCGCCGCCCAGCAGCGCGGCGACCGGCCCGCCGTCGAGCGTGGCCGACATGACGAGGATGCGCAGCTCCTCGCGCAGCAGCGCGCGCGACTGGAGGCAGAGCGCGAGCCCGAGGTCCGCGTGCAGGCTGCGCTCGTGGAACTCGTCGAAGATGACGAGTCCCGTTCCCTCGAGCGCGGGGTCGCTCTGGAGCATGCGCGTGAGCACGCCTTCGGTGACGACCTCGATCCGCGTGGCCGGGCCGACGCGCGTGTCCATGCGCACGCGGTAGCCGACCGTGTCCCCCACGCGCTGGCCGAGGGTGTCCGCCATCCGCCGCGCCGCCGCGCGCGCCGCCAGCCGCCGCGGCTCGAGCATCACGATCTTCTGCTCCCCCAGCCAGGCTTCATCGAGCAGCGCCAGCGGCACCCGCGTCGTCTTTCCTGCTCCCGGCGGCGCCTGGAGCACGGCGCCCGTGTGCGCGCGCAGCGCGTCGCGCAGGGCGGGGAGGACGGGGTCGATCGGGAGGAGCATGAGGGAAAGATACGGGACGCGGGATGCGGGATGCGGGACGCGGGACGGCCGGCGCCCCTTCGCGATCGTCGTCCCGCGGCCACTCGCTTTCGCCACGCTGACAGGTCGCTGACGTCGCGGCAGTTGCCGGGGAAAGCGCCGAGGGTGACTCATCTCCAGGCTTTGCATCCCGCGCCCCGCGTCCCGCATCCCGCATCCCCGACATGGCCTTCCTGACCCAGGACATCCGCTACGCCCTGCGCGGCCTGCGCCGCGCGCCGGGCTTCGCCGCGGTGGCGGTGATCACGCTCGCGCTCGGGATCGGCGCGACGGCGACGATCTTCACCGTCGTCAACGGGGTGCTGCTCAAGCCGCTGCCGTACGCGGCGGCGGACCGGCTGGCGAACATCTGGGTGGACCTGGGCGAGGGCGCCCAGTCGCTGCCGGCGGTGTCGGCGGGCGACTTCCGGGACTACCAGCGGCGGAGCCGGACGTTCGAGGAGTTCGCCGCCGCGTCCGGGCCGATGGCGGCCGCCGGCAACCTCACCGGCCCGGGTGCCGAGCCGGAGCCGACGATCGTCTCGACGGTCACCTTCAACTTCTTCTCGCTGCTCGGCGTGCGCCCCCAGCTCGGCCGGGCGTTCACCGCGGAGGAGGAGGCGTTCCAGGGGCCGCGGGTGATGATCCTGAGCGACGCGCTCTGGCGCCGCCGCTTCGGCGCCGACCCGGGGATCGTCGGGCGGGCGGTCGAGCTGGACGGCCTAACGCGGACGGTGGTGGGCGTGCTGCCCGCCGGCTTCCGGCTGCTGCTCCCGGCCGAGGCGTTCATGGTCCGCGACGCCGAGGTCTGGCTCCCGCTCCAGTTCAACTACGCCAACCTGCCGCCGCGCAACTTCACCGGCTTCACCGTCTTCGGCCGGCTGAAGCCCGGGGTCACCTGGGAGCAGGCGCGGGGCGACATGAGCCGCATCGCCGCCGAGCTGCGCGCCGAGTTCCCCGAGCACGCCGCGGCCAACACGCGCATCCGCCCGATCCCGCTCCAGCACGACGTGGTGAAGGGCGCGCGGCCGGCGCTGGTCGTCCTGCTCGCCGCCACCGGGCTGGTGCTGCTGATCGCCTGCGCGAACGTCGCGCACCTGCTGCTGGCCCGCGGCACCGTGCGCGCGCAGGAGTTCGCCGTCCGCGCGGCGCTCGGCGCGGGGCGCGGCGCGATGGTGCGCCAGCTCCTGACCGAGAGCGCGGTGCTGGCGCTGCTGGGCGGCGCGCTGGGGCTCCTCGTCGCCAACGCCGGGGTGGCGCTGCTGAACGTGCTGCGGCCGGCGAAGCTGCCGCGGCTGGCCGAGGTGCAGGTGGACGGGACGGTCATCGGCTTCACGCTCCTCGTCTGCGCGGCGACCACGCTGCTGTTCGGGCTCGCGCCGGTCGGGGCCTTGATCAATCAAGGCCCCCACGGCGTGATGCGCGCGGGGGGCGGCGCGCGCGGCGGGACGGGCGGCGGGCGGCAGCGGCTGCTCCGGGACGTGCTGATCGTCGGCGAGGTCGCGCTCTCGATGCTGCTGCTGGTGGGCGCCGGCCTGCTGGCGCGGAGCTTCGCGCGGCTCCAGGACGTGCGCCCCGGCTTCGACGCGTCGAGGGCGCTGAGCTTCCAGGTCGCCGTGCCGTTCTCGCGCTACGGCAGCCCGCAGCTCCGCACCCAGTTCCGGCAGCAGCTCGAGCAGCGGCTGGCGGCGCTCCCGGGCGTGACCCGCGTGGGGGCGGTCTCGAAGCTGCCGCTCACCGGGAGCGGCCCGATGTCACCCTACGCGTACGACGAGGAGACGACGCGGAACTGGGAGAGCGTGAGCGCCGACGCGATGTCGATCTCGCCCGGCTACTTCCCGGCGGTGGGCGCGCGGCTCCTCGCCGGCCGGCTGCACACCGAGCAGGACGTGTTCGGCACTCCGCCGGTGATCGTCATCGACCGCACGCTCGCCGAGCGCGCGTGGCCGGGGCAGAGCGCGGTCGGGAAGCAGCTGCGCCTCCAGCCGCTGGGCACCCCGGACTCGGTCGCCTTCGCCGAGGTCATCGGCGTGGTCGAGCACCTGCGCATCCACGACCTGATGCGTGACGGGCTGCCGCAGATCTACTGGTCGTACGGGCAGCGGCCGTTCGGCCAGTTCGGGTTCGTGCTGGAGACGACCGTGGACCCGACGAGCCTGACGAGCGCGGTCCGCCGCGAGGTGCAGGCGCTGGACAAGGACCTGGCGGTGAGCCGGCTGGTGCCGATGCAGTCGTACGTCTCCGACGCGATGGGCCAGTCGCGCTTCAGCCTGATCCTCATGGCGGCGCTCGGCGGGCTGGCGCTGGTGCTGGCCGCCGTCGGCATCTTCGGCGTCGTGTCGTACTCGGTGAGCCGCCGCACGCGCGAGATCGGCATCCGCATGGCGTTAGGCGAGGAGCCGGCCCGGGTGCGCCGCACGGTGGTCGCGCAGGGGATGCGGCTGATCGCCGCCAGCATCGCGGTGGGGCTGGTCGCGGCGCTGGTCCTCACCCGCTACCTCGGCGGGCTGCTGTTCGACGTCAGCCCGCGCGACCCGGCGACGCTGGCCGCGGTGTCGGCGTTCCTGGCGCTGGTCGCGCTGCTCGCCTGCTACCTGCCGGCGCGCCGCGCGACGCGGATCGACCCGCTGGCGGCGTTGAGGGCGGAGTAGGGCGGGATGCGGGACGACGGCCGCCCGGGGCGTCCCGCATCCCGCATCCCGCATCCCGCGTCTACTTCACGATCCGCATCGACGTCGAGATGCGCTGCGCCACCTCGGCGCCGGCGGCGCGCTCCTTCCAGTCGGTGACGTTAACCGTGCCCGCGTCAGGCGGCCGCGCGGCGGGTGGCGGGGGAGGCGCGGCGGCGCGGGGGCGGAGCGGCTGCGCGGCCATGATCTGCTCGGCGCGCTTCCAGCAGGCCCGGTCGATCGCTTCGGCCTGCGGGTCGGTGGCGTGGAGTCGCCAGACCTCCTGCACGATCAGGTGCAGGTCGCGTACGCTCTCGGCGGTCTCGGCACGGCGCACGTACACCTGGTACGCTGCGTGGTCCATGGGGCCCCTGGGAGACGTTGCAGTAACATACGGTGCATCGTGTCTCCAGGCAAGCCACAATCGCGTCACGGGCCGCGCACGGCCCACCACGCCGGCCGTGGTTAGGCGCCGGCTACCACTCGGCGCC
>DATFPD010000618.1:0-19460 GCA_035265005.1 Gemmatimonadaceae bacterium | reverse complement strand
GCGCGACGAGCGCGACGAGCGCGACGGAGGCACGACGACGCGCGGCGGCGGCGGCAACTTCGGCAGCACGACGACCGACTGGGCGCCGACCGCGCCGGACTACGGCGACAGCGACCTCGACGCGATCGACCGCGACGCCGGCGGCGTCGCCACGCGCCCGCGCCCGGCGGCCGGCACGGCCAACGACGACCGCTACGACATCCAGCCTGGCGACCGCGTCGTGCTGATCATCGAGGACGACTTCAACTTCGCCAGGGTCCTGCTGGACATGGCGCGGGAGAAGGGCTTCCACGGCATCATCGCGCTCGACGGCGACGAGGGGATCAACCTCGCGCACGAGCACAAGCCTGACGCGATCACGCTCGACATCGACATGCCGGGCACCGACGGCTGGGAGGTGCTCGACCGGCTGAAGCACCACCCGGAGACGCGGCACATCCCGGTGCACGTCATCACCGGCATCGAGCGGCGGCAGCAGGGGCTCAAGGCGGGCGCGCTCGCCTACCTGGAGAAGCCGGTCAGCAAGGAGGCGCTGGACGAGGCGTTCGGCCGCATCCTCAGCTTCATCGACAACCGCGTGAAGCGGCTGCTGGTGGTGGAGGACGACGCGGCGCAGCGCCAGGCGATCGTCGAGCTGATCGCGCACGAGGACGTGGAGATCACCGCGGTCGGCTCGGCCGAGGACGCGCTGAAGGAGCTCGGCGAGAAGGCCTACGACTGCATGGTGCTCGACCTGAACCTGGCGCAGATGGACGGCTTCGCGCTGCTGGAGAAGGTGAAGAACGACCCGCGGCGCAGCACGCGCGAGCTGCCGATCATCATCTACACCGGCAAGGACCTCACGCCGGCCGAGGAGACGCGGCTGCGGAAGTACGCCGAGACGATCATCGTCAAGGACGTGAAGTCCCCCGAGCGGCTGCTCGACGAGACGGCGCTCTTCCTCCACCGGGTGGAGGGGAAGCTCCCCGAGCAGAAGCGGCGGATGCTGGAGCAGCTGCACAACGCCGACGCCGTCTTCCAGGGGAAGCGCGTCCTGGTCGTCGACGACGACGTGCGGAACATCTTCTCCCTCACCAGCGTGCTCGAGGGGCACGGGATGGTCGTGAGCTTCGCCGAGAACGGGCGGGACGCGCTCGGCGTGCTGGAGAAGAACCCGGAGTTCGACATCGTCCTCATGGACATCATGATGCCGGAGATGGACGGCTACGAGACGATGCGCGCCATCCGCAAGATGCCCGAGTTCCGCAACCTCCCGATCATCGCCCTGACGGCGAAGGCGATGAAGGGCGACCGCGAGAAGACCATCGCCGCCGGCGCCTCAGACTACATCACGAAGCCGGTGGACGTGGAACAGCTCTTGAGTCTGATGCGCGTATGGCTGTACCGGTGATGACGGCTCCGGGCTGCGACCTGCGACCTGCGACCTGCGACTCAGGTGCCCCGGGACGTCCCGGGGCACCTGAGTCGCAGGTCGCAGGTCGCAGGTCGCAGGAGCGCTAGGGCGCCGCCGTGTCCCTCACCAGCGCCCCCGTCGGCTACGACCCCACTCTGGAGCGGCTCGAGATCGAGCTGCTGCTGGAGGGGATCTACCGGCACTACGGGTTCGACTTCCGGTCGTACGCGTACGCCTCGATCCGGCGGCGGCTGTGGAAGCGCATCGAGACCGAGGGGCTGCCGAGCGTCTCGTCGCTCCAGGAGAAGGTGCTGCACGACCCGGCGATGATGGAGAAGCTGCTGCTCGACCTCTCCATCAACGTCACGGCGATGTACCGGGACCCGACCTTCTACCTCTCGTTCCGGGAGTCCGTGGTCCCGCTGCTCCGCACCTACCCCTTCATCCGCGTGTGGCACGCCGGCTGTTCCACCGGCGAGGAGGTCTTCTCGATGGCCATCCTCCTCGAGGAGGAGGGGCTGTACGAGCGGACGCGGATCTACGCCACCGACATCAACGAGGTGGTGCTCCAGAAGGCGAAGGCCGGCATCTTCCCGATCGAGCGGATGCAGGAGTACACCGAGAACTACATCCGCGCCGGCGGGAAGCGCTCGTTCTCGGAGTACTACGTCGCGAAGTACGACGGCGCCCTCTTCCGGCCGGCGCTGCTCAAGAACGTCGTCTTCTCGCAGCACAACCTGGTGACGGACCGCTCGTTCGCCGAGTGCCACGTCATCCTCTGCCGCAACGTCCTGATCTACTTCGACCGCCCGCTCCAGGAGCGGGTGCACGGGCTGTTCTACGAGAGCCTGGCGACGTTCGGGGTCCTCGGGCTGGGGAGCAAGGAGTCGCTCAAGTTCTCCAAGTACGAGGACTGCTTCGAAGCGCTCAGCGTGGCGAACAAGATCTACCGCAAGGTGCGGTGAGATGCCGCTGGACGAGCGCGGCGCGGTCCGCGGTGTTATCGTCATCGGAGCGTCGTGGGGCGGGCTCAACGCGCTCAGCACCATCGCCAACGCGCTGCCGGCGGACTTCCCGATCCCGGTCGTCATCGTGCAGCACCGCAGCAAGGACCACGAGAGCCTGCTCGCGCCGCTGCTCCAGGACCAGACGCCGCTGATGGTGGGGGAGATCGAGGACAAGGAAGAGGTCTGCCCGGGACGCATCTACCTCGCGCCGGCCAACTACCACACGCTCGTGGACGGTACGCAATTCAGTCTTTCCGTGGACGAACCGGTGCGATACAGCCGCCCTTCCATTGACGTGACCTTCGTCTCGGCGGCCGACAACTGGGGTGGGCGGACGGTCGGGGTGGTGCTGACCGGCGCGAACGAGGACGGGGCGTTCGGCCTGCGTCGGATCGCCGACCGCGGCGGCTACGCCCTGGTGCAGGACCCGCGGACCGCGGAGGTGCGCACGATGCCGCAGGGCGCGCTCCGCGCCGTCCCCACCGCGCGCGTCCTGCCGCTCGAGAGTATCGGCCCGCACCTGGCGGCGATCGGCCGGCGCATGCACGAGGGGCCGCCGCACGCGGCCGCGTCGCTGCTGGCGCAGGACCTCGCCGTCTCGGCCGACGACAGCGGCGGCGGCGGCGGCGGGAGCGACGACCCGGCGCGCGGTCCCGCCCGGAGGGCGCGGCGGTGAGCGAGCGGGTGAGCGGCGGGGAGCGCCTGAGCGAGCCGCGGACCGACGGCGGGGTCGGTCGCGCCTCGGGCGGCGCGTCAGGCGGGGCGTCAGGCGGGGCGCCGGCGAGCGACGCCGGCGGCGGGGTGGCCGTGGCGCCGCCCGCCAGCGAGCCGGTCAACCTCCTGCTGGTCGACGACCGGCCGGAGAACCTCCTCGCCCTCGAGGCCATCCTGGAGCCGCTCGGCCAGCACCTCGTCCGCGCGAACTCCGGCCACGAGGCGCTGCGCGAGCTGCTGCGCCGCGACTTCGCCGTGATCCTGCTCGACGTGCAGATGCCGGGGATGAACGGCTTCGAGGTCGCGCAGGTCATCAAGTCGCGCGAGAAGACGAAGCACATCCCGATCATCTTCCTCACCGCGATCAGCAAGGAAGACATCTACGTCTTCAAGGGGTACGAGGTCGGCGCGGTCGACTACATGTCGAAGCCGTTCAACCCCGACATCCTGCGGTCCAAGGTGTCGGTGTTCATCGACCTCTACCGCAAGCAGCAGCAGATCCTGCGGCAGGAGCAGCTGCTGCGCGAGAGCGAGCGCCGCGAGCTGGAGCTGCGCCACCGCGCGCAGCTGCTGGAGCGCGAGGCGCAGCTGGCCGAGATCGTCGACTCGGCGATGGACGCGATCATCACGTTCGACGAGAGCGGGCGCGTCACGCTGTTCAACGCCGCCGCCGAGCGCATGTTCCGGCGCAAGGCGTCCGACGTGATCGGCGGGCCGGTGACGGCGCTCTTCCCGACCGGGTTCCGCACCGCGCGCATCATGGAGTTCTGCGATTCGCCCGCGGCGGCGGCGGCGGCCGCCGGCCCGCCCGACGCGGACGCCGCCGCGCTCGCCGCCGCCGCCGCGTCACGCCAGGTGCCGCACGCCCTCACCGGGATGCGCGCCGGCGGCGACGAGTTCCCGCTCGAGGTCACCGTCTCGTGCCTGCGCCTCCCCTCGGGCGCGGTGTACACGCTGATCGGGCGCGACGTGACCGAGCGGCAGCGGGCCGACGACGCCCTGCGGCGCCAGACGCAGGAGATCGCCGACACCAGCGAGCAGCTGCGCGTGGTGAACGACGAGCTGAAGATGCGACAGCTCCAGCTCGAGGAGGCGATGCGGGCGCGCAACCGCTTCTACGCCTCGATGAGCCACGAGCTGCGGACGCCGATCAACGCCATCATCGGCTACAACACCCTGCTGCTCGACAACATCTACGGGCCGCTGAACGAGAAGCAGGTCCACGGCATCCAGCGCACGCACAAGGCGGCGAAGCACCTGCTGGAGCTGGTGAACGACGTCCTCGACCTGTCGAAGATCGAGGCCGGGAAGATCGAGCTGTCGCTCCAGCCGGTGGTCTTCCCGGCGCTGGTCGAGGACCTGTTCGTCACCGTGCGCCCGCTCGCCGACGAGCACCGCACCGAGCTGACGATGGAGAGCGAGACCGACGGGCCGCGGTCGATCGTGTCCGACCCGCGCCGCGTCAGGCAGATCCTGCTGAACCTCCTCTCCAACGCCATCAAGTTCGGCGAGAAGAAGCCGATCCGCGTGCGCGTGGTGGCGCGCGACGACGGCGGGGTGGACGTGTCGGTGATCGACCAGGGGGTCGGCATCTCGGAGGAGGACCTCCCGCGCATCTTCGACGAGTTCGTCCAGGTCTCGAACGCCCACCAGCGCGAGGGGGGCACGGGGCTCGGGCTGCCGATCTCGCAGCGCCTGGCGCAGCTCCTCGGCGGCACGCTCGCCGTGCAGTCGGCGCCGGGGAAGGGGAGCAACTTCACGCTGAGCCTCCCCAAGACCGCCGACCCGCGCCTCGACGGCGCCATCGCCGAGCGCCGGGGCAGCGGCGTCCAGCGCGCGGTCGAGTTCCACGCCACGCCCCAGTCGCCGCCGCCCCCGCCAGGCCCGGACGGAGGCGCGCCGGGCGCGGACGGGCGAGCGGCGTAAGACGGACACGCGAATCGCGAATCGCGATTCGCGAATCGCGTACCGCGGATCAGAACTCCACGCCCACCGCGACGTTCAGGTGGTCGCTCGCGAAGCTCCGCGGGGCTTGCGGGGAGTACCGCGTCGTCAGGCGGCGGTACTCGGCGCCGAGGAGGAGGCCGCCGGGGCCGCGCCAGATCGCGTGCCCCTCGCAGGCGAGGTTGCGCAGGCGCTGCGCGGGGCCGACGTCCTCCGGGTCGTCGACGCCGCACCCGGCGCCGACCGTGGTCGCCCCGGTCGCGCGGACGTTCGCCTGCAGCCAGCCCCCCCGGTCGGGGACCACGCGCGTGACCGGGCCGTCGAAGGCGAAGTTCTGCCCGATGCCGCCGCCGCCCAGCCCGCGGAGCAGGCGGCCGCGGTACGCCTCGCCGCGCAGCCCGACGCGCGCGCCGAGCCTAACGTTGAAGTCGGCGGCGAAGGCCTCGCTGGTGAAGAGCGAGTCGTCGCGGGTGGCGAGCCAGCCGCGGTGGACGCTGACGCCGACCTCCGAGCGCGCCTCCGCGTCCGCCCCCCAGCGCCGCCGCAGCCGCGCCTCCACGAACGGCCGGCGCGAGCGCTCGCCGGCGTCCACCGCGTCCGGCTCGCCCGGGATCGTCTCGCCGCCGCTGTGCGGGGCGAGCACCGCCGCCTGCACGCCGACGCCCGCCACCTCGACGGTCCCGCGGATCTGCGGCAGCCAGTTCCACAGGTTGCCGGCGGAGGCGAAGCCCGCCGTGCCGATGCTGGCCACGCTCACCGGGTTCCACGGGGCGATGAGCGGCACGTCCTGCCCGGCGAGGAGCTCCCCGCGCGCCCAGCGCACGATCACGCGCGCCGTGCGGAGGCGCGGCTGCGGGAAGAGCTGGCGCCCGCCGGCCCCGGTCTGCGTCCCGCCGAAGAGGTCGAAGTCGGCGTCGGCGAGGAACTCCCCGCCGGCGACGCCGATCCCGGACGCCGCGATCCCGAAGCTGCTCTGTCGCGCGACGAGGCCGGCCGAGCCGTAGCGGTTGTTCGTCCCGGACGTCCCGGTGCCCGGGGGGATGGGGATGTCCGGGAGGACGAACTGCGGCACATCGACGTTGTTCACGCGCCGGCTGTTCGAGAACGCGTTCACCAGCACTCGCCCCGAGATCTCGAGCCGCGCCCGCGAGCGCGTCCGCACCTCGGTGGACGCCTGCGCCGCCATCTGCTGCCGCAGCAGCTCGATCGCCTCCTCGGCGCGCTCCAGCCGCGCGCGGAGGGAGTCGAGGGTGGAGTCCGCCGGTGTGGCTCCGGTGCTGTCCTGCGCGCCCGCCGTCCCGGCGAGGATCGCGACGAGGCAGAGAGGGATGAGGGACGGGGGATGGGGGATGCACCGCCGGAGAACCGAGAAGTGCATCCCCCATCCCCCGTCCCCCATCCCGCCTCTCCTTGACGCCCCTACGCCGCGCGCCCTACAGTGTTGCACCGTCGAGGCGCGTGGGCCGGCGCACGTCGCGTGTCGCATGCTAGCGTTCATCCGTTCAGGTGGAGTGTCTGTGGTGATACAGATGATTCGGCGCGCGGCGCCGGCGGCCGGCGTCGCGCTCGGTGCGGCGGTGCTGCTGGCGTTCGCGCGCGGGCCCCGCGCCGGGGCGGTGACCGGACAGCTCACCATCCTCGAGCGCCCCGGCGAGCGGACGACGGACCTCGAGAACGCCGTGGTCTACCTGGAGCCCGCGCGGGGCGCCCGCGCGCGCGAGGAGCGCCAGCCGCTCGACCAGCGCCTCCCCGACCCCGACTCGCTGCACTCGCAGATCGCGATGCAGGGCCGGCAGTTCGTGCCGCGCGTCCGCGTGGTGCCGGCCGGGAGCTGGGTCGACTTCCCGAACCAGGACAGCTTCAGCCACAACATCTTCTCGAGCGCGAGCGGCGCGTCGTTCGACCTGGGCCTCTACGGCAAGGGGAAGAGCAGGCCGGCGAAGTTCAGGAAGGCGGGCACCTTCCCCATCTTCTGTAACATCCACGCGCGGATGACCGCCTACGTCGTGGCCCTCAACTCGCCGCATTACGCGCAGCCCGCCGCCGACGGCCGGTTCAGCATCGCCGGCGTCCCCCCCGGCCGCTACACCGTGCACTTCTGGCACGAGCGCGCCCCCGAGCAGACGCGCGAGATCACGGTGGGCCCGTCCGGCGCCACGAGCCTCGACGCGCAGCTCGACGCCCGCGGCTACAAGTGGGTGGCGCACAAGAACAAGTTCGGGCAGGAATATAGCTCGGCGGGGGGGGAAAGATACTGACGGCTGCGTGCTGCGTGCTGCGTGCTGCGTGTCGTGCAGGGGCATCCCGAGGCACGACACGCAGCACGCAGCACGCAGCACGCAGCAGCTCATGACACTCTCATATAGACCTGATGCCCCGCCTCTCGCTCACCTGGAAGGTCTTCCTCGGCACCGCGCTCGTCGTCGCGACCGTGCTCGGACTCACGCTCGCGCTCACCAGCCGCTCGGCGCGGCGCGCGGCCGACGAGGCGGTGGGGCGCGGGCTCGTGGCGACGCGCGAGCAGGTGCTCACGCTGCTCACCGCGCGCGAGGGGCGCCTGCTCGACGGCGCGCGCGTCTTCGTGCAGAACCCCGGCTTCCGCTCGGTCGTGCAGCTGAAGGGCCGCGCGAACGCGCTCGACCAGGCGACCGAGGCGGTGCAGCAGACCGGCGCCAGCTGGGTGCAGATCATCGACGACGCCGGCGTGCGGCTGGCGAAGTCGAACGACCCGAACGCGGCCGCCGACACGCTCGCCGGCTCGGCGCTCATCGGCGGCGCGCTCGAGGGAGAGAACACCGCCGGCTTCGGCGTCGAGGCGGACACCGCGCTGCTCCAGACCGTCGCCGTCCCGATCCAGAACCCGGACCCGCAGGCGGGCGGCCGCGTGGACGGCGTGCTGATGGCCGCCCGGCGCATCGACCGCGCGGTCGTCGACTCGGTGAAGCAGGCCACGCAGAGCGAAGTGATCCTCTACCTGCTGGACCGCAGCAACGCGCCGCGCGTCGCCGTCTCCACGCTCCCCGTCACCCCGGCGCTGCGCATCTTCCTCGAGAACCGGCTCGCCGCGCCCGACTCCGCCGCGGCGGAGTCGCCGCAGACGGGCGCGCTCGCCCGCGCCGAGGTGGAGCTCGGCGGCACGCACTACGTGGGGCAGGGGGCGCCGCTGCGCTCGGCCGGCGGGAGCGCGCTCGGCGGGTTCATCGCGCTGCGGTCGCGCGACGTCGAGCTGGCGGCGTTCAACCAGCTGCGCAACACGATCCTCGGCGCCGGCGTCGCGGGGATCGCGCTCGCGTTCCTGCTGTCGTTCCTCATCGCGCGCCAGATCACGCGCCCGGTCGCGGCGCTCGTCGCCGCCACCCGCCGCGCCGCCGACGGCGACTACGCCGCCGACATCACCGTGCGCAGCCGCGACGAGATCGGCACGCTCGCCGACGCCTTCCGCGCGATGCTCGCCGACCTGCGCGAGAAGCAGGCGCTGGTCGAGCTGCTGGGGACCGCCGAAGGGCGGGGGACGGTGCCGCTGACGCAGCCCGCCACGGCGCTGGCGCCGGCCGGCGGAGGCGGCAGCGGCGGGAGTGGCAGCAGCGGCTCGGCGGCGACGCTCGTGAGCGGCGGCGGAGGCGGCGGCGCCTACGGCGACGGCCGCACCGGTCCGCGCCCCGGCCAGACCTTCGCCGGCCGCTACGACATCAAGGAGCTGCTCGGCGCCGGCGGGATGGGGATGGTGTTCAAGGCGGTGGACCGCGAGCTGGACGAGGTCATCGCGATCAAGACGCTGCGCCCCGAGTTCGTCACGGGCGACCCGACGGCGCTCGAGCGCTTCAAGAGCGAGATCCGCCTCGCGCGGAAGATCTCGCACCGCAACGTCGTCCGCACGCACGACCTGGGCGAGGCCGCCGGCGTCTACTTCATCACGATGGAGTTCGTCGAGGGGAAGTCGCTGCGCGGGCTGCTCGACACGCGCGGCAAGCTCCCCGTAGCCATCTCGCTCACCATCGGGAAGCAGCTCTGCCGCGCGCTCGAGGTGGCGCACGAGCAGGGCGTGATCCACCGCGACATCAAGCCGCAGAACGTGGCGATCGAGCCGGACGGCGTGCTCAAGGTGATGGACTTCGGCATCGCCCGCCTCACGCAGCAGCGCAACGGCCGCGGCGTCACGAGGACCGGCATGGTCGTGGGGACGCCCGGCCACATGCCGCCGGAGCAGCTGCTGGGCGATGAGCTGGACGCGCGCGTGGACATCTACGCCACCGGCGTCCTGATCTACGAGTCCCTCACCGGCCGGCTCCCGCACCTCTCCGACTCGCCGATCACGCTGATCGCGAAGATCCTGGAGGAGACGCCGCCGGCCCCGCGCGCCCTCGACCCGGACATCCCCGAGGCGCTCTCCGCGCTCATCATGCGCACCCTCTCCCGCGAGCGCGAGCACCGCCCCCGCAGCGCCGTGGAGCTGCACGACGCGCTGGCGAAGATCGGGTGAGGCCGGGATGAGGGACGGGGGATGGGGGATGGGGGATGGGGGATGGGGGATGAACGGCACGACGCACACGCCACGATGGCCATGCCGTCCATCACAGTCGCCCTGCGCCTCGTCACGAAAGGCTTACCCGCTATTGCATATTGTGCGGGGCGCTCGAAATCAGTGCCGTTCATCCCCCATCCCCCGTCCCCAGCCGGATGCGCCGAATACTGTCCAGCCTGACCGCCACCCTCCTCTTCGCCGGGGCTCTCCAGGCGCAGCAGCGCGTCGTCGAGCAGTACGACTGGTCCGACCACGAGGGGCGGCTCATGGGCTACTACTCGGCGGCGATCGCGTTCTCGCCGGTCGGGGTGGCGCCGGGCGGGCCGGCGTGGTCGGGGGCGGTCGGACTGGAGCTGTCGTACATCCCGCCGCTGTCGCGGGCGCAGCGCACGGGGGGCTTCCAGAAGACCGAGAGCACGAACCTGGCGCCGGTGCTCCCGCGGCCGCGCGCGGCGCTCACCCTCCCCGGCGGCGCGACGCTGGAGGCGAGCTGGGTGCCGCCGGTGAAGGCGTTCGGCGTCACCGCCAACCTGGTGAGCGCCGCGCTCTCGGTCCCGGTCGGCGAGCTGCGCGGAATCGCGTTCACGCCGCGCATCAACGGCACCACCGGACGCGTGACCGGGCCGATCACCTGCAACGAAGACGTGCGCGACGCCGAGGGCGGGCAGGACTACTACACCTACGTCTGCCACAACCGCGACAGCGAGGACCGCTTCGAGCCGCGCGCCATCGGCCTCGAGCTGCTCGCGAGCCGAGCCGCGCGCGGGCGGACCGTGCTGCCGTACCTCGGGCTCGGCGTGCGCACGGAGCGCAACCGGTTCGACGTCGGGGTGATCTGCAATCCGCCCCCCGGCGCCGTCCCGGCCTTCTACGCGAACACGTCGCTGTACTGCAACCCCGCCGGCCGGCGCGACCCCTACCACCCGATTCTCGAGACGAGCATGACGCGCGGCTACGGCTTCGCGGGAGCCACCTGGCTCGCGCCCGCCGGCGTAGGCCGCACGGCGCTGAGCGGAGAGCTGTTCTACGCCCCCGGCAGCCTGCTGACCGGGCGCGTGCAGGCGAGCGTTCGCTTTCGCGGCGCGGGTGCCCGATGAGCGCGCGCCGCACCGCCTTCGGGCGCACTGCCTTCGGCCTCGCCGCGTCCGCCGTGCTGGGCGCCGCCGCGGCGCTGCTCGGCGCCGCCGCCTGCACCGACTTCGACGCTCCGGACCCGAAGGTCCTCTCCGACGTCGCGGTCGCGAACCCGTCGTTCACGAACGACATCATGCCGATCTTCGAGGCGCGCTGCGCGACGGCCGGGTGCCACACGAACGAGACGCGTCAGAACAACGTCGCGCTCGAGCCGCTCGACACCGCCTACGTGCACGCGCGCCGGCTCGTGAACACGGCGAACCCGGGCAACTCCTTCCTCGTCTGCGTCCTCCGCGAGCCGTGCGCCCAGAGCGTGAACCGCCCGCGCATGCCGCTCGGCCAGCCCCCACTTTCGGAAAACCAGATCCAGACGATCGTGAACTGGATCGCCCAGGGCGCGGAGAAGAACTAGACCGGCAGCTGTGCCACCCAGCAGTCCCTGCCTTTGTGACTGTCCTCACATGCACCGGGCCGCTCCCGCACGCACTTTTCCGCCGCGCGGGAACGTGGTACGCGGAGACGGACTGGAGCAGCAGCGACTGTGGCCGCGCCGTGACACGTCGTTAATCGCACTGTCAGGCACCGGGACATAGCTTGCTCTCACTTCTCTCACCCCGAGACTCGTTGCGCGTACTCTGTGTCGGCCGGCACCGCTACATCGCCGAACATCTGGGCCGGTTCTTCGGCCAGTTCGGACTGGAGACGAGCTGGACCGTGGGCATCCGCGAGGCGGTGCGCGCCGCCTGGCGGCACCATCCGCATCTCGTCATCTGCGACTACGAGCTGCTGACGACGTACTCGCTCGAGTGCTGGGAGCACGACGCGCTGCTCTCGCGCACGCCGGTGATGGCGGTGAGCCTCACGCGGCGCCCGGAAGACGTGAACCCGCTCGACATCAACGGCATCGGCGGCTTCATCTACCTCCCGCAGCTCACCCGGGAGCGCGCGCGGCAGCTCTTCAGCGGCGTCTGCCCGCCGGCGCCCTACTCTCCGGTCGCTCCGGTCGCCCCGGTCGGCGGCGGGCGGCTGTCGCTGCTCACCTACCAGTCGGCCGACTGACGCGGCCGGCGCCGGCTCGCCCGGCGCGACGCTGTCCGCTCCGACCCGTGCGGGACGCTTCTCGAATGAGGCGTCCCGCTCGTGCTTCCGGGTCTGGCTCCCGGGACCCGACGCACTTGCGCACGCGCCATCGTCGTGCCACATCTCTCGACTGGGTGACGGGTTGCGTGCTCGGCCGGGCCGGCTGGGCGCGGGCTCGGCAGCGTCCCGGACAACTGGAGCATCCGCGAGTGAACTTCTGACGTCGTGAACTCGTCCAGCGAGCACACACCTCCCGGCCGGAGCGTGCGCCAGAGCTCTGGGGTTACCGCCCTCACCGAAGCCACCGCCGCGCTCGACGCGATCTCCGCGCTCGGCGCGGGCGTGGCGGTGGTCGGGCCCGACTGGCGGGTGCAGTACGCGAACGGCGCCTGGTTCGACCTCCTCGCCGGCCGCGCGGCGCACGGCGCCGAGCCGGCGGTGGGCCGGACGCTCTGGGACGCGCTCCGCGCGCTGCGCGGCTCCCGCGAGGAGGAGATCCTCCGCGCCGCGATGTCCGACGGGCAGCCCCGCGTCTGCCGCGTCGAGCTGCCGGGCGAGCGCGGTCCGGTTCGCTTCGACATGCGCGTGGCGCGCGCGACGCGCGGCGGCGGGCTGGTGGTGGAGGTCCGGGAGGCGCCGCGCGAGCGCCGGGTGACGCAGGAGCTGGCGCTCCGCGACGAGGAGAACGAGTCGCTGCGCGAGATGGCGCGCGCGATGTCCGCGGTCTCCGACTCCACCACGCTCCTGCGCATCCTGTGCGAGGCCGCCATCGACCAGTGCGGCGCGGTCGTGGCGACCGTCTCGCAGCCGCAGGGCGACGAGGGCGTCTGCGTCGCCGCATCCGAGCAGGGCCGCGAGCTGTGCGGCACCCGGTTCCCGCTCACGGGGTCGCTCGTCGGCCAGGTGATCGAGTCGCGCGAGCCGATGGCGACCGAGCGCTACAGCGGCAGCGTCGGGCGGATCGGGGAGCTCGCCGCGACCCGCGGGATCGGGCCGATGCTGCTGGTGCCGCTCGTAGCCCACGACCAGGTGCTCGGCGTCATTGGCGTGGCCCGCGAGACCGACGCGCCGGCCTTCTCGAGCCGCGACGAGCAGCGGTTGCGCGTCGTCGCCGACCACGCCTCGCTCGCGCTCTGGAAGGCGCGGCTGTTCGAGGAGGCGCGCGCCGCCAACCAGGCGAAGGCGAACTTCCTGGCGACCGTCTCGCACGAGCTGCGCACCCCGCTCACCGCGCTCACCGGCTACGGCGAGCTGCTGGCGGATGAGATCCTCGGGCCGATGTCGCAGCAGCAGCACGACGTCATCGAGCGCATGCGGGCCGTGACGCACCACCTCACGGCGATGATCGACGAGATCCTGAGCTACGCGAACCTCGAGGCCGGCCGCGAGATCGTGCGCCCCACCGAGGTCTCCGCGGGCGAGGTGCTCTACGATATGGGCGCCGTCATCGAGCCGCTGGCGCGACAGAAGGGCATCGTGTTCGAGATCGACGTCCCGGGGCGCGCCCCGACGATCCGCACCGACCCCGACAAGCTGCGACAGATCCTCGTGAACCTCGGCGGCAACGCCGTCAAGTTCACCGACCGCGGCACCGTCCGCCTCACGCTCGAGGCCGACGACGAGCGCTCGCTCGTCCGCTTCCAGGTCAGCGACAGCGGCATCGGCATCGCGCCGGACGACCAGCAGCGCCTCTTCCAGCCCTTCGTCCAGCTCGACGTCGGCCTCACCCGCCGCCACAGCGGCACCGGCCTCGGCCTCTACATCTCCCGCCGACTCGCCGACCTCCTCGGCGGACACATCGAGCTCCTCTCGGAGCGCGGGCAGGGGTCGGTGTTCACGCTGGTACTGCCGGAGAGGTACGAGGCGCGGAGATAGGCGATTCGCGATGCGCGGTTCGTGATTCGCGAGGGGCCCCGGGACGCCAGGTAGTGGCGTCCCGGGGCCCCTCGCGAATCACGCCTCCATCCCCGCCCCTTATATTTCACGGCATGGCCTACTCTCCGATCACCTCCGTCTTCAACGACGCGTACATCGCCGAGGTGTACGAGTCCTATCGCCGCGATCCGACCTCGGTCGAGGAGTCGTGGCGCCAGTTCTTCCGGATGGCCGAAGGGCTGGGCGGTGTCGTGCAGCCGGCTGGACAGCAGCAGCAGTCCGACCCCGAGCTGCTTCGCAAGAGCGCCGGGGCGGCCGCGCTGGTGCACGCGATCCGGCTGTTCGGGCATCTGGCGGTGCAGCTGGACCCGCTCGGCTCGCCGCCGCTGGGGGCGCAGGAGCTGACGCCGGAGTTCCACGGGATAACCGAGGCGGACCTCGATCAGGTCCCCGCGGCGGCGCTCGGCTTCGACGCGCGCTTCACGACCGCGGCCGACGTGGTCCGCATGCTGCACCGCCGCTACATCGGGCGCTTCGGGCTCGAGTTCGCGCACCTGCCGCAGGAGAAGGAGCGGCAGTGGTTCCGCCAGATGCTGCGCGCCGAGGAGCTGACGCGTCCGCTGACGCCTGACGAGAAGCGGTGGGTGCTCCAGCGGCTGAGCGAGGTGGACGGGCTCGAGCGCTTCCTGGGCCGCGCGTTCCAGGGGAAGAAGCGCTTCTCGATCGAGGGCACCGACGCGCTGGTGCCGATGCTCGACGCGGCGATCGAGGAGTCGGCGCGCTCCGGCGCGCGCGAGGTGGTGGTCGGGATGGCGCACCGCGGCCGGCTCAACGTGCTGACGCACGTGATGGGGAAGCCGTACGCGACGCTGTTCGCCGAGTTCGAGGGGCACCACGCCGACACGAACGCCGAGAGCGACACCGGCGACGTGAAGTACCACATGGGCTTCCGCGGCCGCCGCGAGGTAGAGGGCGCCGGGACGGTCGAGCTGCTGCTGGTCCCGAACCCCAGCCACCTCGAGTTCGTGGACCCGGTGATCGCCGGGGTGGCGCGCGCGCACCAGCGCATCGCGGACAAGCCGCGGGAGCGCGACGACCGCACGGTGCTGACGGTGGCGGTGCACGGCGACGCCGCGTTCATCGGCGAGGGCGTGGTGGCCGAGACGTTCAACATGTCGCGGCTGCGCGGCTACGCGGTGGGCGGGACGCTGCACATCATCGCCAACAACCAGGTCGGCTTCACCACCGACCCGAACGACGGGCGCTCGACGCACTACGCGAGCGACCTGGCGAAGGGCTTCGACGTGCCGATCGTGCACGTCAACGGCGACGACGCCGAGGCCTGCGTCGCCGCGGTGCGGATCGCGATCGCCTACCGCAACGCGTTCAAGAAGGACTTTCTGATCGACCTCGTGGGCTACCGGCGGCACGGCCACAACGAGACCGACGAGCCGGCGTTCACCCAGCCCACGCTCTACCAGAAGATCAAGGCGCACCCGACGCCGCGCGAGGTCTGGGGCGCGCGCCTGGTGCAGGAGGGCGTCGCCACCGAGGCCGACGTGCAGGGCGCCGAGCGCGCGGTGGCCGAGCGGCTGCAGAAGGTGCTCGACGACATGCACGCCGCCGCGCACGCCGAGGCCGACGAGTCACCCGAGGGGCCGCCGGCGCCGCCGCCGCCGCAGGTGCAGACCGCCGTGCCGGCCGAGACGCTGGCCGCGCTCAACGAGCGGCTGCTCGCCTGGCCGCCGTCGCTCAAGGTGAACCAGCGGCTGGCCCGCACGCTGGAGCGCCGCCGCGCCGCCCTCCAGCTGCGCTCGCGCGAGGAGCTGCTGGCCGACAAGAACGCGACCGGGATCGACTGGGGGCACGCCGAGGCGCTGGCCTTCGCCTCGCTGCTCGTCGAGGGGGAGTCGGTGCGCCTCACCGGGCAGGACGTGGAGCGCGGCACCTTCTCCCATCGTCAGGCGGTGCTGCGCGACCAGGAGACGGGGGAGCGCTTCGTCCCGCTCCAGAACCTCCCCGACGCGAAGGGGGCGTTCGAGATCTACAACAGCCCGCTCTCGGAGACCGCGGTGATGGGCTTCGAGTACGGCTACAGCGTGGCCGCGCCCGACGCGCTGGTGCTGTGGGAGGCGCAGTTCGGGGACTTCCACAACGTCGCGCAGCCGATCGTCGACCAGTTCCTCTCTGCCGACCGGGCGAAGTGGGGGCAGGACTCGGGGCTGGTGCTGCTCCTGCCGCACGGCTACGAGGGGCAGGGCCCGGAGCACTCCTCGGCGCGGCTGGAGCGGTTCCTCCAGATGTGCGCCGAGGGGAACATGGTGGTGGCCTACCCGTCCACGCCGGCGCAATACTTCCACATCCTCCGTCGTCAGGCGACGCGCGACCACCAGCGCCCGCTGGTGCTGATGCAGCCCAAGAGCCTGCTGCGCCTGAAGGAGGCGTCGTCGGTGCTCGCCGACCTGAGCGGCGGCACCTTCCAGCCGGTGGTCGACGACCCGTCCGCCTCGCAGCGGCGCGACGCGGTGCGCCGCGTGGTGTTCTGCACGGCGAAGATGTACTACGACCTCGAGGACGCCCGCGCGAAGGCGGACGCGGAGCAGGCGTCGCGCGCCGCGCTGGTGCGGGTGGACGAGCTGTACCCGTGGCCGCGCGCCGAGATCGAGCGGGTGCTCAACCTCTACCCGGCGGTCGAGGAAGTGGTGTGGGCGCAGGAGGAGCCGCAGAACATGGGCGCCTGGAGCCACGCCGCGCCGCGGCTCCGCGTCTCCACCGGCAACGCGCTCCCCATCCGCTACGTCGGCCGCCCGGAGCGCGCCAGCCCCGCCGAGGGCTACGAGGCGACGCACAAGGTGGAGCAGAAGCGGATCGTGGACGAGGTGCTCGCCGTCCCGTCCGGCCCGAAGGGCGGGGCGCCGAGGAAGGCGGCCGCTCAGGGCGACTGACGGCAATCGAGCCGCGGAGGCCGCGGGGGGCGCGGAGGACTGCTGACTCAGGCAGTCCTCCGCGCCCCCCGCGGCTCGATTGCCGTCAGGGAACCGCAAACCGAACCCTCGCCTCTAGTGGTGCGCCCGCTTACCGTCACATTGTGACCGGTATCGGACCCTAGCTCCGGAAACGGCTTGTCTCGCTCAGTCACGCACGCTCTTCTCGCCGTCGCGCTGCTGGCGCTCGGCGCCACTCGACCGTCTCCCCTCCCCGCCCAGGGCGCTGCCGACCTGGCCGAGCTGGTGCAGGGGCTCGGCGTCAGCGCGCGCGTGCTCGTCATCGCCGCGCACCCGGACGACGAGGACACGCGGCTCATCGCCTGGCTGGCGCGCGGGCGGCACGTGGAGACGGCGTACCTCTCGCTCACCCGCGGCGACGGCGGGCAGAACCTGATCGGCAACGAGCTGGGCGAGGCGCTGGGCGTGATCCGCACCGAGGAGCTGCTGGCGGCCCGGCGGATCGACGGCGCTCGGCAGTTCTTCACCCGGGCCTACGACTTCGGCTTCTCGAAGAGCGCCGAGGAGACGTTCCAGCACTGGCCGCGCGACTCGGTGCTGGGAGACGTGGTGACCGTGGTCCGCGCGTTCCGGCCGCACGTGATCGTCGCGATCTTCAGCGGCACGCCTGACGACGGCCACGGCCACCACCAGGTGTCCGGCATTCTGGCGCGCGAGGCGTACGACGTCTCGGCGGACACGGTGCGCTTCCCGGCGGCGAAGTACGGCGCGGCGTGGGCGGTGCCGAAGTTCTACCGCGGCACGAGCTACCGTGCCAACCGAGGCGCCACCTATCTCTACAACGCCGGCGAGTACAGCCCGCTGCGGGGGCGCAGCTACGCCGAGATCGCCGGCGAGAGCCGCAGCCAGCACAAGAGCCAGGGGTTCGGGAGCCTGGAGCGGAAGGGCGCGATCGTCGGCAGCGTCAGGCGCGAGGCGACGCGCGTGAACGAGGGCACGCCGGCCGAGCGCGAGACGTCGATCTTCGAGGGGGTCGACACGACGTGGGCGAGGTTCAGGCAGTCCGCCAGCTCCGCGGAAGCGCGAGCCGCGATCGAGTCGCTCCCGGCGACGATCGCCGCGGTACGGCAGTCATTGGACATCTACGATCCCGGCGCGACGGTCGTACCGCTGACGCGCGTCAAGGCGCTGCTGGATCGCGTCGGCGTCGGCACGGCCGGCCCGAGGCGACTGGACCTCGAGCGGAGCTGGGAAGTCGCACAAAGCCGCATCGCCCGAGCCCTGCTCACCGCCGCCGGCGTGGCGATCGAAGTCACCGCGGAGCGCGCCAGCGTCGCGCAGACGTCGCCGCGCGTGTACGGCGGCATGGCCGGCAGTCTGGACAGCGTGAGGGTCGATGTCGCGCTGTACAACCGCGGGCGCGAGCGTGTCGCCCTCCAGAGCGTATGGTTCCCGGTCTCGGGACAGGGCTCCAATTGGTTGCACGAGAGGGTGATTCCTCCCGACAGCTCATTCCGCGGCGGGCAGTACATCTTGTTTACGAGTCTCTCGCGCCCCTGGTGGCTGGTGCGCGAGCGCCGCGGCGACCTCTTCGCCGTGCCGATCGACACGCTGTCCGAGGATCGGCGATCGGTCGGCGAGGACGCGCAGGTAACGCTCTCCGTGGCCGGCACGCGGGTGAAGGTGCCCGTCCCGGTCGTCAACCGGTTCGCCGACCCCGTGCGCGGCGAAATTCAGCGCCCGCTGGCCGTGGTTCCAGGAATCGTGCTGACGCTGGACCGCAACATCGAGTACGCGCCGGCCAACGCGGCCTACAACCGCCCGCTGCGCGTCACGCTGACCTCGGCCTTCACCACGCCGCGCGACGTGCGCGTCTCGCTGCGGCTGCCGCGCGGCCTCTCGGCCGACAGCGCCGAGCGGGTGGCGGCGCTCCCGGCCGGCGGGACGCAGTCGATCACCTTTTACGTCCGCGGCCGCCTGTCGCCGGGGCGGGACACGATCCGCGCCGTGGCGACCAGCGGCGGGGAGACGTTCACGGCGGGCTACACGCCAATCGAGTACGAGCACATCCGCCCGCAGCGGCTCTACCACGAGGCCGCGGTGGCCATCCAGGCGGTAGACGTGAAGCTGCCGGCGAAGCTGAACGTGGCCTACGTCCCCGGCGTGGGCGACAACATCCCGCCGATGCTCCAGCAGCTCGGCGTCCCGGTGACGGTCGTCGAGGCGTCGGCGTTAGGTGCGACCGACCTGTCGAGGTTCACGTCGGTCGTCGTGGGCCCGCGGGCGTTCGAGTCGCACCCGGAGCTGGCGAACCAGAACGCGCGGCTGCTGGCCTTCGCCCGCGCCGGCGGCACGCTGGTGATGCAGTACCAGCAGTACGAGATCACCCGCCCCGGCGTCGCCCCGTACCCCATGACCCTCGGCCGCCCCGCCGAGCGGGTGACGCTGGAGAACGCGCCGGTCGAGATCCTGGCGCCGTCGGCGCCGCTGCTCACCTACCCGAACCGGATCGGCCAGGCGGACTTCCAGGGCTGGGTGCAGGAGCGCGCGACCTACATGCCGAGCACCTTCGACCCGAAGTACACGCCGCTGCTCGGCATGAAGGACCCCGAGATGCCGCAGCCCAACCGCGGCGCGCTGCTGGTGGCCCCCTACGGCCGCGGCGTCTACGTCTACACGACGCTCGTCTTCTTCCGCGAGCTCCCGGCCGGCGTCCCGGGCGCGGCGCGCCTCTTCGTCAACCTCCTCTCGACCCAGCCGATCGGGGACAATGGCGAGCCGGTCGTTCCGTAGCGTCATGAGATCGAACCGCGGAGGACGCGGAGGACGCGGAGGAGTGCCCCGGG
>DATFPD010000617.1:0-6202 GCA_035265005.1 Gemmatimonadaceae bacterium | reverse complement strand
TCCCGTTCTTCATCTGCGCCTCGGCGAGCAGCAGCAGCGTCTCCGCGTAGCGGATGTACGGCTGGTCCTCGTACTGCTCGGCCACCGTCGAGTCCGGGCCTTCCGCCCAGTCCCACTTCCGCGTGCTCGGCCAGAGGCGCGTCTGGCTCCCATTCGTGTTGGTTTCCGACGTCGGCTCGACCGCCGTGGCGACGGTCTTGAGCGTGTCGCCCACCTTGCGCCCCGACGTGCCGATCGTGGCCGGGTTGTTGACGATGTAGAAGCGGCGGATCGCGTACATCCCGCCACGCTGGTCGTTCGCCTCGTACAGGTTGATCGCGTAGCGCGTCGTCGCCAGGCGCCCGATCCCGCGCCCGCCGTTCTCGGCGGTGATCTTCATCCCCGCGTTGCCCTCGTAGCGCGTCAGGTAGGTGCGGCGCATGATGCTCGCGCCGCCGCCGAGGACGTTCTGCGCGTACTGGAGCGCCCACAGCACCTCGGTGTTCCCCTGCACGCGGTTGACGTTGCCGTCGTAGAACTGGTCCATGAACGGCACGCCCGGCTGGTTGGCCCGCACGCCGTAGCGCGCGGTGATCAGCTTGTACAGGCCGCTTGAGACCACCGCCTGCGCCCAGATCTCCGCCGAGTCCGGCTTGTTCAGCGCCAGGTACATCTCGGCCAGGTAGTGCTGCGCCACCGCCTTCACCACCTTCCCCGAGTTCGCCGACGTGGCCGGCAGGTTCGCCTCGGCGAAGCGCAGGTCGTTGATGATCGCGCGGCGCACCGAGTCGCGCGGCGTGCGCTCCCAGTCCGTGCGGATGTTCGAGCCCGTGGACTCGTGCAGGTTGAGCGGCACGTCGCCGTAGAGGTACGTCAGGTGCCGGTACGCCCACGCGCGGATCAGCCGCGCCTCCCCCACTACCCGCGCCTTCTCCTCGGGCGTCCAGCTGACGCTCGGGTTCTCGGCGCGGTCGACGATCGTGTTCGCGGCGTTGATCGTCTGGTACATCAGGTTCCAGATGTGCGTGATGAAGTCGTTGGCCGGGACGTTGAAGTTCACCCACTGGTTGAAGATCCGCTCGGGCGGCGAGACGTACATCCCGTAGACGTTGTCCGTCCCGGCGGTCATCGCGGTCTGGACCAGCCCGTTGTTGCTGTTGTCCTGGCCGAACCGCTCGCGGCGCACCTGGAAGTACAGCGCGTTGAGCCCCGCTTCGAAGCCGGAGAGGTTGGTGTATAGGTTGTCGGCGACGATGATGTTCTTCGGCACCTCGGTCAGGTCGCTGTCGAAGCAGGCCGACAGGCCGCTGGTCAGCGCGCAGAGCCCCAGCAAGCCGAGCGCGGCGAGCGAGCGGCTGCGGTTTCGCACGTTCGTCATTTGAGCACCGGGTCCGTTTGTCTCAGAAGCGGACACGGATGGACACGGACAGATGCACGGATGAACGCGGATTGCTCCGTGAGCATTCGCGACTCCGCGTTCATCCGTGCTTCTGTCCGTGTTCATCCGTGGTAGGCAGTTGGTGTGACTAGAACCGGAGGCTCAGGCCGCCGATGAAGACCTTCTCGAGCGGGACCGCGCGCTGCTCGGTGAGCTCGGGGTCGAGCCCCGACCAGTCGGTCTGGGTCCAGAGGTTTCGCCCGCTCACGTACAGCCGCAGCGACTCGCCGCCGGTGCGGCCGAGCAGCGACCGCGGCAGGTCGTACGAGACCGTGACGTCGCGCAGCCGCACGAAGCTCGCGTCCTCGAACCAGCCGACGCCGAGCGGGTTGCTGGTGGCGCTGTTCAGCGGGTAGTTGTTGATCCCGTTCTCCGGCGTCCAGTACGTGCGGAGCGGCGCGTTCCGGCGGACGTCCGAGAAGACCAGGTTCGTCCCCAGCAGGTCGTTCTGCCGGGTGACGCCCTGTACCGTGTAGAGGAACGCGCTCGCCGAGAGGCGCCTGTACTTGAGCGTGTTCATGAGCCCCGCGATGTACTTGGGCTGGCGGCTGCCGATGAACACGCGGTCGTTCGCGTCGATCTTGTTGTCGCCGTTGATGTCCTTCACCCGCACGTCGCCCGGCTTGGCGCTCGGCTGGGCCGAGGTCTTGATCGCCGTCGTGTCGGCGAGCTGCCAGATGCCGTCGAACCTGTACTCGTAGTTGACCGTGATCGGCTGGCCGATGAACCAGCCGCTGGCGACGTCGCTCTGGCCGTTGCCGTAGAGGTCGACGATGCGGTTCCGGTTCGCCGAGACGTTGAAGTCGCTGCGCCACTGGAAGCCGCCGCGGTCCAGGTTCACCGTGCCGAGCTGCAGCTCGATCCCCTTGTTCGCCGTCCGGCCGATGTTCTGGGTGATCGACGTGATCCCGTGCACCGACGAGATCGAGCGGTTGAGCAGCAGGTCGTAGGTGCGCGACCGGTAGCCGTCCACCGTCACCGTGACGCGGTCCCGCCAGAGGCTCAGGTCGAGGCCGAAGTCGAACGACTTCGTCGTCTCCCACCCGAGGTCCGGGTTGCCGAGCGTGGTCGGGATGTAGCCGGGGAGGGTGGCGTTGGTGCCGTTCACGTACGAGCGGTCGTCGAGCCGCGACAGCGTGCGGTACGGGGTCACCGCCTGGTTGCCGTTCTCGCCGTACGAGGCGCGCAGCTTGAAGACGTTGATGCTGTTCCGGAACGGGAGGAAGCTCTCGTTGCCGAGGTTCCACCCCACCGCCACCGACGGGAAGACGCCGTACTTGGTGTTGGCGCCGAACCCCGAGTAGCCGTCCCGCCGCGCCGTCACGGTGAGCAGGTAGCGGTCGGCGAACGAGTAGTTGAGGCGGCCCATGTGCGAGATCATCCGCCGCTCGTCGAAGTCGGGCGTGCGGATCGTCGAGAGCGCGACGTTCGAGCGGTAGCCGAGCACGTCGTTCGGGAAGCCGATCGCGTAGACCGAGTCGGTCTCCACCGTGCGGCGCTCGCCGCTGTAGAGCCCCGTCAGGTCCAGGCTGTGCCGGCCGAAGACGCGGGTGTACTTGAGGAGGTGCTCCAGCGTCCAGTCGTTCCGCGTCGCTTCCACGACGGCGGCCTGCCCGCCGACCTCGGCGCCCGTGCGCGTGTCGACGCCGTAGTAGTTCCCGCGGCTGCGCGGGGCGAAGTCGAAGCCGCCGTTCAGACGGTAGCTCAGTCCCGTGACCCTCGGGACGTTCACCTGGACGTAGTTGCTCGAGAAGAGCCGGTAGTTGATGTCGTCGTCCGCGGCGAGCGTGCGCTCGAGCGGGTTGCGGGTGTTGGGGTCCTCGGGCCAGGGGCTCACGTCCACCGTGCGGCCGTCGGCCTCGAACGGCGAGAGCAGCGGGTTGGCGAAGAACGCGTCGCCGAAGCTGACCGCGATGCCGCTCCGGTCGGTCCGCGCCGCCTGCGTGTTGGTGCCGAGGCTCAGCCACGACTTCACGCGCTGGTCGAGGTTCACCCGCGCGTTCACGCGGTCGAACTCGTCGTTCAGCGAGACCCCGTCCACGTTGAGCAGCGAGCCGCCGATGTAGTACTTGGTGTCGTCGCTGCCGCCGGAGACCGAGAGGTCGTGCTGCTGCTGGCGGCCGGTGCGCGTCCCGACGCCCACCCAGTCGGTGTTCATGCCGGTGGCCCAGTGCGCCAGCTCGGTGGCGGTGAGCGTCTGGGCGCAGGTCGGGATGACGGCGGCGTTGGCGTTGCGCGCGTCGTTCTGGAGGCGCGTGCACTTGAACGCGGCGAACTCGTCCGCGGTCATGAGCCGCGGCACGTTCGCCACCTCCTGGCTCCCGGCGTAGCCGGAGTAGGAGAAGCGCGGCTTCCCACTCGTCCCCTTCTTCGTCGTGACGAGGATGACGCCGTTCGAGCCGCGCGAGCCGTAGATCGCCGCCGACGACGCGTCCTTCAGGATGTCGATCGTCGCGATGTCGCCGGGGTTGATCTCGGCGAGGTCCCCCGCGTACGGGATGCCGTCCACGACGACCAGCGGCGCGGTGCTGGCGGTGATCGACTTCCGGCCGCGGATCTGGATGTTCAGGTTCGGCTCGGCGCCGGCGCCGGTCGTCGTCACCGACACGCCGGGGAGCGAGCCCTCGATCGCCTGCGCGAGGTTGGTGTTCGGCTTGTCCTCCAGCCGCTCGGGACTGATGCTCGCCACCGACCCGGTGACGTCGCTCCGCTTCTGCGTGCCGTAGCCGACCACGACGACCTGGCTCAGCGTCACGGCGACGCGCGACAGCCGCACGGTGATCGTCGTCCGCCCGCCGAGCGCGAGGCGGCTCTGCGCGAAGCCGATCCGCGAGACGACGAGCGTGACGTTCGCGTTCGGCACGACGAGCGTGAACGCGCCCGAGTCGCTGCTGACCGCGCGCGCATCGGTGCCCTCGGCGGCCACGGTGGCGCCGACGACCGGCTCACCCGACCGGTCGTCCACGACGCTGCCGCGCACGACGACCTGCTGCGGCGTCTGGGCCTGCGCTGGAAGGTTGGACGTGGCCCCGGCGCCAGCGGCGGCGCCGAGCAGACACGCGGCGATCAGACCGAAAGACTTCGACCTGAGTCCATTCATGGGCTTCCTCGAAACGGTGAGGCTGGTGAAGAGAGGACTGGATAGGCTGGGAAGCAGGAGCAGGAATGCCAGAGGGGTGGTGGGCCCTTGATGAATCAAGGGCCCACCACTGCTCCAGCATCCAACCCACTCGGCTCCCTGCTGCATCTACATCACGGTGGATCCGGGACGGTGACCTTCACGCGATTGCCGAGCGCCGAGCCGCGCTCCATCCCCGAGAGCGGCGTCGTGGCGTCCTTGGCGTGCTTCCAGTAGCGGAGGATGAGATCGACCGCGGCGGCCTGCGCGCCCTCCTTGTCGGCGCCGTAGAGCATCAGCCACTGCCCGCTCGGCCGCGCCTCCTCGCCGTCGCGCATCGGCGGGACGCGGAGGGCGATCACGCCGTGCCCCTTGGGCGGCACGCTCGCTTCGGCCTTTCCGTCCCGCACGAGCGAGCTGGTGCCCATGGTGCCGAGGACGAGCACCGTGCCGCCGCGGCGCAGCGAGTCGGGCAGGTCCGCCACGCTCGACAGCCTGACGGGACGCCCGGTGGCCGACTGGAGGGTGTTCATGAGCTGGTACGCCGTCTCCACCTCGAGCACGCTCGCGCTCTCGCCGTAGACTACGGCCAGCGGGCGGCGCACCCAGTCGAGCTTCGTCACCACGTCCTCGCCCTGCGGGTAGTGCACCCGGTCGGCGAGCACCGGCGCGCGGTCGAACGTCGGCGCGCCGGGGTTGGAGGCCACGCCCCAGCCCACCGACGGCGCGGGCGACGCAGGCGTCGCCCCTGCGCCGCCCTGCACGTCGGCGCGCACGAAGTGGTGGTACGTGCCCGGCTTCGCGCCGCTCGTCAGGCGCAGCTCCGCCCGGCCCCGGTGCGCCTCGCCCGCGCGCAGCGCGACCTGCGACGGCGTGAGCAGCCGCGACGTCACGCCCTCGAACGCCAGCACGCGGAGCGCCACGGTGAGCGCCCGCCCGCTCGTGTTGGTGACGGTGAACGGCACAACCGTCGCGGGCCCCACGACGAGCGTCGCCTCCGGAACTGCCACCCGCAGCACGCGCGCCGCCGCGTCAGGCGCCGTGTACTGGCGGATCAGCCGCAGCAGCTCGGCCGCCTCCGGCTTCGGCCGGCGGTCGAGGGTGAGCGGCTCGTAGTGCCGGGTGTAGGTGCCCGAGATCGCGGGGTTGAACGACAGCGACTCCTGGAGCTGGAAGATCACGATCTCCGGGATCGCGCGCGGGCCGAACACGCTCTCGTAGACCGCCGCGACCTCGGGGACGCGCGCCTCGGGGGAGAGCCGCGTCAGCTCCTTCCAGTTGAACTCGCCGAGCGTGACCTGCTTGCCGAGCGTGCTCGCGTAGTCGGCGACGCCGAGCATGTGGGAGGCGAAGGCCTCCTTCCACTGCGGGCCGTGCTTGTAGGCGTGGAGCCCCACCCGGTCGAACGGCACGCCGAGCCGCCGCAGCCGCTCGAACATCCCGTTGTTGCCGACGGCGGTGAGGAACGCCTGGGCGTTAGGCGCGGAGTCCTTGGCGGCGCGGTAGAGGGCCCCCCAGCGCTCGGGGTCGGCCGGCTTGATCCCCGGGATCAGCACCTCGTTCTCGATCTCGACCCGGGCCAGCACGTCGCGGTAGCGGCCGGCGAGCAGCGCCACCCACTCGGGCGGGCCCTCGGTGTCGATCATGATCTTGAGCCCGAGCTCGCG
>DATFPD010000616.1:0-5058 GCA_035265005.1 Gemmatimonadaceae bacterium | reverse complement strand
CCGCGCGGCGGCCGCATGGGGCCCTCGGGGTAGACGTCGCCGCGCACGTAGCCGTCGTCCTGCGGGTCGCTGTAGATGAGCAGCGCGACCACGCCGCGCCGCTCGGCCTCGCGCGCCTTGATCCCGCGGAACGACCGGCCGTAGCGCGCCAGGGCCACGCGTCCGCGCACGCTGACGCCGATCCGGTCGAGCACCGCGTAGTCCTCGGCCAGCCCCCAGCCGACGTATACGACCTCGCCGGAGACGTCCCCCGCCGCGCCCGAGCCGTTGAACACCGGGACCTCGGGCCCGAGCGACGCCGGCGGGTTCTCCGACAGCGGGATCTCCTGCGTGTCCGGCGCCACGCGCCACACCCGCACGCCGGTCGGGTGCGGCATGTAGACGTCGTACGCGCGCACCTCGGTCTGGAGCCCCCAGCGCCGCATCTGCGCGACCACGTAGTCCCGCGTGCGCGCCTGCGCCGCGGTGCCGGCCACGTGCGGCTCGGCGGCGAGCGCGCGCGCGTGCACCGCCGCGCTCTCCGGGGTCGGGCTCGCCAGGGCCGCGGCTTCGACCTGGCGCTCGCGGGCGGCGGTGGCGGACGCGTAGCCGGGGAGCGGCCCCACAGGCTGCTGTGCGTGCACGGCCGCGGAGCGAAGGAGAAGTGAAACCAGGCTGACTCGGCGAAGCATGCGTGTCGCGTCCGACTCGAATGGCGGCATGTGAAGATGCTCTGCCGCATACTACGACGTCTGCACGGCACGCGGCACTATCGGCGCACTGTGCGCTATCGGCGCACTGTGCGCCGCGCGCTCGGCTCAGCGCCGCCGCAATGCGTAGAAGCCGTCGCCCGACGACGCATAGAGCCGGTCGCCGTCGATCGCGGGCGGGGCCCAGTAGCCGCCGTCGCCGTATCCCCGCCGACCGCCAGCGGGCGCGCGTCGATGAGCGACGGCCCCGGCACCTCGTGGACTCGCGGCGCGACCCACGCCACCTCGCCCGTCGCCGCCCGGAGGGCGAAGACCCGGCCGTCCTCCGAGGCGACGATGACCTTGTCGCCGTGGAACGCGGCGCCCCCCCAGCACCGGGAGTACTGGCGGGGCAACTCGGGGGTGAACTCGTGCGTCCAGCGGACCGCTCCGGTCGCCGCGTCGAGGGCCACGAGCGCGCCCGTGGCGTCGAACCCGTTCCGGTAGACGCCGACGTAGACCACGCCGTCCTTCAGCGTCGGGTGCAGCGTGCCTGTCTCCGCGCGGCCGCCGCTCAGGTCGGTGGCCCAGCGCTGGGCGCCCGTCGCCGCGTCGATGGCGTAGACACGCCCTTCGGGCGAGTCGGCGTAGATCGTCGCGCCGTCCGAGGCGAGCCAGCCGTACCCCGGCTGGTCGTCGTTCGCGGGGCGGAAGACCCAGCGGCGCTCGCCGGTGGCGCGGTCGAAGGCGTAGACGTCCACGTCCCCGACCGCGACCACGCTCGCCGCCAGCACGGTGTTGTGCCCGTTCGTATACAAGCCCGGCAGTCCGGTCGAACGGGTCCAGCGCACGCGGCCCGTGGCCTTCTCGATTGCGACGATCTGGTGCTCGAAGCCGCCGTAGTAGGCCGTCGTCGCGTCGACGGATGGTACCACAGCCCAGCCGTGCCCCGGGACGCGCCACACGACCTGCCCCAGCCGTCCGGGCCCCGCGGAATCGCGGCAGGTGGCGAGCGACAGCGGCAGGGCGAGAAGCGCTGCACGCGTCAGCAGGCGGAAGCGAGCGGCCGGGGGCACTGAGGCGGCCGGGTAGGAGCGGGTCACGGATCCCGCCCACGCGACCTTCATGCCTAACGTCACTTGCTACCCCTCATCGAACTCCTCGATCGCCCGCTCCAGGGCCTGCTGGAGGACGGCCTCGTGGTCGGCCGAGTCCGCCGGCAGGCCGGCGCTCAGCGCGCCGAACTGGCGCACCATCTCGTCGCGGACGAAGGGCTCGGCGGGGGCGCTGACGCCGAGCGCGGCGAGCGCGCGCAGCGACAGCTCGCGCAGCAGCGACCGCGTGTGCGGGTCCAGCGCGCCGAGCGACGCGGGGTCCGCGAGCGGCGGGCGGCGCTCGGCCGGGTGACGGGCCCGCGCCGGCGCCTCGAACAGCGCGCGCACCGGGGCGAGCCGCACGACGAACGAGCCCGCCGTGTGCTCGGTGTGGTCGAGCACGACGTTGCGGCGCCGGAGCGAGTGCAGGAGCTTGAGCACCGCCTCGCGCACCACCGACACGCCGCCCTCGCTCCCGCGCCCGCGGCCGGTGATGACGAGCACCTCGCCCGCCCGACCCATCTGCCGCTCGCGCAGCCACGCCTCGGCCCGCGCCACGGCGGCGGCCGCCGTGGGCATGGTCGCGCGCAGGTTCAGGATGCGGTCCGTCCCGAAGCGCGCCTCGTCGAACGCCTGCTGCAGGCCGCCGCTCGGGCGGGGATCGCGTCGGGACAACGGGGCGAGGAGAAAGCAAAGCGCGGCGCGCGTCGATGTCGCGCAGGCATCAGTGAGGCCGAAATGCGCACTCGCCGGAAAGTTGAGAGCCGCGCGCGCGCGATGGTAGCGGCGGAAATGTCAAATCGCGTTAGAGCGGTCTCACGAACGGTCGGTGTGCGCCGTACCCGCGTATCGTGTCATTTCGTGCCGTCCACCCCGTCGCGGATCGCCTCCCGCAGCACGTGCCCGTCGAGCGTCTCGGTGGGCGCCACGCCGACCACCGCGGCGAGGGTCGGCGCCATGTCCACCACGCGCGCGAAGACGCCGTAGCGGCCGGGCCTGAACGGCGGGCCGTAGAACATCACCGGCACGTGCGCGTCGGGGTCGTGCGGGGTGCCGTGCGAGAACACGGCGTGCGTCACCGGGCCGGGGAAGACGCCGGGCTCGAGCGTCACCACCGCGCCCACCGGCAGGTCGGGCGGGATCGCGTGGTACCAGCGGCGCGCGATCGCGTCGCGCGTGGTGTCCTGCTTCGTGACCTGCGCCATGAGGTCGGCGCGCAGGACGCCCGGGATGCGGCGCGCGTCGGCGACGAAGGCGCGGAGCAGCGAGTCGGCGTCGACGCGGTCCTGGCGCAGCTTGGCGCGGTTCGCGAAGAACATCCCCGCCTCGTAGTCGACCGCCTCCCAGTCGGCGCCGCGGGCGTTGAGCCGCTCCTGCACGCGGCGCACGAGCGACCACACCGCCGCGCCCGCCGAGTCGCGCGCGCTCCACTTCGCGTTGAACTTGGGGCCCAGGTACGTCGTCACGCCGTGGTCCGCGGTGAGCGCGAAGACGATCCGCGTCGAATCGCGCATCGCGTAGAGCGAGTCGATCAGCATCCCGATCGTGCGGTCGACGCGCAGCACCTGGTCGTGCGCCTCGCGGGACATCACGCCGTAGCGGTGGCCGATGGCGTCGGTCGTCGACAGCGAGACGGCGAGCACGTCCGTCTGCGGCCCGGCGCCGAGCCCGAGCGCGCGCACGCCCTCGATCGCGAACGCCGCCGTGACCTCGTCCATGAACGGGAACTCGGGGAGCGCCTGCACCGCGAGGTCCGAGTCCGCGGGCACCACGTGCGGGAAGGTGTAGCCGCGCCCGCCGCTCTCCGACGCCACACTGTCGGGCTCCGGGTAGCTGCTCTCGGGGCGGAGCAGCGTCCACGCGCGCCCCGCCATGCCGCGCGGGAGCTGCCGCCCGTTGAAGCGCCGCACCCAGTCGGGGAGCGTGTCGCGGTAGTACACGCTCGTCGTGAACTCGCCGGTGAGCGGCGCGTACCAGTAGATCTCCTGCTTCGCCCGCCCCAGCGGGAGGATGGCGCCGCGGTCCTTGCGCGACACCGACAGGGCGCGCGCGTTCGGCTGCACGGCCTGGATCCAGTCGTAGAGCACGGTGCCGCGGAAGCGCCGCGGCGACGCGCCCTCGCCCCCGCCGCCGATCAGCGGCGCCGTCGAGTCGTTCACGCCGGCGATGTTGCGCACGATCCCCGTGCTGCGCGGGAAGCGCCCGCTCATCGTGCTCGCGTGGCCGGGCGCCGTCTCGGTGAACGCGTGGTCCTGGAAGGCGTTCGTGAAGAACGCCCCGCGCTCCGAGAACCGCCCGAGCCCGCCGGTGAGCTGCCCCTTCAGCTGCTCGAAGTAGCCGGAGGAGAGCTGGTCGACGGTGATGAAGACGACGAGCGTCGGCGCGGGGCCGGCGAGCGGGGCGGGTGGCGCGATCGCGCCGTGCGACTGCTGCTGCGGCTGCTGACGCGCGTCCACGCTGTCGGGCGTGGCGTGATTGCTCGCGCAGGCGCCGAGCGCCGCCAGGCAGAGGAGCGGGATGCGGGAAGGGGAGGAAGGGCGCATGCCCGGAATGTACATCCCGCTCCGGGAGGCAGCGACCAGAGGAGGGCGGAAAGCCTGAACGGCGTTGCCAGTCGTCCGTACTCGACTGGCAACGCCGTTCGGTTCGACCGAACTTACCGCCCCACCGTCTGCACCAGCTGGCCGTTCTCGTACGCCTCGACGCGGTCCGCGCGGCCGTCGTCGTTGCGGTCGACCCAGATCTGGAGGACGCGGTTGGCCGAGTCGTACCAGGTGATGCGCTCCGGGTTCCCGTCGCGGTCGAAGTCGGTGTAGCGCGGCTGCGCGTTGCGCGAGTCGAAGCCGAGCCAGCGCGACGCCTCGTCGCTCACCGCGCGGTCGCGCAGCACGCTCGTGCGCACCATCCCGGGCAGCGTCGTCGGGTACGTGCGGCTCGGGATCGGAGTCGTGGTGCTGCCGGTGTCGCAGCGGCCGTCGTGGTTCCGGTCCAGGCAGACGTCGCTGCGGCGATCCTGCTGCGTGTCGCAGTAGCCGTTGTGGTCGCGGTCGAGGCAGACGTCGCGGCGGTCGCGATCGTTGCGGTCGTCGCGGCGGTCGTCGCGGCGGTCGTCGCGGCGATCATCCCAGCGGTCGTCGCGATCGGAGTGCTTCTTCTTGTCCTTCCCCTTGCCCGAGCGGTCGTCGTCGTACGAGCCGTTGCGCTCGGAGCCGTAGAGCACGCGGCCGTTCGACGGGCGGTTGCGCTCGGCGGTCGCGCAGTCGGTCGGCGCGGGCTGGCGGCCCGGGGGCACGCCG
>DATFPD010000615.1:0-16725 GCA_035265005.1 Gemmatimonadaceae bacterium | reverse complement strand
AACTTCTCATTTGTCACGCGGCTGACCGTCGACTCGTGCATGTTGATCACCTCGGCCACCTCGCGAAGCGTCAGCGGCTTGAGGTACTGCACCCCTTTCTCGAAGAAATCGCGTTGCCGGTCGACGATGTAGTTCATGACCTTCAGCATCGTCTGGCGGCGCTGCTCGATCGCCTGGATCATCCAGTTCGCGGAGTTGAGCTTGTTGGAGATGAACTCCTTGCTCTCTCCCTCGAACTTCTTCTTGTCGCGCGCGATCTCCTGGTAGGCGCGGCTCAGCTTGAGGCGCGGCAGGTTCGCGTCGTTCAGGAAGATGTGGTACTTCCCGTCGATCTTCTCGACGATCAGGTCCGGGATGATGTAGTTGTCGCTGGCGGCGCTGAACTTGAGCCCCGGCTTCGGCTCCAGCTTCGAGATCTCGTCGGCCGCCTTCTGCACGTCGCTCGGGCTGATGCCGAACCGCTTGGAGATCTCGCTCCAGCGGTGGTTGATCAGCTCCTCGAAGCAGTCGCGGACGAGGCGGAACGGCACCGAGTGCTCGAGCCCGGCCTCGCGGAGCTGGAGCATGAGGCACTCGCGCAGGTCGCGCGCCGCCACGCCCGGCGGGTCGAGGCTCTGCATCTTCTGCAGCATGCGCTCGGCCTCCTCGCGCGAGTAGACGGGCAGCTCGACGTCGTCGTCGGTTCCCTGCTCCTCGGCGGCCTTGGCGATCATCTCGTTGATGCCCTCGATGATCTCCTCGACCGAGCAGGCCAGGTAGCCGTCGTCGTTGATGTTGCCGATGAACTCCTGCGCCAGCAGCGCCTCGCGCGGGTTCAGCTCCAGCAACGACACCTGCTCCATCAGGTAATCACTGAGGTCGCGCGTCTCGACGGTGACCGGCTCGTAGTACTCCTTCTCCTCGTGCTCCTCGCGCCGTCCGCCCGCGTCGAAGCCGTCGAGCAGGATCTCCTCCCAGTCGATCTCGTCGTTCTCCTCCTTGCGCTCCGCCTCCTCGGCGGACGCCTCGGTCTCGGTGCCCTCCTCCTCCTCGTCCTCCTCCTCCGGCTCGACGAGCTCTAGGAAGGGGTTGTTGAGCAGCTCCTGCTTCAAGTGCTGCTGCAGGTCGAGGAGCGGCATGTACAGGAGATCCATCGCCTGGTAGAGGCGAGGATTGATCTTCAGCTCCTGCTTGAGCTGGGTCGATTGATTCAGGCCAGCTTTCATTGCGCGAGTCCTCAGCTACCGTCGGTGGCGGCGAACCGCGCGCGGAGGCGCGCGGTGAGCGTCGGGCCGAGATAAATGTCGGCCACGGTGTCGTCGAACACGAGCTCGCGCACGGTGCCCGACACTTTGACCTGTCCGTCAAACATAATGTATGCGCGATCGACGATGTCGAGCGTTTGCTCGACGTTGTGGTCACTTATGAGCACACCGATGCCGCGGTGCCGGAGCCCCGCGACGATCGTCTGGATGTCGTGGACGGCGATCGGGTCCACGCCGGCGAAGGGCTCGTCGAGCATCATGAACTTGGGCTGCGTCACGAGCGCCCGGGTGATCTCGAGCCGGCGCCGCTCGCCGCCGGAGAGCGCGTACGCCTTGCTGCTCCGCAGGTGCTTGATGCTCAGCTCATCGAGGAGCGTCTCGAGCCGCTTCTTCCGCTCGGCGCCGCTGAGCGGCAGCGTCTCCAGAATGGCGAGAATGTTCTCCTCGACCGTCAGCTTCCGGAAGATCGACGCTTCCTGCGACAGATACCCAATGCCGCGGCGCGCCCGCTGGTACATCGGCATCTTGGTGATGTCCACGTCGTCCAGCAGGATGCGCCCGGTGAGCGGCTCGATCAGGCCGACCATCATGTAGAAGGTCGTCGTCTTCCCCGCCCCGTTCGGGCCCAGGAGCCCGACGATCTCGCCCTGCTGGAGCCGCACCGCCACGTCGTTTACCACCCGCCGGCGGCGGTACATCTTCACGAGTCCCTCGGCGCGAAGCGTACTGATCGCACCCTTGCCGTTCCCCTGCGCCGCCGGCGGTGCGGCGGCGATCTCTTCGGGTCCGGGTATGGCCGCCATGCCGCGGGCAATCGTCGGCGGCGGCGGTGGGGCGGCGGCCGCCGCTGCTGCCGCCGCTGCCGCCGCTGCTGCAGCGGCGGCGATCTGCGTGTGCTCCCCAGTCTGCCGGAGCATGTCCTCCGCCACCGCCTGACGCTGTTCGGCGAGCTGGGACCAGACGGCGGTCGTGAAGCGGATGCGAGCATCGGGGTCGCTCAGACCCTCGAGTGGCAGGATGATCACGCCGTCGCTGACGAGGCGCGGGAGGACCGATTCGGCCAGGTGCCGCCGCACCTCGTCGAGGCTGAGCCGGCCGGCCTCGCGCTCCGCGTCCCGTCCTTCGGCGCGGAACAGGAGAAGGTGGTCATCCCGGTAGCGGATCGCGACCTCGTTGAAGATGGCGGTCCCGTCGTCCCGCGCGGCGCTCATCAACGAGTGCAGCGCCAGCGCCGTCGAGCGGTCGCTGGGGTCGAACTGCTCGAGCAGGGCGCGGATGCGCGGGGGCAGGTCGGAGCTGCTCACGGCTTGCGAACTCCAGTCGCGGGCGCGGTCGGCTTGCGCGTCGTAGGCTTGGGCGTGGTCGCCGCCGGCGCCTTCGCGGGCGTCGTCGTGGTCGCGCCGCCGGCCGGACGGGCGTCGGACGTCGCGGCCCCGGCGCCGGTCGCATTCCCCGGGCGCGCGGCCGCCGCCGCGCCCGTGTCCGGCGCCGCCTCGAGATAGATTCCGGCCGCCTGGTCCACAACCGTCACGCGGTCCACGCCTTCGTTCCGGAACGCGACGTTGATGACGCGGCCGCGCACGTAGTTGATCGAGGGGCGCTGCTCGCCCCCGGCCTGGGGCGGAACCTGGTAGAGCGAACTCGCGCGCCCGTTCGCCACGAGTGCACGGATCTTAGGTCGACGCGAAGTGTCCGGCGCCGCGGCGGCACTGTCGAACTGAGCGGTGATGGTGTCTCCGCGGAGCCAGTCCCGCTCGTCGGAGTGAAGCTTGGTGCTGTCCGGATCGGTCTGCGCGAACGCGCTGCCCAGGGCCCGCACCTCGCGGACGCGCTGGCCGGGCATCGAGATGTCCAGCGAGTCGGCGACGATGTCCCGGCTCGGCGACGTCACGTGGGCGCGCGACTTCCCCCACGCGAAGGCGCGCTCCAGCAGCCGGTTGAAGACGCGCAGGTCGATCGTGTCGCTCTTGAGGTCCATGTCCTCGCTGATGGCGTTCGCCTCGCCCTTCGCGAGCACGCGCTCGAGCTGCCGCTGGCGGGAGAAGAGGTCGATCACACCACCTCGCAGCGTGAACGGCTTCGCCCCCTTCCCGGTGATCGACGGCTTTCGCATGAGGCGCGCGAACTCGGTGCCGCGGTCCATGGTCGCGGAGTCGGCTCGCGCCGAGATGTCGGTCCGGTCGATCTCGACCTTGCCGCTGGCGAAGAAGACGCTCTCGGCCTCGGTGATCACCTGATTGGCGACGAGCGTGACCGGCGGTGCCTTCTTTCCCGTGCTGTCGGTCTCGATGATCTCGTAGCGCGGCCGGCCGTTGGTGACCAGGCGGGCGTTCGGCCGCATGTTGGCCACCGCCCGAAAATACTCGGCTTGCGGCCCGCGCATCGTCGTTCCCGACGGCAGCGTGGCGACCACGTCGCCCTCCGCGACCAGGCGCTCGTCGTTTCGAAAGTACGTCATGCGCCGCGAGTCAACTTTCGCGCGGGGCTCGGTGTAGTGCACGTTGCCGATGAGGTACAGCACGGCCTGCGACTCGTAGTACTCGGCGCTGTCCGCACGCAGGCGGATGTCCTGACCCGCGCAGACGCCCACGAAGCCCTGGCCCATGAAGATCTGACGCTGGCCGTTCGGTAGCGTCGTCACCGTCATGCGGGTCTCGTTGCCCGCGGGGAGCACCTCGAGCTCGCAGCGGCGGCCAGCGGCCGGCGGCGTCTGCGCGCCCGCGACCCCGGCGGCGAGCGCCAGCGTCGCGGACGCGAGTCGGAATCCGCGAACGCCGATCACTCGTCCTCCGGCAGCCGGATGCTTCCCGGCGTGCTGCCCGGGCGAAGAGCGCGCGCCGAATCGCGCCGAGGGGTCGTAGTCGCCGCGCCCGTGGCGCCCGGACCTTCAGCAGGCACGTTGACGGGCCCGACGACGCCGCCGCACCGGCTCAGGCAGTTGAAGCGCGTGAGGTTCGGATCGGCGCGGAAGCCGACGCCCGTCTGCTGCTGCGTCCCCTGCGTGTAGACGTAGGCGCTGTCGCTCGAGATCTCGTTCGCGGCCTGGTTGAAGCGGAGCTGCTGCGACGTCATGCGCCGCCCGTCCTCGGACACGACGACGACGTTCCCCCGCGCCTCCATCACCTGCGCGCGAGTGTTGTAGCTCCCCTGGCGCGACGTGAGCACGGCGTCCTTCGCGCCGGTGGTGCGGTAGAACGTCGTTTTCACGCCCCGCAGCTCGATGCGCGTGCCCTCGTCGAAGAAGAGCGCGGTGTCCGAGAGCAGCTCGGCCTGCTGGACGCCCTTGGCCGTCAGGATGTGGCGCACTCCGAACATCACCTGCTCGGCCGAGTCGGTCGGCCGGTTGCCGTAGACCGGCGGCGGCGTGGACGTGTCCGCGCACCCCGCGGCGACCGCGGCGCCGAGCGCCAGTGCCGCCAGAATCCAGTTCCGTGTCATACCACCCCCGCTCGCATGAGATCGTGGAGATGTACTACCCCCACGACCGTGCCGAGGTCGTCGAGGACCGGCATCGCCATGATGCCGCGCGGGTGCTCCATGGCGTAGACCGCCGCGCTCGCCAGCTCGTCCGCGGTCGCGACTCGTGGCTGGCGCGTCATGATGTCGGTCACCGGGCGCAGTCCCCAGGCGTCGGGGTCGCGCTCCATCGTGCGCGCGAGGTCGCCCACCGTGAGGACGCCCAGCAGGCGTCGCGCGTCGTCGACGACAATGACGAGCCCGCGCAGCTCGGCCAGCGGGACGACGGCGTCGCGCATGAGAGCCGAGGGCGGCAGGAGCGGCAGCGGCGCCGTCACCATCACGTCGCGCACGCGGGTGAGCAGCCTTCGACCGAGCGACCCGCCCGGGTGCAGCCGCGCGAAGTCCTCGCGTCGAAATCCCTTCATCTCCAGCAGCGCGACCGCCAGTGCGTCGCCCAGGGCGAGCGCGGCGGTCGTGCTCGTGGTCGGCGCCAGGTCGAACGGGCACGCCTCCTCGCGCACCCAGGCGTCCAGGCCGACGTCCGCGTGTCGAGCGAGCGAGGAGTCCGAGCGGCCCGTGAGCGCGATGGTCCGCACGCCAAAGAGCGTGAGGTGCTGGAGCAGATCGAGCAGCTCCGCCGACTCGCCGCTCTTCGAGATGAGGATCGCCACGTCCTCCGGACCCACGATGCCGAGGTCGCCGTGGACGCTCTCCACCGGGTGGAGGAAGGTCGCCGGCGTGCCGGTGGACGTGAGCGTCGCGGCGATCTTGCGGCCGATCAGACCCGACTTCCCCACCCCGGTCACGATCACCCTGCCCCGCGAGCGCGCGATCAGCTCCACCGCGTCGGCGAAGCTCTCGCCCACGCGGCGCTCCACCTCCTCCAGCGCGTCGCGCTCGAGCCGCACGACGCGTCGACCGCGCTCGATCACGTCGTCCCGGGTCACCGCGGCACCTCGGCGGTGTCGGGGTCGAACGTGTCCACGCGGGATCGGCTGGCGACGTAGCGCTCCCAGACCTCGTCCCACTGGCCGCGCGCCTTCAGAAGCTGCTCGGCGAACTCGCGCACCGCGCCGCGACCGCCCTCCCGGGTGAGCTGCACCCTGGCGACGCGCCGCACCTCGGGGACGGCGTTGCCGACGGCCACGGGCATGCCGACGATGCGCAGGATGCCCATGTCGGGGAAATCGTCGCCTACGAAGGCCGCGTCCTCGGGAGCGATCCCGCGCTTCTCCAGGATGCGCAGGAACATGGGGAGCTTGCGCGCGTACGCGTCCTGGCCCACGTCCTCGATGTCCAGCTCGGCGGCGCGCAGCCGGACGCTGTCCGAGACGCGTCCGGTGACGATCGCGAGGTGGATGCCGGCGTCGCGCATGAAGTAGATGCCGAGGCCGTCCTGGATGTCGTAGCGCTTGAACTCCATCGGCGCGCCATTCACGGCGCCGAGGTAGATCCCGCCGTCGGTGAGCACACCGTCGACGTCCAGGCCGACGAGGCGGACGCGGCGCGCGGCAGCGGAGTCGATCACCGGCGGCTCCGCTCCCACACGTCCACCGCGCGAAGCACGAGGTCGTCCAGCCGGTCGAGCGGGATCATGTTGGGGCCGTCGCTCGGCGCGTTGTCCGGGTCCGGGTGCGTCTCGAGGAAGAGTCCGTCCGCGCCGGCAGCCATCGCCGCCAGCGCGAGGGGCGGGATGAACTCGCGAGCTCCACCGCTCGCGCCGCTCGCGCCGCGACCCGGCTGCTGAACGCTGTGTGTTCCGTCGAAGACGGTCGGAGCGTCGCAGGCCGCTCGCATGCGGGCGAAGGAGCGCATGTCGACGACGAGGTCCCCATAGCCGAAGAACGTACCGCGCTCGGTCACGGCGACGTCATCGGCCCGGGGCGCGCCGTCCGGGCGCCGGCGGCGGACCTTGTCCACCGCGCCGCGCATCCCTTCGGGGTGCATCCACTGCCCCTTCTTCACGTTCACCGGCTTTCCGGTGGCGCCGGCCGCCTCGAGCAGATCCGTCTGTCGACAGAGGAACGCGGGGATCTGCAGAACGTCCGCGACCTCGGCGGCGGGCGCGCACTGCTCCGGAAGATGGACGTCCGTGAGCACGCGGAGCCCGGTCGCCTCGCGAACGCGGGCGAGCGCCTGAAGTCCGGCCGCGATGCCGGGACCGCGAGCGGCGCCGGGGTTCGAGCGGTTCGCCTTGTCGAAGCTGGCCTTGAAGATGATGCCGCCCGGCACCCGCTCGGCGAGGCGCGCCAGGTGCTCGGCGACGCCAATGTTGAGCGCGTCGCCCTCGAGCTGGCACGGGCCCGCGATCAGGAAGAGCGCGTCGCGCCGGAAGACCGGCGCGCCGCCCCCGCCGGACTTGCCGACGTCGTAGAAGACGACGGAGCTCGCCACGTCAGTCGGCGGCTTCGACGAACTGCGCCGGCTGCTGGCGCGGCGTCGCGTGGGCGCGGCGCGAGCGGGCGGCGGCGATGAACCCCGCGAACAGCGGGTGCGGCCGCGTGGGGCGCGACTGGAGCTCCGGATGGAACTGGCAGCCGACGAACCACGGGTGGTCGGGCAGCTCGATCATCTCGACCAGGGAGCCGTCCGGCGAGAGGCCGCTCAGCCGCAGCCCGTGGGAGATGAACGCGTCGCGGAAGCTGTTCGACACCTCGTACCGGTGCCGGTGCCGCTCGCTCACCTCGGGCTTCCCGTACGCCTCGGCGGCGCGGGAGCCGCGCTGGAGGCGGCAGGGGTACGCGCCCAGACGCATCGTGCCGCCCATGTCCGTCACGTGCTGCTGCGACTCCATGAGCGTGATGACCGGGTTCGCGCACTCGGGGGCGAACTCGCTCGAGTGGCTGTCGGAGAGTCCGATCACGTTGCGCGCGAACTCGATGATCGCCGTCTGCATGCCGAGGCAGATGCCGAAGAAGGGCGTCCCCGTCTCGCGGGCCGCGCGGATCGCCTCGACCATGCCTTCCACGCCGCGCACGCCGAAGCCGCCCGGCACGAGGAGGCCGTCGTAGCTGGCGAGCACCTCGCGCGCGCGCTCCAGCGTCGTGAACATGTCGCTCGACACCCACGCGATGTCGACGCCGACGTCGTTCGCGATGCCGCCGTGGATGAGCGCTTCCTGCACGCTCTTGTAGCTGTCCACGAAGTCGGTGTACTTGCCGACCACGGCCACCCGCACGCGGCCGCGCGGCTCGACGATCTTGCGCACGAGGTCGCGCCAGGCGCCGAGGTCGGGCTGGCGGCCCGCCAGGTTGAGGCGGCTCATCACGCGCTCGTCGAGCCCCTGCTCGTGGAAGGTCAGCGGGATCTGGTAGATGGTGGGCACGTCGCGGCTCTCGATCACCGCGCCGAACTCCACGTTGCAGAAGAGTGCGATCTTCCGCTTGACGTCCTCGGTGAGCGGGCGCTCGGTGCGGCAGATGAGGATGTCGGGCTGGATTCCGATCTCCATCAGGTCGCGCACCGAGTGCTGCGTCGGCTTGGTCTTCACCTCGTGCGCGGCGGCGATGTACGGAACCAGCGTGAGATGGATGAAGATCGCGTTGTCGCGGCCGATCTCCTGGCGGAACTGGCGTATCGCCTCGAGGAACGGCAGCGACTCGATGTCGCCCACGGTGCCGCCGATCTCGACGATCACGACGTCGTTCTCGGGGCTGATGCGCTTCATCGCCGCCTTGATCTCGTCGGTGATGTGCGGGATGACCTGCACCGTGGAGCCGAGGAACTCGCCGCGGCGCTCCTTGTTGATGACATTCAGGTAGATGCGGCCGGTCGTGACGTTGTTCGACTGCGACAGCGACCGGTCGATGAACCGCTCGTAGTGGCCGAGGTCGAGGTCCGTCTCGGCGCCGTCGTCGGTCACGAAGACCTCGCCGTGCTGGAACGGCGACATCGTGCCCGGGTCGACGTTGATGTACGGGTCGAACTTCATCATCGAGACGCGGAGCCCGCGCTCGACGAGCAGCCTGCCTAGCGAGGCCGCGGCGATGCCCTTGCCGAGCGAGGAGACTACCCCGCCGGTCACGAAGATGAACCGCGTCGTCTGCTGTCCGCCCGTGTTCTGCATGTGCATCAGCTCCGTCCCGCGATGTGGTTGGTCCACTGCGCGTTGGCGCGAATCAGGTCGTCTTCGGTGTCGATCCCCGGCTCCGGCGCCTCGGCGACGTCGGCCACGCCCATGGCGATGCCGGCCGCGAGGGGCCGCAGCTGCTCGAGGCGCTCGATCTGCTCCAGCGGATGTTGCGGCAGCGCGACCCAGCGCGCGAGCGCCGCGCGCGAGTAGGCGTACACCCCGATGTGCTGTCGGACCACGCCCGCCAGCAGGGGCGCATCCGCGGACTCCCGCAGAAACGGGATGCCGGCGCGCGAAAAGTAGAGCGCGCGCCCGTCGTCGGCGCGAACGACCTTCACCACGTGGGGCCGCCCCAGCACGCCGTCGCCCGCCGGCGCGGCCGCGGTCCCCAGCGGAAAGTGCCCGCCGGCCACGAGGTCGGCGGCTCCGCTGACGGCCGCGGGCGCGACGAACGGCTCGTCGCCCTGCACGTTGATGATCGTGTCGTAGCCCCGGTACTCGGCGCGCTCGGCCACTTCGGCCACGCGGTCGGTGCCGGACGGGTGCGCCGCGCTGGTGGTGACACATTCGGCGCCGGCGCGGCGCGCCACCTCGGCCACCTCTTCGCTATCGGTCGCGACGACGCACCGGTCGGCGACCTTCATCCCGGCGACTCGCTCCCAGACGCGGACCACCAGGGGGAGCCCGCCCAGCAGCCGCAGCGGTTTGCGCGGCAGTCGCGTGGCGCCGAGGCGCGCCGGAATGACGGCGAGAGTCGTCATGCGCGAGAAGCGGTCGCGCGCCTGTTTGCAAATTTCACGCCATGCAATCTACTCTGGCCACCCCGCGAACGCAAACACGGTGGAAGCGGGAGCGAATCAAGCGGTTAGCGAATCAGCGCCGGAAGAGCGCGAACCCGAGCGAGAACTCCGTGTCCCGGGTCGCGGGATCGACCACGAAGTCGGCGCGCAGGAGGCTGAGCCCGAGCCGGATGCCGACGTTCTGGGTCAGCCTCGGCATGCCATGCACGCCGGCGCTGCCGACCAGGTGCCGGAGCGTCACGACCGGCGCGCCGAGGAACCGAACCTCCGGGCGCTGGAGCGGGATGATGTAATTCGACTCCGCGTAGACGAGCTGGTCGCCGCTGAGCGACAGCAGGTCCAGTGTGGGCAGTGTTCCGGTGCCGCCGATGTAGACGAAGCGCTGCAGCGGCGCCTCTCCGCCGGTGAACACCCCGTGCATGGCGAAGCTGAACGACTGGGTGCCGAACGTCGGGAACTGTATCTCACCATCCAGCGTCGTCTGCACGAAGTACTGCCTGCCCGGCACGGCGAACGGGACTTCGACCTGCAGCGCGACATTCGACAGGATGCCCTGCCCCTCCCACTCCATCACCCCGCCGACGATCGCCGACGAGAAGTTGCCGCGCGCGCCCTGGGGGTTCGGGCGCAGCATACCCTCGATGGTGTCGCGGCGTTCGAGCACGCTGAAGGGGGTGCTGTGGGAGAGCCCGGTCGGCCCCACCGACCACGCACGCTCCGTCTGCACGGCGACGAACGGCTCGATGGCCGACGTCGCGCGCTCCCAGCGGTGGCTCCCCCGCGCCTGCACACGATCGGCGCGATAGTAGTTCCGAGTGTCGGCGCCGCTGAGGAAGGCGCTGATCGTGTTCGCGGCGTCCGGTCGGATCCAGTCGTCGTTCGTCAGCGTCGTGCGCTCGGCGCGCAGCGTCGCCTGGGTGAGCCGATTGAAGGTCGCCGTGGCGACGAGTGCGGGGTCCACCTTTCCCAGATCCGACCGGTAGGTGACGATCGGCTCGACCTCGTAGCGGGCGGTGTCGAACGGGAATACCGGTCCGAACGGAACCGACAGCCCGTTGACGCGGTCGTAGGTCGGAACGCGGAAGCCGTAAACCAGCGGCAGGTACGGTCCGAGCGGGCGTGGTGCGTCGAGGAGGCGGTAGCTGAGCTGCAGGCCCCCGGCGGTACGGACCACGTCGAACGTGTGGTCGCGATAGCTGAACTGCCCCCCGCGCACCACGGCCAGCGTCGAGTTGTAGACTCCGCCGCCGATCGCGATCGCCCGCCCGTCGATGGCGGCGCCGGGGTGAAGAAACAGGTCGCCGCCGACGACGATCACGTCGCCCTGGACGCTGCTCGCGACGGTCGCGTCCCGCCCGAGCACGAGGACCGTGGTGCGATACGCCGTGTCGCGGGGCAGGCGGGCAGCGGCGGAGTCCGGGAGGATGAGGGCGTGCGGCGCCGCGAGCGCCGAGCGAACGATGCGGCCGGTGCGTCCGGGGCCGGGATCTCTCACCGAGACGACGGGGGCCGGCGCCGTCTGCCCCGCCGCGGGGCGGGCGAGGACGGAGACGAGTGCCGCGCAGGCGGCCGCGATGGGCGCGGACCGGCGCAGGTACCGTGTCACCGCGTCAGGTCGAGAAAGTTTCGCAGAATGGTTCGCCCCCCGTTGGTCAGGATCGACTCGGGGTGAAATTGCACGCCCCATACCGGATGCTCGCGGTGGGCCACGGCGTGGATCTCGTCGCGATCGTCCGAGGCACGGGCGGTGACGGCGAGGTCGTCGGGGAGAGACGCCGGCTCGATCACCAGCGAGTGGTAGCGCATCACCCGGAGCGGCGACGGCAGCCCGTCGAACAGACCGGTTCCGTCGTGCAGCACCTCGGACGTCTTCCCGTGCATGACGCGGCCGGCCCGCACGACCCGCCCGCCGTACGCCTCGCCGATCGCCTGGTGGCCCAGGCAGACGCCGAGAATCGGCACCTCGGCGCCCCAGCGCTGGATCACGGGAACGGTCACGCCCGCCTCACGCGGGGTGCACGGGCCGGGGGAGATGACGATCGCGTCCGGGCGCAGCTCGCCGACCTCCTCCACCGTGATCGCGTCGTTCCGCCTGACGACGGGCTCCACGCCCAGCTCGCCCAGGTACTGCACCAGGTTGTAGGTGAACGAGTCGTAGTTGTCGATGACGAGGAGCATGGCGGCCGGGGCGAGAGCTCGCGCGTTCGGAGGTGCGCGTGCTCAGAATCTAGCTCACCCTACCCCCGTGGATGGAACTGCTTGTGGACGGTGCGCAGGTACTCGCGGTCGACGTGGGTGTAGATCTGCGTCGTGGAGATGTCGGCGTGGCCGAGCATCTCCTGCACGGCGCGCAGGTCGGCGCCGCCCTCCAGCAGGTGGGTGGCGAAGGAGTGGCGGAGCGTGTGGGGCGAGACGTGCTTCTCGATTCGGGCTCGCTCGACGTGCTTCTTCAGGATCTTCCAGGCGCCCATGCGGGTGAGGGGCGCGCCGCGGGCGTTGAGCAGCAGGATCCCCTTCCCCTTCCCCGACTCCAGCCGGGGGCGCATCTCGCGGAGGTAGACGGCCACGGCGCCGATGGCAGCGCGCCCGATCGGCACCAGCCGCTCTTTGCTGCCCTTGCCGAAGACGCGAACCAGGCCGTCCTCCATCAGGACGTCGCGCACCCCGAGGGTGATCCACTCGGAGACGCGGAGCCCGGCGCCGTAGCCCAGCTCCAGGAGGGCGCGGTCGCGGAAGACGAGCGGGTCGTCCAGCGACGGGGAGGCCAGGAGCCGGGAGACCTCGTCCACCGTCAGGACGTCGGGGAGCGACCGCCCGCGCCGGGGCGCGTCGAGGCGCTCGCTGGGGTCGCGGACGATGTGCCCTTCGCCCAGGAGGAACCGGTAGTAGGTGCGGACGGCGGAGATGTTTCGCCGGATCGACGCCGGCGCGAGCCCGAGGTCCTTCAGGTGGTAGACGTACTCGCGAAGCGTCCGCGCGCTGACCTCCACCGGCGTCCCGGCGCCGCGCACGCGCACGAAGACGGCGAAGCGCTCGAGGTCGCGCCCGTACGCCTCGTTGGTCTGCGGCGAGGCGCCCTGCTCCAGCGTCAGAAACTCCTGGAATCGCTCCAGGAGAAAGGCGCGCGGGATGTCGTCCGGCGCGCCGGGCGCGGCGCTCACGCGGCGCGCTTCCGGCGGACCAGAAAGACCGCCGCGGCGATCACGACCAGCACGACCGCGCCGATGCCGATCCAGCGGCCCACGTGCGCCACCCGCGCGGAGAGTTCCTCCCACGAGGAGCCGACGCGGAAGGCGAGGTACGTGATGATCCCGTACCAGAGCCCCGACGGGAGCGCCATTGCCACCATGGCGCGCAAGGCGGGCACGCGCAGGGCGCCGGCGAAGGGCGGGACGACCGCGCGCACCGCCGGCAGGAAGCGGCTGATGACGATCGCCCAGATGCCGCGCCGGCTGTACAGCGACTGGAGCCGCGCTTCGGCCCCGGCCCCGCCGCCCGCCATCTTCCGGAGCACCCACTCCGCGCCGAAGCGGCGTCCGAGCGCGTACATGAACATCGCGCCCGCGACGTTGCCGACCCACGTGGAGAGAAAGGATCCGACCGCGCTGCCGTGCCCGCGGGCGGCGATGAAGCTGCCGAACGCGACGACCGTGTCGGCGGGCAGCGGCGGAAAGATGTTTTCGGCGGCCGCCGTGGCGGCGAGGGCGAGGTACAGGGCCGCGGGCGGGAGGGACGTCAGCCAGTCGAGGAGGCCCTGGAGCATCAGCCGGCCGCACCCGCCGTACGAGGCACGAGGGTGGCGACGGCGATGCAGGCCAGCCCCTCGCCGCGGCCGACCCAGCCCATCCCCTCGTTGGTCTTGCCCTTGATGCTCACGTCCTCAGGCCTAACGCCGAGCGCGGGCGCCAGGCGGTCGCGCATCGCGGCGCGGTACTGGCCGACGCGCGGCCGCTCGGCGACGACGGTGACGTCCACCTGGTGGACCGCGAGGCCGAGGTCGCGCACCCGCTGGACGGCGGCCCGGAGCATCTCGATCGAATCTCGGCCGCGGTTCGCGGGGTCCTGGTCGGAGAACATCTCGCCGATGTCGCCGGCTCCGGCGGCCCCGAGGATGGCGTCGGTCAGCGCGTGGGCGACCGCGTCCCCGTCCGAGTGTCCCGCGAGGTGGACGTCGCCCGGAATCGCCACGCCGCCGAGCATCATCGGCCCTCCCGGCGCAAACCGGTGCGAGTCGTAGCCGATCCCCGACCGCGCCACGACCGGCGGGGCGGACGTCGCGGCGCCGCCGCCCGAGGCGGGCGCGGCGGCCCGCCCCAGCGCGTACACCGCCTCGACCCGCTCGGGGGTGACGCCCGCGGCCCGCAGCACGTCGCCGACCGCGCCCGACTCGTCGCCGGCGCAGGCGAGGAGGATCGAGAGCTCGGTGACGGTCTGGTCGCCGAGCCGCTGGGCGATCGCGTTCGCGCGCTCCAGCAGCACGTTGGCGTCGGCGGCGGCGAGCGGCGCGCCGTCGTCGCCCGCGCCCAGGAGCCGGAGCAGCGCCGCGCGGTCGACGCCGAGCGCGTCGAGCGCCCGCGCGGTGATGGTGCCGGCCGGCTCCAGCAGCGCGAGCACGAGGTGGCGGCCGTCAGTGTCCTCGCGTCCCTCGCCCTCGGCGCGGATGACCGCGCGCCCGACCGAGCGCCGGGCGGCCGGCTCGAACCGGACGCTCACCGGGCCGCGGGTCCGGCCGCTTCGTCAGGCCGCGGCATGCGCCGCGCCATGTGCCGCGGCCAGGATCGAGTAGTCCTGCCGCCGGCGGGCCGGCGTGAACCCGGCGTCCCGGATGTGCCGCTCGATCTCGCCGATCGTCGCGCGGTGGGTGGTGTTGGCCGCCGAGACGACGTTCTCCTCGATCATCAGCGAGCCGAAGTCGTTGCAGCCGAAGCGGAGCGACGCCTGGCCGATCTTGAGCCCCATCGTGACCCAGCTCGCCTGGAGGTTGGGCACGTTGTCGAGGACGATGCGCGCCATCGCGACCGCGCGCAGGTACTCGACCGCGCCGGTCTTCGGCATGTGCGACATCTCCGGCGTGTTCTCCGGCTGGAGCGGCCAGCAGATGAACGCCGTGAAGCCGCCGGTGCGGGCCTGCACCTCGCGCACCCGCTCGAGGTGCTCGATGCGCTCGGCCAGCGACTCGCCGAGGCCGTACATCATCGTCACCGACGTCTTCATCCCCGCCTGGTGCGCCAGCTCCATGATCTCGAGCCAGCGGTCGGCGCCCGCCTTCTTCGGCGCCACGATGTCCCGCACGCGCTGCACCAGGATCTCACCCCCGCCGCCCGGGATCGAGTCGAGGCCGGCCGCCTGGAGCTCGCGGATGACGTCGAGGGCGTCCATGCGGAAGACCTTCGAGAAGAAGTCGACCTCGCTGGGGCTGAAGCCGTGGATGTGGATGGGGTGGTACGTCTTGATGTAGCGCAGCAGGTCCAGGTACCACTGGAACGGGATGTACGGGTTGTGCCCGCCCTGGATCAGGATCTGCACGCCGCCCAGCGCCTTGGTCTCCTCGATCTTCTGCCCGATCTGCTCGAAGGAGAGCGTGTAGCCCTCGCCGTGCTTCGGGCGGCGGTAGAAGGCGCAGAAGCCGCAGTCGGCGACGCAGACGTTTGTGTAGTTGATGTTGCGGTCGACGATGAACGTGACGACGTCGTCCGGGTGCTTCTCGCGGCGGACGCGGTCGGCCTCGGCGCCCAGCTCGAGCAGCGGCGCGTTGGTGTAGAAGTCCAGAAGGTCGCGCATGGAATCGTGCCTCGGCACTCGGCGCTCGGGACTCGGCGGGTGGCCGAGTCGTCAGGCCGCGGGGAGAAAGGCGAGCGTACCGTTCGGCACGCGGCCGGCGCGGACGAGGCGCCTGAAGAATTCCGTGAGGCCAGCGAGGTGTTCGTACGTCAGTCCGTAATCGAGACCCGACAGGTACTCGGCGCAGGCGGCGTTGGAGACGCCGGTGTACTCCGACGCCTGGCGCGCGAGCACGTCGAGGTGGCGGAGCCCCCAGTCGCGCGAGGCCGTGAGGGCGCCGTGGACGGCCATCGCGTCCGCCAGGCGCGCGGTCCGCTGCGCCACCCAGACCGCGAACACGAACGGCAGCCCGGTCCAGCGCTTCCACTCGGCGCCGAGGTCGTACACGTGCGGGTACGGCGCGGCGCCGCCGTCGGTCGGCCGCTGGCCGAGGAGCAGCGCCGCGTCGCCGATCACCAGGCGGCCGTCGTGCGGCTGCTGGAGCAGCGCCGGGAGGTCGCGGGGCTCGGCGTCGCCGGGGAGGAACTCCGGGGCCGCGCGCCACACGTTCTCGAACAGCAGCTCGACCAGCGCGACGCTGGTCATCGAGCTGCGGCTCACCACCACGCGGCGGCCGTCCAGCTCCTCGGCGGGGACCTTCGAGAAGAGCAGCACGCTCCGCACCGGCCCGTCGCAGGAGATGGCGAGGTCCGGGAGCATGAGGTAGCGGCGCGCGTCGCGCGCGTACTCGACCGCCGAGACCACGCTGACGTCCAGCTCGCCCCGCGCCATCAGCGCGTTGAGGGCCGTCGGGACGCCGTCGACCAGCCGCCCCGCGAAGGGGACGATGCCGCGGTCGATCGCGCCGTAGACGGGGTAGCAGTTGATGTACGGGATGCGGCCGACGCGCACGTTAGGCCGCCTCGGCCGGCTGCCGCGGCGCCGGCCCGGCCGCCGGGACGGGCGCGTCGCCGTCGAACACACGGAGCACGTTGTAGAGCGAGTCGCGCTCGGCCGGGACCTTCTTCGCGCCGCGGATCAGCCGCAGGATCTCGTCGAGCGACATGCTCTGGGCCGTGTGCGCGCCCGCCTCGTGGTAGATCTTCTCCCGCACCACGGTGCCCTCGAGGTCGTTGACGCCGAACGCCAGCGCGGCCTGCGAGAGGAAGGGCGTGACCATCACCCAGTGCGACTTGATGTGGTCGAAGTTGTCGAGGAAGAGGCGGCCGACGGCGAGGTTGCGCAGGTCGTCGAAGCCCGTGGTGGCCGTCCCCTCTCGCCCGAGCTCGGCGCCGAGCTCGTTGTGGTCCGGGTGGTAGGCCAGCGGGATGTAGGCCAGGAAGCCGCCCGTCTCGTCCTGGAGGTCGCGGAGCATCGTCAGGTGCTCCAC
>DATFPD010000614.1:0-5173 GCA_035265005.1 Gemmatimonadaceae bacterium | reverse complement strand
TCCGGAGAGATACGCATTGTTCCGCCGCACCGCTGGCCAGGGCGCGGGCGCATGTCGACCGGTCCAACGGCAACGGCGTTGACAGGATGAACGGCGACAGGATGCACAGGATGGTGAACAGGATGACGGCCCCGGGAGGCGGGCATCTCGGGGCCCGCATCCTGTTCACCATCCTGTCCATCCTGTTGATCCTGTCTGCCGCTGCCGTTGCCGTTGCTCTCGAACCGCCCCACTGCCCGCCACCTCACCCCACTTGCGGTAGTGGGTCAGTTCGAGGGCAGCCGCCGCGACGGCAACGGCGACTGCAACGGCATTTTGACAGGATGCACAGGATGGTGAACAGGATGACGGGCCCCGGGATGCCTCCCGAGCGGTCCTCATCCTGTTCACCATCCTGTGCATCCTGTCCAGGTGCCGTTGCCGTTGCCGTTGCCGTTGCAGTTGTCGTTGCCTCAAACTGACCCACTACCCCACTTGCGGATCGCGCTCGACGCGTGTACTCATTCGCTCACAACCGAAGCTCGTGGCGATTTGCGGCATATTGCGGCCACGTTAATCAACAGCTAAAAGGCCACGCGTCCCGCGGCTTTTTGGCGTCGGGGCGTTTTGTTTTTCCCGGCGCCGGTCGCGCGGGCCCGCGGCGGGAGGGACGAATGCGTCCTCGTCAGGCAGCTGCTGGTGCACCATCCCGGGGGGTCCGCTCGTGAGCGCCCCCACCGTCTCACTCGACGCGCGCCTCTCGGCGCCGACCGCCGCCCCGCCGCGCGCGGCCGCCTGGGCGCCCCTCCCGCTCGCCTGCAGCGCCTGCGGCGCGCGGTTCGAGCCGGCGCCGGTCGCCGTCTGCGAGCACTGCCTCGGGCCGCTGGAGCCGATCTACGACGCCGGCCCCGCCCGCGTCCTCCCCGACCGCACGCTGATCGGGCTCCGCGCGCCGTCCATCTGGCGCTACCGCGAGTGGCTCCCGTTCGACGGCGTGCCGCAACTGTCGCCCGACACGGGCTTCACGCCGCTGGTCGAGGCGCCGGCGCTCGCCCGGCGGCTCGGCGTCGCCCGCGCCTGGGTGAAGAACGACGCCGTGTCGCACCCGACGCTCTCGTTCAAGGACCGCGTGGTGGCTTGCGCCCTCAACGCCGCGGCCGCGCTCGGCCTAACGACGGTGGGGTGCGCGTCCACCGGCAACCTGGCCAACGCCGTCGCCGCCCACGCCGCCCGGGCCGGGCTCGCGGCCTGGGTCTTCGTCCCCGAGCAGCTCGAGCTCGGGAAGCTCCTCGCCACCGCCGTGCACGGCGCGCGGCTGGTGCGCGTCCGTGGCACCTACGACGACGTCAACCGCCTCTGCACCCAGGTCGCCGACCGCTTCGGCTGGGGGCTGGTGAACGTGAACCTCCGCGCCTACTACGCCGAGGGCTCCAAGACCGTCGCGTTCGAGATCGCCGAGCAGCTCGGCTGGCGCCTGCCGACGGCGGTCGTCGCGCCGATGGCCGGCGGCTCGCTGGTCACCAAGCTGCGGAAGGGGTTCGGCGAGTTCCGCGACGCCGGCCTCGTCTCGGGCCCGCTGCCGCGCCTCTACGGCGGCCAGGCGGCCGGCTGCGCCCCGATCGCCCGCCTCGTCGAGCGCGGCGGCGTGGGGACCATCGAGCCGGAGATCCCGAACACCATCGCCCGCTCGCTCGCCATCGGCAGCCCGGCCGACGGCCGCACCGCCGCCCGCGCCCTCATCGACAGCGGCGGCTGGGCCGCGGCGGTCGACGACCCGGCGCTCGTCCGCGGCATCCGCACCCTCGCCGAGACGGCCGGGATCTTCACCGAGACGGCGGGCGGCGTCACCGTCGCCGCCGCCCAGGCGCTGGCCGACGCCGGCCGCCTGACGCCTGACGACGAGGTCGTCCTCTGCATCACCGGCAACGGCCTCAAGACCGTCGAGGCCCTCGGCGCCGACTTCCTCGCCGACGCCCCCGTGATCAACCCCCGCCTCCGCGAAGTCGTCGCGCTCGCCGAGAGATCCTGAAGTGCAACTGCTTACCAGCGCCGACTGGCGCACACCGTAGCCTCGAAGCCGGAGAGCCGACCATGCCCGTCACGTTCAACCTCCCGACCGTCCTCGCCCGCCTGGCCGACGGCCGCAGCACGCTCGACGCGAGCGGCACCACCCTCCGCGCCGCCGTCGCCGACGTCTCCACGCGCTACCCGCAGCTCGCGCCGCGCCTCACCGGCGCCGACGGCGCGCCGTACCCGTTCATCAGCTACTACCTCAACGACGAGGACGCGCGCTTCCTCGGCGGCTTCGACGCGCCGGTGCGCGACGGCGACGAGGTCACGATCGTCTCCGCGGTCGCGGGAGGCTGAACGATGAGCGCCACACTCGAGCGCGCCGCCGCCCCGGCCCCCGCCCCGGCCCCCGCCCGCCCGGGCGCCGAGCTCCCGACCCTCTCGAACGAGGAGGTGCTGCGCTACAGCCGACACCTCATCCTCCCCGACGTCGGCGTCACCGGCCAGCGCCGCCTGAAGCAGGCGCGCGTGCTCCTGGTGGGCGCCGGCGGCCTCGGCTCGCCGGCGGCGCTCTACCTGGCCGCGGCGGGCGTCGGCCAGCTGGGGCTGGTCGACTTCGACCGCGTCGACGTCACCAACCTCCAGCGCCAGGTCCTCCACGGCACCAGCGACGTCGGCCGCCCGAAGCTCGCCTCGGCGCGCGACCGCATCGTGAACCTCAACCCGTACGTGCGGCTGGAGACGTACGAGACGCGCCTCACCTCGGCCAACGCGCTCGAGATCTTCGCCGACTACGACCTCGTGGTGGACGGCACCGACAACTTCGCCACCCGCTACCTGGTCAACGACGCCTGCGTCCTCCTCGGGAAGCCTAACGTCTACGGCAGCATCTTCCGCTTCGAGGGGCAGGCGTCGGTCTTCGCGACGGCCGACGGGCCCTGCTACCGCTGCCTCTTCCGCGAGCCGCCACCCCCGGGGCTCGTCCCCAGCTGCGCCGAGGGCGGCGTGCTGGGCGTCCTGCCCGGCCTCGTCGGCACCATCCAGGCGACCGAGGCGATCAAGCTCATCCTCGGCATCGGCGAGCCGCTCGTCGGCCGACTGCTGCTCGTGGACGCGCTCAACACGCGCTTCCGCACGGTCAAGCTGCGGCGCGACCCCGCGTGCCCGGCGTGCGGCACGCGCGAGATCCGCGAGCTGATCGACTACGAGGAGTTCTGCGGCGCGGGGCGCGGCGAGCCCGCGGCGGCGCACGACGACCACCCGGCCGACGGCGCCCCGGGCGAGCTCACCCCGCAGCAGCTCGCCGAGCGCCTCGCCCGCGGCGACGCGCTCGAGCTGCTCGACGTGCGCGAGCCGCACGAGTGGGAGATCGCCCGCATCCCCGGCGCGCGCCTCGTCCCGCTCGGCACGCTCGACCGCGCCCTCCCCTCGCTCGACCGCTCGCGCGACATCGTGGTGCACTGCAAGGGCGGCACGCGCAGCGCCCGCGCCGCCCGCCAGCTCCACGCCGCCGGCTTCACCCGCGTCTGGAACCTCTCCGGCGGCATCCTCGCCTGGAGCGACGAGGTGGACCCGACGGTGGCGAAATACTGATCCGTGCTGCGTGCTGCGTGCTGCGTGAAGGGGCCCCGGGAGGCGCTTACTGGCTTCCCGGGGCCCCTTCACGCAGCACGCAGCACGCAGCACGGATCAGCCGTTATCTTCCCCCGCCATGCTCTCCCTCCTCGCCTTCACGCTCTTCACCAGCCTCCTGCTCGGGATGCGCCACGCGACCGACGCCGACCACGTGGTGGCGGTGTCGACGATCGTGAGCCGCGAGCGGTCGATGTGGCGCGCGGCGCGGGTGGGAGCGCTGTGGGGGCTCGGGCACACCATGACGATTCTGGCCGTCGGCGGCGCGGTCGTCGTGTTCAAGGTGGCCATCTCGCCGCGGGTCGGGCTGTCGCTGGAGTTCGCGGTCGCGGTCATGCTGATCGCGCTCGGCGTGTTCAACATGCACGGCGCCCGCACCGACGCGCTGGCGCGGCCGATGATCGGCTCGCCGCTGGTCGTCGGGCTGGTGCACGGGCTCGCCGGCTCGGGCGCGGCGTCGGTCTTCGTGCTCTCGCTCATCCCCGACCCCGCCTGGGCGATGGCGGCGCTCCTCGTCTTCTGTGCCGGAACCGTCGCCGGCATGTCGCTCGTGACCGCCACGATCGCCGCCCCGGCGGCGTTCGCGCGGGAGCGCATGGCGCGCCTCCAGCGGCACCTCCGCTTCACCGCCGGCGCGCTCAGCTTCTGCTTCGGGCTCTACCTGGCGCATCGCATCGGCTTCGTGGACGGCCTGTTCACCGGCCGCGCGAGCTGGGACCCGCGTTGAGCCGCCGAACGGCGGCGTCGCCCGCCGCGCCCGCCGCGCCCGCGGTGGACCGCGCGCGGGCGCGGCGCTTCGGCCGACTGCTGCGCGCCTGGTACCGCCGCAGCGCGCGCGACCTGCCGTGGCGCCGCACGCGCGACCCGTACTGCATCCTCGTCTCGGAGCTGATGCTCCAGCAGACGCAGGTCTCGCGCGTCGTCCCCAAGTACCACGAGTTCCTGGGCACCTACCCCACGCTCCACGCCGTGGCCCGCGCCACGCCGAAGCGCGTCATGGAGTCGTGGCAGGGGCTCGGCTACTACGCCCGCGCGCGCAACCTGCACCGCCTGGCGCGCGACGTGACGCGCGACGGCGGACCGGGCACGCTGCCGAGCGACCCCGCCTCGCTGCGCGCCCTCCCGGGCATCGGCCCCTACACCGCCGGCGCCGTCGCGTGCTTCGCCTACGAGCGCCGCGCGCCGCTCGTGGACACGAACGTCGCGCGGGTGCTGCGCCGCGCCTTCGAGCCCTCGATCGACCCGCGCACGGGCGCCGGCGGCAAGCGGCTCTGGGCGATCGCCGAAGCCATTCTCCCGCGCACCGGCAAGGCCGCGTGGACGCACAACCAGGCGCTGATGGAGCTCGGCGCGCTCGTCTGCACGGCACGCGCGCGCGGCTGCGAGCGCTGCCCGGTGCGTTCGGTGTGCAGGACGAACGAGCTCGAGGGATGCTGAAGCGTTGCGAGCTGCGAGGTGCGAGATGCGAGATGGGCCCCGGGGAGCTCATAGCCTCCCGGGGCCCGACTCCCATCTCGCACCTCGCACCTCGCAGCCTTATCGAATCCCGTCC
>DATFPD010000613.1:0-13939 GCA_035265005.1 Gemmatimonadaceae bacterium | reverse complement strand
TGTACCTCCAGCTGCTGCTCGGCGCGGTGGCGCTCGTGCTGCTCGTGTCGTGCGTGAACATCGCGAGCGCGGTGCTCGCCCGCGCGAGCACGCGGGGGCGCGAGCTGGCGGTGCGGGTGGCGCTCGGCGCGGGGCGCGCGCGGCTCGTGCGCCAGCTGCTCACGGAGAGCCTCGTGCTGGCCCTGGCCGGCGGCGCGGCCGGCTTCGCGCTCGCGCTGCTGCTCGTGCGCGCGGTACTGCGCCTCGCGCCGTCGTCCATCCCGCGCGTGGCGGAGATCGGCGTATCGTGGGAGGTCGCGCTGTTCGCGCTCGCCGTGTCGGCGGCGACCGGGCTCCTCGTGGGCGTCGTGCCCGCCGTGCAGAGCACGGGGCTCCCGCCCTCGCTCGCCCTCGGCGCTGGCGGCCGCGGCGCGGTGGGCGACCGGCGCGGCCGGCTGCGGGGCGCGCTGGTCGGGGTGGAGGTGGCGCTGGCGCTCGTGCTGCTCGCCGGCGCGGGGCTGCTCATCCGCAGCCTGGCGCGGCTCATGTCGCAGGACCCGGGGTTCGCGCCGCGCGGCGTGCTGGTGGCGCGGGTGGTGCTGCCGTCGAGCCGTTATGCGGGCGGGCCGGCGCGGCGCCGCTTCTACGACGAGCTGCTGCCGACGCTGCGGGCGCTGCCGGGCGTGGCGGCCGCCGGCGCGACGAACGCGCCGCCGCTGGTCTGGGGGCCCAACGGCGGACTCGCCGTCGAGGGGCGGGAGGAGAGCGCGCAGGCGCACTACCGGGTGGTGAGCCCGGAGCTGATGCGCGCGCTCGGCGTCCCGCTCCTCCGCGGGCGCCCGCTGGAGGCGCGCGACGACTCGGCGGCGTCGCACGCGGCGCTCGTCAACGCGGCGTTCGCCGCGCGCGTCTGGCCTGGCGTCGACGCGGTCGGCCGGCGCATCCGCTTCCTCGGCATGGACGCGCACAACGACGTCTGGCTCACCGTGGTCGGCGTCGTCGGCGACATGCGCCAGATCGCGCTCGAGAGCGCGCCGGCGCCGGAGGTCTACGTCTCCTACCGCCAGCGCCCCGAGCGCGCCGGCGCGATGTCGATCGTGATCCGCACCAGCGGCGCGCCGGCGGCGCTGGCGCCGGCGGTGCGCGCGGCGGTGCGTGCGCGCGATCCGCTCGTCCCGGTCGAGCTGACGACGATGGACGAGCGCGTCCGGCGGTCGGTGGCGGACCGCCGCTTCGTGATGCTGGTGCTCGCCGCGTTCGGCGCGGTGGCGCTGGTGCTGGCCGCCGCCGGCATCTACGGCGTGCTCTCGTACACCGTGGCGCGCCGCACCCGCGAGATCGGCGTGCGGGTGGCGCTGGGAGCTCAGCGCGGCACGGTGCTGGCCATGGTGCTGCGCGACGCCATGCGCCCGGTGCTCGCGGGCGCGGCGGCGGGCGCGGTCGCGGCGCTCCTGCTCGGCCGGCTCATGCGCGGGCTGGTGTACGGCGTGGGCGTCGCCGACCCGGTGGCGCTCGGGCTCGCGGCGGCGCTGCTGCTCGCGGTCGCGCTGGCCGCGAGCTGGATGCCGGCGCACCGTGCCGCGCGTGTGGACCCGCTCACGGCGCTGCGAGTGGACTGACCGGCGCCTTGCACTGACGGGGTGAGGCGGGCGACAATTGGCGCGCGCGTTCCGGCACGACGCCGGACGCGCGCGCCTCGTTTCGGAGACTCCCGCATGCACGCTCGCGCGTTCGCCCGCGCCGCCCTCGTCGCCGTCGCCGCCGCGTCGCTCGCCGCGCCGCGCGCGTCCGCCCAGACGACGCCCTTCCTCACCGACCGCGACATCCAGATCTGGTCCAACGAGCTCTCGGGCGACCGCGCGTACGAGCACATCCGGTGGCTCACGCACTGGCACCGCGACTCGGGCATGGAAGGCTTCTTCAAGGCCGCCGAGTACGTGCAGCAGGCGGCGAAGGACGCCGGCCTCCAGGACGTGCGCTTCGTCGAGCAGCGCATGGACGCGCCGAACTACACCGCGCGCTCCGCCGAGCTGTGGCTCGTCGAGCCGGTCGAGGTGAAGCTCGGCGACATCGGCGACCACAACGTGTACCTCGCCGACGGCAGCCACGACGCGGACGTTACCGCCGAGCTGGTGTGGGTGGGAGACGCGTCACCCGAGGCACTGAGCGGCGTGAACGTGGCGGGGAAGATCGTGCTCACGAGCGCCGGCGCGGGCACCGCGGCCACGAACGCGGTGTGGGGGAAGGGCGCGGCCGGCGTCATCTCCTACCAGCCGTCGGAGAGCAAGAGCACGCTCGACTTCCCGGACCAGATCGCGTGGCAGCGCGTCTCCGTCACGCCGCCGGAGGGGAAGCGCGGCACCTTCGCGTTCTCGCTCCCGCCGCGGAAGGGCGAGGCGCTGCGCCGGCTGCTCGGCGGGACCGCAGGCGCGCCGCAGGACTGGTTCATGACCGGGCGAAAGACGCCGGGCGGGCGCGCCGTCGTCAGGGCGCGCGTGGACACCGACATCGGCACGGCGCCCGGGCGCACCGGATTCGTGGAGGGCGTCATCCGCGGCAGCAAGTACCACGACCAGGCGATCGTGCTCACCGCGCACCTCCAGGAGGAGAAGGGCTCAGCCAATGACGACGGGAGCGGCTGCGCGAACCTGCTGGAGATCGCGCGCACCTGGAACAAGCTGATCGCCGAGGGGAAAGTGCCGCGCCCGCTGCGAGACATCCGCTTCTGGTGGACCGACGAGATCTCGTCGGAGTACCGCTACTTCCGCGACAACCCGGAGGTCCCGACGCGCATCCTCGCCAACGTGCACCAGGACATGGTGGGGGCGAATCAGGCGCTCGGCAGCCGCGTGCAGCATCTCATCCTCGCGCCGCACTCGCGCACCTCGTACCTCGACGCGGTGTTCGCCAGCATCGCGAGCTACCTGATCCTCACCAACAACGGCTTCCTCGCCTCCAGCCGCCAGGGCGGGCTCCCGCGCCCGTTCACGCGGCCCATCTACTCCACGCGCGGCAGCCGGCAGGGTTACAACGCCCGCTTCGTCCCGTTCTTCTCCAGCTCGGACCACATGACGTTCCTCGACGGCCCGATCGGCGTGCCGGCGGTGGCGACGATCAACTGGGACGATCCGTACATCCACTCGTCGGACGACGACCTCTGGCAGGTGGACGCGACGCAGCTCCAGCGCAACGCGTTCCTCATCGGCACCACGGCCTACGTGCTCGCCTACGCCGACGCCGACCGCGTCCCGCTCTTCGCCGCCGAGGTGTACGCGCAGGGCGCGGCGCGCCTGGCGAACGACCTCGAGGTCGCCATGCGCGCGATCGACGACACCACGCGCCCCGCCGAGGCGCGGTGGGCGGACGCGCTCGCGGTGCACGAGCAGGCATTCCAGCGCGAGGCGCGCGCGCTCGCCTCGGTGCGCGTCTTCGCGCCCGGTAGTGGCACGGCCGGCGCGTCGGTGGACCGCTTCGCATCGCTGCTGCGCACGCGTGAATCGCAGATGCTCGGCGAGCTGTCGGCGTACTTCGAGGCGCGCTCCGGACGCCGGCCCGCCAGCTCCACGCCCTCGCCCGCCGAGCAGGCCGCGCGTGCGCGCATCCCGTCGAACGTGATGCCGCTCGAGACGTACTTCTCCAGGCGAGACGGCGTGCAGGTCCCGGCCGGCAACGGGCTGCACGGCCTCATGCGCTACGAGGCGTACAACTTCGTGGACGGCAAGCGGAGCTACTTCGACATCTACCGGGCGCTGCGCGCCGAGCAGCTGGCGGCGGGGGAGTGGTACTACGGGACGGTGAAGCTGGAGGACGTGGTGTCGCTGCTCGACGCGGCGGCAAAGGCCGGCGTGCTGACGGTTCGCGGGCCTCAGAAGCCGTAGCGCACGGCGAGCTGAGTCTGGGATGGCCTGCCGCCCTTCTGGAGCACGCCGAAGTTCTCGTTGACGGTGTACACGTACTCCTGCTTCGCTTGGTCGAACCCGGCCACGGCCGAGGGACGGCAGCGGCTTCGACAGGATGAACTGCGACAGGATGAACAGGATGGTGAACAGGATGCCGGCCCCGGGAAGCGAGGCCGCCCGAGCGGCCCGCATCCTGTTCACCATCCTGTTCATCCTGTCGCAGTTCATCCTGTCGAAGCCGCTGCCCTTGTCGTTGCCCTCGCCCCGAACCGAGCCTCCATTCGTCGACCTGGCACTCGTGAAACGTCAGGTGCCGTCGACTAGATTGGGGCGTGAGCGGCGCCCGGTCGGGCGCCAGGCAGGACCACACCTCCGACTGGACCATGAGCCTCATTCGACGGACACTCGCGCCGGTGGTGATCGCCGCCCTCGTGCCGCTCGCGCTGTGCGCGCAGCAGCAGCCGCAGCAGACGCCGCCGCAGCCACAGCCGCCGCAGCTCCCGCGCGTCGCCGCGAGCACGCGCGCGACGGTGAGCATGGCCCTCAACGGCCGCTACGTCGGCGACCGCTGGTTCCCGGGGACGGCGAGCGTGTCCGGGCCTGCGCAGATCCAGATCGACTACGGCCAGCCGCACCTGCGGGGCCGGCAGATGATCGGCGGCAACGAGATCCCGATGGACTCCGTCTGGCGGATGGGCGCGAACCTGCCGACGCGCCTGTCGACGGACGTCGGCCTGACGATCGGCGCGTCGTACATCCCGCCCGGCGTCTACGCGCTGTACGCGCTGCCGCGGCGCGGCGGCTGGCAGCTGATCGTGAACCGGCAGTACGGGCAGTGGGGCACGGACTACGACCAGTCGCAGGACGTGGCCCGCATCGACATGCGCGTCCGCACGCTCACCGACCCGGTCGAGAGCCTGTCGATCTATCTCGTCCCGAAGGTGCTGCCCCAGGGCGCGCCGCCCGTGATGCCGAGCGGGCTGCTGAAGATCGTGTGGGAGAAGACCGAGCTCACCGCCGACTGGCGCGTCGGTCGGTAGAGTGAGCTCGGCGGGTCTCGTGGTCGCGCGACGGCGGGCGCCCTGGTGGCACAAGGCGGAGGTCGTCGCGGCCTCGCTGCTGCTGCCGCTCGCGCTCGAGCTGTTCTCCGGCGCGCGGGTGATGGGCGCGGTCCGCCGCCTCCCACGCCGCGCCCGCCCCACCGGCGAGTCGCCGCAGGACATCGCCGACCGCGTGGACCACGTGCTCTACAAGATGCCGTGGATCTGGCGCCGCACCTGCCTGCGCCGCGCGATCGTGCTCGCGGCGCTGCTCCGGCGCGACGGCCTCGACCCGGAGGTCGTGATCGGCGTGCGCCGCTCGCCGCAGGGTAGTGTCGAAGCGCACGCCTGGCTCCGGTGCGACGGGACCGACCCGTACCTGGAGCCGACGGACACGAGCACGTACATCGAGATGAAGTCGGGGGCGAACGGGTGAACGCCACCCCCAGCGCTCCAGCCAGCCACCCACTCCACCAGCGATGCCCGCCCGCAACCTGACTCTCACCGCCGCGCTCCTCGCCGCCCTCGCCTCCACCGCGGCCGCCCAGACCGGCGGCGCCATCGCCGAGCCCAGTGGCCGCGCCACCACCACCGTCTCGCTGCGCCGCGGCGGCCAGCCGGGCGGGCGCATCACGATCGAGTACGGGCAGCCGCACGCGCGCGGGCGGAAGGTCATGGACGGGCTGATCCCGTCCGGGTCCGTCTGGCGCCTGGGCGCGAACGCCGCGACGATGCTGACGACCGACGTCGATCTCGTCATCGGCGGGACGCGCGTACCGAAGGGGAGCTACACCCTCTGGACCATGCAGTCGCAGGGAAAGTGGCAGTTGATCATCAACAAGCAGACTGGCCAGTGGGGCACGAGCTACGACCAGTCGCAGGACCTGGCGCGGGTGGCCATGCAGTCCCGGCGCCTCGCGGAGCCGATCGAGAGCTTCACCATCTGGCTGGTCCCGGCGGCCGCCGGCGCGGCGCGCGGCACGCTTCGCCTTGCGTGGGGAGACGTGGAGGCGAGCACCGAGTGGAGCGTGGCGCCGTGAAGGAAGTATGGACTCATGTCACCCGCCGAGGACGGCTCGCAGGTCGCCCGCCAGCGTCAGCGGGTCGAAGGGCTTGGTGAGGCACGCCACCGCTCCGAGGTCCAGCGCCCGCGCCACCTCGTCCCGCTGCGTCTTCGCCGTGAGGAAGACCACCGGCGTCCCGGCCGTAACGGGGTCGCTCTTCAGGCGCCGGCAGGTCTCGTAGCCGTCCATCCCCGGCATCATGCCGTCGAGCACGAAGGCGTCGTAGCGCCCCGCGCGCGCCCGCGCCAGCAGCTCCGGCCCCGAGGAGACGATCTCCACGTCGAAGGCGGGGTCGAGGTTCAGCGCGAGCCCCAGAATGGTCCGGATGTCCTCCTCATCGTCGACGCAGAGCAGTCGCATTGATGGCGGGGATCGCGGCGGGCAGCGGACGCGCCGGCCGGTTAAGATAGTCCAGATGCGCGAGACCGCACCGGAGGTGGCAAGGATTCGCGACGGTACCGCGGCAGCTCCGACACCGGAACAACTTCCGCGCCGACGGGCCAGTTCCCCAACTTTCGCCGCGTTCGACGCGCTGGCGAAGCAGCTCGCCGCCGCGCCGGACTCGCCCGAGGTCGTCGAGGCGCTGCGCCGCGAGCTGCACCGCGTGCACGAGGGTTTCGCCAGGAAATTGTAAGGACGGCGCCCGCGAGTCCCCGACGCTCTTCCGCCGGTCGGTCCCGCCGCCCACTGTCTGGCGCATCGACACCCAGAGGGGACGATGCCCGGATTCGCCGCCGACCTGCTTCGTGCCGCGCGCCGGCTGCGCCGCGAGCGCGGCTACGCCGCCGTCTGCGTGCTCACGCTCGCCGCGGGCGTCGCGGTCACGAGCACGGTGTTCAGTCTCGTGGAGGCGGTACTCGTCAGGCCGCTGCCGTACGCGCACCCGGAGCGGATCGTCTCCCTCAGCGTCACGCTCGGAAACGCCGGCGCGACCTCGCTCTCGATCCCCGAGTTCTTCGACCTCCGCGAGCGCGCCACGACGCTCGAGGCGGTCGCCGCGGTGCTGCCGATCGACGGCAACCTCACCGGCGTCGACGAGCCGGAGCGGATCGTCGCCCGCGCGGTCTCCGGCGGCTTCTTCGACGTGATGGGCGTGTCGCCGCTGTTCGGCCGAACGTTCCGCGCCGAGGACGAGCATCCCGGCATCACCGAGATCGGCGTGATCAGCTACGGGCTCTGGCAGCGGCGCTTCGGCGGCGACCGCGGGGTGATTGGCCGCACGATCCGGCTCGACGAGGACAGCTACACGATAGTCGGCGTGATGCCGGCGGGCTTCGAGCACCCGGGCGACCTGCCGGCGACGCCGGTCGAGTTCTGGTATCCGGGTGGCTTCAAGGGAACGCCGTTCCCGCCGCCGGTGCGCGGCGCGCGCGGCGGCGTCGAGGTGCTGGCGCGCGTCCGCCCCGGCGTCTCCGCGCAGCGGCTGCGCGACGACCTAACGCGCCTCGCCCGCACGATGCGCGAGGAGCACCCGGACGACTACCCGGCCGCGGCCGACTGGTCGATCGTCGCGCATCTCCTGCGCGACGACCTCTCGGGGCGCGCCCGCACCCCGCTGCTGCTCCTGCTCGGGGCCGTGGTGCTGGTGCTCGTCGTCGCCTGCTCGAACGTCGCCGGCCTCCAGCTCGCGCGCACCGTCGCGCGCCGCACCGAGCTCGCCGTGCGCCAGGCCATCGGCGCGTCACCGCTGGCGCTCGTCCGCGAGCTGCTCGCCGAAAACCTCGTCCTGGCCGCGGCCGCCGGCGTCGCGGCGGTGGCGCTCACGATGGCGGGAGTGAGCGCGTGCCGCGCCCTTGCGCCCGAGGGGCTGCCCCGCGCCCATCTCATCGCCGTCAACCCCGCGGTGCTCGGCTTCACCGCCGCCGCGGCGCTCGGCGCGGCGCTGCTGTTCGGGCTCGCGCCCGCGCTCGCGCTGCGCGACCCGGCGCTCTCGGACGCGCTGCGGCAGGACGGCCGAGGCTCCACCACGGGGCCGCGCGGCACGCGGCTGCGGGCGGCGCTGCTGGTCGGCCAGTGCGCGCTCGCGGTGGTGCTGCTGGCGGGCGCGGGGCTGCTGGCGCGCAGCACGGCGGCCCTCCAGCGCGTGGACCCCGGCTTCCGCACCACGGGGCTGCTGACGCTGCAGCTCGCCGTCTCGTACCCCAACCAGCCCGAGCGCGGTCGCTACGTCCCGCGCGCCGCGCGGGTGCGGTACTTCGAGGAAGTGCTGCGCCGCGTGCGCGCCATTCCCGGCGTCGAGGCGGCGGCCGCGGCGGCGACGCTGCCGGTCGGCCCGCGCCTGTTCAACGCGCCGGTCGAGGCCGAGGGCGTGCCGGCCGCGAGCCAGTCCGAGCGCCCGCGCACGAAGTGGGTGCCGGTGAGCCCGGACTACTTCCGGACCCTCGGCGTCAGGCTGGAGCGCGGCCGCGCGTTCGCCGCCCAGGACGACGCGGCCGCGCCGCCGGTCGTGGTGGTGAGCCGCCTCCTGGCCGAGCGGCTCTGGCCCGGCGAGGACCCGCTCGGCAAGCGCCTGCGGCTGATGCCGGCGCCGGCCGCCGCGCCGTGGGCCACCGTCGTCGGCGTGGCGGCCGACGTGCGCAGCGACGGCCTGGACGCCCCGCCGGGGCCGATGCTCTACCTGCCGTACCTCCAGCGCTCGCCGATCATGCTCGCGCTCTTCGTCCGCACCCGGCAGCGGCCGGACGAGGTGGCCCAGCTCGTCAGGCGCGAGGTGCGCGCGGTGGACCCCGACCAGCCGATCTACGCCGTGCGCACGCTGGCCGACATCCTGAGCGCCGGCGTGGCGACGCGCCGCTTCGTCGCCGCCGCGCTGACGGCGTTCGCGGCCGTCGCGCTCGCGCTGGCCGCCGTCGGCCTCTACGGCGTGGTCTCCTACGGCGTCTCGCAGCGCCGGCGCGAGATCGCCCTGCGCATCGCCCTCGGCGCGCACCCGCGCGCGGTGCAGTGGTGGGTGGTGCGCTCTGGCCTTCGCCTGGCGACGCTCGGCATCGCCCTCGGCTCCGCCGCCGCGGTGCTGCTCTCTCCGGCGATCGCCGGCCTCCTCTACGGCGTCTCCCGCTGGGACCCGCCGACGCTGATCGCCACCCCGACCGTCCTCCTCGCCGCCGCCCTCCTCGCCTGCCTGGCCCCGAGCCGCCGCGCGGCGCGCGTGGACCCGGCGGTGACGCTTCAGGGACGGTGAAGTGCGATTCGCGAATCAGCTCTCCCCTCTCGCCGCCAGCACTGCCCGCAGCCGCAGCACCAGCTCCTGCTCGCTGTCGCGGCTCTTCACGTAGGCGTGGGTGGGGATGAGCGTCAGGCCCGCGAGCTCGGAGGCGGCGTACTCGCGCGCGGAGAAGACCAGCACCGGCGTGGCCGCGTAGGCGTCGAGGGCGCGCAGGCGGCGGAGGAACGCCAGCCCCACGCCGGCCGGGTAGTCCGGGTCGATCACCAGCGCGTCGTAGCGGGTGCGCCGGACGAGGTCCCAGGCGTCGATCGGCGAGCTGGTGCTCGAGCAGTCGCCGAGCGGGGCGCAGAGCGACGTCAGCACGCTGCGCATGTCGGCGTCGTCGTCGACGATCAGGATGCGCGGGCGGCCGCCGTCCGCGCCCGGAGCGGACGGCGCCGGCGACCCCGGCCCGTCGACCAGCGGGAACGTCGCCGACGGCCGCGGCAGCGGCTCCGCCTGACGCGGGAGCTCGACGTGAAAGGTCGTGCCGGCGCCCGGCGCGGTCTCGAAGCCGATCGTCCCGCGGTGCATCTCGGCGATCGCGTGCGCGATCGCGAGACCGAGCCCCGTGCCGCCCCCGTGCCGCGAGTCCGCGTGCTCGGCCTGCTGGAAGCGGCCGAAGATGCGGTCCTGAAACTCGGGCGGGATCCCCGGCCCCTGGTCGCGCACGCTCACCCGCGCACGGCCGTCGTGCTCGTCCAGGCGCACCTGCACCGCCGTGCCGCGCGGCGAGAACTTGATCGCGTTCGACACCAGGTTCGTGAAGAGCTGCACCAGCCGGTCCGGGTCGCCCTCCACCGCCGCGCCGGGCGCGCGCGTGTCCAGCTCCAGCCGCACGCCGCTCTCCAGCGCCACCGCCGAGACGCCGGCCAGCGTGTTCTGGAGGATGGCGCCGAGGTCGCAGCGCTCGGTGCGGAGCCGCACCTGCCCCGCCTCGATCTTCTCGATGTCCAGGATGTCGTTGATCAGCCGGATGAGGCGCTCGGTGTTCTGCTGCGCGATCCGGAGCAGCGGGCGCGCCTGGTCGCTGACCGCGCCGGCGGCGCCGCCCAGGATGAGCCCCAGCGCGCCGCGGATCGACGTGAGCGGCGTCCGCAGCTCGTGGCTCACCGTCGAGACGAAGTCCGTCTTGAGCTGCTCCAGCTCGCGGAGCTGGAGGATCTCGCTCTGCGCCAGCTGCTCGCGCTCCTGAAGCGCGACGCCGAGCCGCCCGAAGTCGGCGGCCAGCGCGGCCATCTCGCGGCCGCCCACCTGCATCTCGACCGCCGACAGCTCGGCCGCGGCGCCGTACTCGCCGTCGGCGAGCGCGCGCGTCGTGCGCCCGATGCGGCGGACCGTGCGCGTGATCAGCGCGGCCGAGCTCCACGTGACCACCGCCAGCAGCGCCAGCAGCGCCGCCCACAGCGCCCCGCCGCGCCGGCGCGACAGCGCGAGCCGTTCCTGCTCGGCGTCGCGCAGATCTCGCTCCCGCCGCTCGATCCGCTCGCGGATGCGCGCCTGGATGACGCGCGCGCTGTCCATGCTGCGCTTGCCGCGCCGCAGCTCCGGCAGCAGCGCCCGCGAGACGTCGGGGTTCGGCCCGGGGAAGCTCCGCCGCATCAGGACCGCCGGCGTCCCCGACTGCTGGTCCCACTCCACGAGCTGCCACTCGAGAAATCGGACCAGGCCCACCAGCTCGGCGTCGGCCGTGTCGGCGAGCCTCGCCAGCGAGTCCACGCGCGCGTAGAACTCCCGCTGCCCCCGCTCGTACGGCTGGAGAAGGGCCGTGTCGCCGGTGGCGACGAAGCCGCGCTGCCCGGTCTCCATGTTCAGCATCGCGTTCAGCAGCCGCGCCGAGAGCACCACGGCGTCGCGCAGCCGGTGCTGCTCCCGAGCCGACCGCTCGGCCGCGCGGTCCTCCCGCTGGATGAGCTGCCGCGCGAACAGCGTCCAGGCGAGCAGCGGCACCAGCACGATCGCGGCGAGCTGCGCGCCGAGCGGCAGCGTGCGCCACCCCGGCGTCCATCGCCGCGGCGGACTCACCGGCGCCCGGGCGCCCCGGCCCCTCGCGCGCTCCAACTCGACGCGCCGGACGGAGACGGTGTATGTTCCAGCAGGCGGCGCCGGGCGGAGAAGCGGCGGGGGTCGTGCGGCCGCCGCGCGGCGCGGGTGCGTGCTTTCACCATCGGGCGGTGGCAACCATGGCGACGAATCGGCTCAAGGAGCTCCACGACGCGGGGCAGAGCGTGTGGCTCGACTACATCGACCGGACGATGCTGCGCAACGGCGACCTCCAGCGCCGGATCCGCGAGGACTGCATCACCGGCATGACCTCGAACCCGACGATCTTCGAGAAGGCGCTCGCCGAGGGCACCGCGTACGACGAGCAGCTCGGGGGCGCGTCGGGCGACTTCACCGCCTTCGAGCTCTTCGAGCTCGTCGCCGCCGACGACGTGCAAGCGGCGTGCGAGATCTTCGGCGACACGTTCCTCCGCACGCGCGGCGCCGACGGCTTCGTCTCGATCGAGGTCGCCCCCGGCATCGAGCACGACGCGGCGGCGACGGTGGAGACGGCGCGGCGGCTCTGGCGCGCCGTCGATCGGCCTAACGTGATGGTGAAGGTGCCCGGCACCGACGCCGGCGTCGATGCCGTGCGGCAGCTCATCGCCGAGGGCGTCAACGTCAACATCACGCTCCTCTTCTCGATCGACTCCCACCGCAAGTTCATCCAGGCCTACCTCGACGGCCTGGAGGCGCGCGCCCGCGCCGGCAACCCGCTCGACCACGTCTCGTCGGTCGCCAGCTTCTTCGTCAGCCGCGTCGACTCCGAGGTGGACAAGCGGCTCGACGCCATCGCCGGCCCGGACCGCGAGCGCGCGCAGCGGCTCAAGGGGAAGGCGGCGATCGCCAACGCGAAGCTCGCCTACCAGCTCTTTCTGGAGTCGTTCCGCGGCCCGCGCTGGGACGCCCTCGCCGCCCGCGGCGCCCGCGTCCAGCGCCCGCTCTGGGCGAGCACCAGCACCAAGAACCCGGCCTACCGCGACGTCATGTACGTCGAGGACCTGATCGGCCCGGACACGGTGAACACGATGCCGCCGGCCACCGTCGAGGCCTTCCGCGACCACGGCGTCGTGGCCCGCACGGTCGACACGCACATCGACCAGGAGCGCAAGCTCATCGCCGAGCTGAAGTCGCTCGGCATCGACCTGAAGGACGTCACCGACAAGCTCCTGGTCGACGGCCTGGCGAGCTTCCAGAAGTCCTACGACGCGCTGCTCAAGGGTCTCGAGGGGAAGACGACGAAGCTGGGGCGGGAGCTGGCGAGACGATGAGGTGATGCGCACCGCGCTCGCCGCACTCGGTCTCGCCGCGCTCCTCTACGCCGGCGCGCGGTCGGTGGGGCCCGCGCCGCCGATGGGCTCGTTCCTCGATCCGGCCGGCGGCGCGTGGGCGGTGGCGCGCACGGCCGACCTGCCCGCCCGGGCGACCGCGGACGTCCCCGGGCTCGGCGCCGAAGTTCGCGTGCTCTACGACACGCGCGGCGTCCCGCACATCTTCGCGGCGAGCGAGGACGACGCGCGCCGCGCCCTGGGCTTCGTCGTCGCCCGCGACCGCCTCTTCCAGCTCGAGCTCCAGGCGCGCGCGGGCGGCGGCGAGCTGACGCGGCTCTTCGGCGCCCGCGCGCTCGACGCCGACCGCGACACGCGCCGCCTGGGGCTCGCCTGGAGCGCCCGGCGCAAGCTCGACGCGCTCGGCCCCGACTCGCCGTACGGGCGCGCCGTGCGGGCCTACGCCGACGGCGTGAACGCGTACCTGGCGACGGCCGGCGCCGCCGACGTCCCGCTCGAGTACCGCCTCGTCAACGCCCGCCCGATGCGGCGCTGGGAGCCGCTCCAGTCGTTCCACCTGTTCGGCCGCATGGGGCAGACGCTCGCGTTCGACGACGCCGAGCTGGACCTCGCCCTCGCCGAGGCGCGCGTCGGGCGCGCCGCCGCGGCCGCGCTGTTCGCGCGCAACAGCCCGATCCAGGAGCCGATCCAGCCTAACGGGCGCCGCGCGCCGCGCTTCGACGCCGTCCGCCTGCCGCCGCCCGGGCCGCCGGACTCGTCGCGCCTCGTCGCGCTCCTGGCGCTGGGGCGGGGCGGCGCGCGGGCCGGCGCGGCGGACCCGCTCGACCCGGCCGAGCGCGTGGCGATCGGCAGCAACAACTGGGCGGTGACGGCCGCGCGCACGCGCGACCATCACGCCCTCCTCGCCGGCGACCCGCACCTGGACCTCACCCTCCCGTCCATCTGGTACGAGGTGCACCTGGTCGTCCCGGGAAGGCTCGACGTCTACGGCGTCACGATCCCCGGCGCGCCGAGCATCCTGATCGGCTTCAACCGCGACGTCGCCTGGTCGTTCACGAACACGCAGGCCGACGTCTTCGACCGCTACGTCGAGACGGTGGATGACGCGGTGCGCCCCACCCGGTATCGGCTGGACGGCGACTGGCGGCCGCTCGCGCGCCACGTCGAGGAGTACCTCGGCCCGGGGGGCGCGGTGATCGCGCGCGACACGCTGCTCCTCACCCACCGCGGGCCCATGGTCCGGCTCGACGACGGCCGGTGGGTGTCGCAGCGCTGGACCGTGAACGACAGCGACGCCGTCGGCGGCGAGTTCGACGCGCTCGCCCACGCGCACGGGGTGGAGGAGGGGCTGGCCAACTTCGCGCCGTACGCGGCGCCCGCACAGAATCTGATGATCGCCGACCGCGCGGGCCGCATCGCC
>DATFPD010000612.1:0-19535 GCA_035265005.1 Gemmatimonadaceae bacterium | reverse complement strand
CAGGGCCGACAGCGTCCGGCGCGCGGGCCTGCCCGGCGACACGGCGCGCCGCGACAGGCGCGACAGCACGCAGCGCGACTCCGCGCAGCGGATGAGCGACCGGATCGAGTGGGCGGCCACCGACTCGGTGATGGAGGAGCTGCTCTCGCGGCGCGGGTACTCGGCGACGAGGTACCAGGGTCAGTCGGTGCGCTTCGACGCCGGCCAGCGCACGATCTACCTCGAAGGGCGCCGCGCCGCCGTGCGCCGTGCTGACCAGATCCTGGCGGGCGACACGATCCTGTACAACGACTCGACGGACATCGTGGAAGTGCGCGGCGACACGCTCGTGCTGCGCGACCCCTCGCAGGGGCAGGACGACCTCATCGCGTACGGGCTGCTGCGCTACGACCTGCTGAACCGCCGGGGCCTGACGCGGCGCTTCGAGACGACCACGGAGAGCGGCGGGCAGAACTGGCGGGTGATCGCGCACCGCGGCGCCGCCTGGCGCACCGACACGACCGCCATCCCGGACAGCGCCGGGAAGTTCGAGAAGCGGAACACGTTCTACGTCCGCGGCGGCACGTTCACGAGCTGCGAGGACTCGACGCCGCACTACCACTTCGAGGCGCGCGAGATCAAGGTGGTGCAGAACCGCCTGATCGTCGCGCGGCCGGCGGTGCTCTACATCGCCGACGTGCCGGTGATGTGGCTGCCGTTCGTCTTCCAGGACATGCGCTCGGGGCGCCGCAGCGGGATCCTCTCGCCCCGCCTCGGCTTCAGCGAGATCGTCCGCAACAACGCGAACTACCGCCGGCACGTCGAGAACGTGGGCTACTACTTCGCGCTGAACGACTACATGGACGCGCAGGCGTGGCTGGACTGGCGGAGCAGCGCGCGCGCGACCCCAGGCGACCCCGGGTGGATCCAGTACACCGGCGAGTGGCACTACCGCTGGCTGGACCGCTTCCTGAGCGGCAGCATGGCCGCGTCGCACCAGCGGGTGCGCGACGGCCAGCGGATGACGAACGTGTCCTGGCAGCACCAGCAGGAGTTCTCGCAGCGGACCCGCTTGTCGTCCAACATCAACTACAGCACGAACACGAACGTTCAGCGGAACACCACGCTGAACCCGTACGCCGTGCTGGCGACGATCCGCTCCCAGGCCAATTACCAGACGCAGGTCGGCCCGCTCTCGATGAGCCTCGGCGGCGACCGCACCCAGTACCCGGGGCGGCCGCAGGTGGACCTGAACTTTCCGAGCCTGAACCTCGCGTCGCAGGGTCCGCTCAACGTCCTGCCCTGGCTCGTCTGGACGCCGACGCTGTCGCTGTCGAACAGCACGCGGCAGAACGTCACCGGCGCCAGCGGGTTCCGGTACTTCACGACGGCGTCGGGCAGCCCGGACAGCGTGGCGGTGAACGCCGACACGCGCAACACCTCGATCCAGATAAGCACCCCGCTCCGCATTTTCAAGTTCGACTGGAGCAACTCGATCTCGATCGCGGACCAGGAGAATGACGCGCCGACGTCGATCACCGTCGAGGACACGACGCGGTTCGACGCGTCGGGGCGCCCGCTCACGACCCGGCGGTTCTACGCGCGCAGCTACCGAACGGCGGTGGACTGGCAGACGAGCTTCGCCCTCCCCCAGTTCTTCCAGGGGACGTGGAACCTCACGCCCAGCGTGAGCGTGGAGAACGTGACGGGCGAGCCGTTCATGATCCGCACGACGCTCTCCGGCGCCGACTTCGTGCGGCAGTCCAAGCGGCTGCGCTACAGCCTCTCCTCGTCGCCCACGATCTTCGGGCTCTTCCCGGGTTTCGGCCCGGTCTCGCGCTTCCGGCATGCGCTGACGCCGACGCTGAGCTGGGGGTACGCGCCGGCGGCGAGCGTGAGCGACAAATTCAAGCGCGCCGCGAACCTCGGCAGCACGTCGCTCGCCGGGCTTCCGTCCAACCAGATCACCCTCGGCCTCTCGCAGAACATCGAGGCCAAGCTGCGCTCGAAGAGCGACACCAACCCGGACGCGGGGCGCAAGATCAAGCTGCTCTCGCTCAACTTCTCGCCGGTGTCGTACGACTTCGTCCGCGCCGACACGACGGGCAACGGCTTCACGACGACGACGTTCAGCTACGACGCGTCCTCGGAGCTGCTGCCGGGGTTCTCGTTCCGGTCGAGCTACTCACTGTTCCAGGGCGACCCGACGAGCGACACGGCGGTGTTCAAGCCGTTCCGCGAGAACGTGTCGGCGTCGTTCAACGTCAACCGCAACTCGGGGATCTTCGCGGCGCTGACGCGCGTCTTCGGGCGCGCGGTGCCGGCGTCGGCGCCGGAGCTGGAGCACGTCGAGCAGGAGCCCACGCAGGACGCGTTCGCGCGTCAGGCGGCGGCGGCGCAGGTCGCGGGGAGCCGCGGCCGGTCGGCGCAGCTGGGCGTCCCCGCCGGCCAGGGGTGGCAGGCGTCGTTCTCTTTCACTTCCAGCCGCCAGCGTCCGATCGTCGGGCTGGCGGAGTTCTCGGTCGACGCCGCGCAGTGTCTGGACGTCGTGCCGGTGTCGCAGCCCACGCGGCTCGCCGAGTGCCAGCTCAATCCGACGAACTTCTTCCAGCAGAACCAGCTGCTCGGGGCCGACCCCAACCTGCCGTCGCTGGTCCGCGGCACGCAGATCTTCCGGCAGCCGTCGCTCACCTCGCTGCAGTCGCAGATGAGCTTCAACATCACGCCGAAGTGGGCGGCGCAGTGGTCGACGACGTACGACTTCCACGCCAAGGACTTCGCGAGCCAGCAGGTGCAGCTGCAGCGCGAGCTGCACGACTGGCGGGCGATCTTCGCCTTCACCCGCGCGCCGAACGGCAACTTCGCCTTCAACTTCTTCATCTCGCTGAAGGCGCAGCCGGACATCAAGTTCGACTACGACCAGCAGAGCTACCGCCGGGCGGGCGGCGCTCGCTAGGTGGGACTGGGTGGGACCGGCAGGTCGACGGGCCGCGGACGCCGGGACGCCGTGACGGCGGGACGGCCGGCGGCGCTATGTTTCGCTCCGTACGTTGGCGGACCATCGGGCACCGTTCTTGCCGAATTCGGCGAATCGTTTGCGCGCTGCGGCTGGGCGTCCGTAGCGCATGGATCGGAGTAGTCGTCTATTCCTGAGCGGAGGCCGGGTCTCGCCGCCGCGCGACTACCTGTAACTACAGTTCTTTCTGCCATGTACATCGATCCCGGAGCCGGTAGCATTCTTCTGCAGGTGATTGGCGCAGGTGTCGTCGCGGTCGCGGCGACGTTCTCGCAGGTCCGACGCAGCGTCTCGTCTATCTGGCATCGCTGGCGCGGCAAGTGAGCGCCGAAGTGTCGGCGGCGTCCTACCGGGACGCCGCCGGCTTCGTTTTCCGACGTGACGGCGTTCTGTACCGCCAGGTAAACGACAGCTTCCGGGACGCGTACGACGCGGTCGAGGGGTCGGGCCTGTACGCCGAGCTCGCAGAGGCCGGTCTCCTGGTCGCCCACCGCGAGGCGGATGTCGCCCTGGCCGCGCGCCCCGATGACGCCTACCGCGTTCTCCGCCCCGACGTCGTCGAGTACATCTCGTACCCGTACGAGTGGTGCTTCTCCGAGCTCAAGGATGCCGCGCTCCTGACGCTCGAGGTGCAGCTTCGCGCCCTCACGCGCGGGCTGGTGCTGCGCGACGCCAGCGCCTACAACGTGCAGTTCGTGGGTGCGCGGCCCGTCTTCATCGACACGCTCTCCTTCGCCCCGCTCGCCGAGGGGCAGCCCTGGTACGCCTACCGGCAGTTCTGCGAGCACTTCCTGGCGCCGCTGGCGCTCATGTCGCGCCGCGACGTGCGGCTGGGCGCGCTGCACGGCCTGTTCCCCGACGGCGTGCCGCTCGACATGGCCAGCAGCGTGCTGGGCGCGCGCGCCATGCTCCGCCTCGGCCTGGCGCTGCACGTGCGCGCCCACGCCACCGCGCAGAAGCGCTTCGCGGGCGCAGCGTTGGACTCGGTGCGCGCCCGGCGCATGAGCCCCCGGCAGCTCCGCCAGCTCGCCGAGCATCTGCGCTCGACGGTCGAAGGGCTCACCTGGAGCCCCGGGGGGACGGTCTGGGCGGACTACGAGCAGGCGCACAACTACTCGGGCACCGCGCTCTCGGCGAAGGCCGCCGCGGTGCGCGAGGCGCTGGCCGGGCTGCGCCCGCGCCTGACCTTCGACCTCGGCGCGAACACCGGGACGTTCAGCCGGATCGCCGCCGACCTCGGGAGCCACGTCGTCGCGCTCGACGGCGACCCGGGCGCGGTCGAGCTGCTCTACTGCCGGCTGCGGCCGACCGGGGAGCGGCGCATCCTGCCGCTGGTCGTGGACCTCCGCAACCCCTCGCCCGCGTCGGGGTGGGGGCATCGCGAGCGCAGCTCGCTGGCCGAGCGCGGCCCCGCCGACGCGATTCTGGCGCTGGCGCTGGTGCACCACCTAACGCTGGGCGGCACGGTGCCCCTCCCGCGCGTGGCGGAATACTTCGCCTTGCTCGGGCGGGCGGCGCTGGTGGAGTTCGTCCCGATGGACGACCCGCAGGCGCGCCGCCTGGTGGCGCACCGCCCGGAGGTGCCGCACGGCTACTCGCAGGGAGACTTCGAGCGCGCCTTCGGCGCCCACTTCGAGGTCGCCCAGCGGCGGGCGCTCCCTGAGTCGGGGCGGGTACTGTACACGCTGGTGGCTCGCGGCGGGCGCTGACGCATGGGCGAGCGCCGGCTGTACGCCTTTCCGGTCGCCATCGCCGCGTACCCGGCACTCTTTCTCGCATCGCAGTTCCCGCTGAACGCGGGACTCGACGAGCTCGCGATCGTCGTGCTCGCGTTCGGCGCCGCGGCGGCCGCGGTCTACGCCGCCACGTTCGCCGTCCTGCGCCGCAGGGCGGGGGCGGGGGTCATCGCGCTGGTGACGACCGCGATCGTCGGCTTCCTGTTCTGCGGGCAGATGGTCGCCGACCGCGTCCCGTTCATGCGTCAGCGCGCGACGCTCGCGCTGCTCGCCGCCCTCGCCGCGATCGTTTCGGCGTGGCTCGTGCTACGCCGGCGCCCCGCGCGGACGGTCGTGCGGACGGTCGGCCTGTTCGCGTACTTCCTGCTGCTCAGCGCGGCCACGCATTTCTGGCTGGCGAAGGGGCGGGCGGACCGGACGGCGGAGCGTGCGTCGGCGGCGGTCGGATTCGATCGGCCGATTCCGCTGGCGAGCGGCGAGGGGCGCCGCCGCCCGGACATCTGGCTGCTGATCGTCGACGGCATGGCGAACGAGCCGACGATCGAGGCGTTCAAGGGCGGGTCGAACCGCAGGTTCGTCGACTCGCTTCGCGCGCTCGGCTTCGCGCTGCCCGCCGTGTGGAGCAACTACCCCTGGACCGCGCAGTCGCTTTCCTCGCTGCTCAACGTCGCCGACGTCAACGGCATCAGGCGAAACATCCCGCGCGGCGTCTCGCAGGACGGCGTGTACTTCCGGCTGGTGCAGAGCGGCCGCGTCCCGCGCACGCTGGCGGCCGCGGGCTACAGCATCTACCTCGAGTCGTCGGTCGGGTTCGGCGGCTCGCACCGCCTCGACGCGCCGTTCAGGCGTCTCGGTCCCCGCGGCGCCGACCGGGTGCGCGCGGCGTTCGGGGTCCACACGCTCGGCGCGGCCGCCGTTCAGGCCACGCTGCCGGGGCGGGTGCTCGCCATGCGCGGGCGGAGCCTGGCGTGGCCCGAGGTGCAGCTGCGACAGTTCGACGACGTGCGCCGCGCGATAGGCGAGCCCGGCCCGAAGTTCGTGCTCCTCCACACGCTGCTCACGCACGACCCGTTCATGCTCGACCGCTCGTGCCGGGCGCGCCGAGTCCCGGCGCCACCCGACTCCGCGGGCAGCGCGTACGTGGAGCACGTACACTGCGCGTCCGGGAAGCTCACGCAGCTCGTGACCGAGATCCTTCGCCGGTCGCCCGAGCCTCCGGTCATCCTGATCCAGGGCGATCACGGCTCCTGGCCCGCGGGCTTGACGACGTCGCAGCCGGCGGCGAGCCTCCGCGAGGCGGAGCTCACCGAGCGGTACGGCGCGTTCGGCGCGTACTATCTCCCGGACGGCGGCGCGCGCGCCATTCCGCCGGTGATGTCGCCGGTGAACGTGCTGCGCCTCGTCCTGGGCCAGTACCTGGGCGCGAACCTTCCGCTGCTGCCCAACGCGTCCTATTACGCTCCCCGGGACGCGCTGACGCCGTTCACGGACGTGGACACGCTTCCGTTCGCGCGCTTCCACGAGCGGTGGGCCAACGCCGAGCGGCCCGACGTGGCGAAGCACGGTGCCGACGCCCCGGACGCTCGCGACGTCTCCAGGGCGGCGCCGCCCGCGCAGCGCGGCGCGAGCCAGGTCCGGATGGGGGAGACCGGCACGGCGAGGCCTTGAAGCGGGGTGTGGCCGGGCCGACATTCCCTGCCATGACTCGCACAGTAGTGCTCGACGGCGATTCGCTCGCGCTCGACGACGTCTGCGCCGTCGCCGACGAGGGGGCGCGCGTCGTGATCGCCGACTCGGCACTCGACCGCATGCGGCGCACGCGCGCCGTGGTCGAGCGGATCGTGCAGCGCAACGAGGTCGTCTACGGCGTGACGACCGGCTTCGGCAAGCTCTCCGAGGTCGCCATCCCGCCCGACCGCCTGGCCGAGCTCCAGGTGAACCTCGTGCGCAGCCACGCCGCCGGCGTGGGCCCGCTGATGCCGGTGCGGGAGGTGCGCGCGATGATGCTGCTGCGCGCCAACGTGCTGGCGAAGGGATTCTCGGGCGCTCGCGGCGAGCTCCCCGAGCTGCTGGGGGCGATGCTCAACGCGGGGCTTCATCCGCCCGTCCCCGAGCAGGGAAGCGTCGGCGCGAGCGGAGACCTGGCGCCGCTGGCCCACCTCGCGCTGGCGATGATCGGCGAGGAGACGCTGGAGCTGGGCGGGCGCACGGGGCCCGCGGCCGAGATGCTGACGCGCGCGGGACTGTCGCCGCTCACGCTCGCGCCGAAGGAGGGGATCTCGCTCATCAACGGCACGCAGGCCCACACCGCGGTCGCCGCGCTCGCGGTCGCGGATGCCGAGCGGCTCTGGCTCACCGCGCACACCGCGGGCGCGGCGTCGCTCGAGGCGCTGATGGGGACGCCCGTGGCGTTCGACCGGCGCATCCACGACGCGCGCGGACAGGCGGGGCAGGTCGAGAGCGCGGCGCTGCTGCGCGAGCTGCTGGCCGACAGCGAGATTCGCGAGTCGCACCGCTCGGGCGATCCGCGCGTGCAGGACGCGTACGCGCTGCGGTGCATGCCGCAGGTGCACGGCCCGGTGCGCGACGCCATCGACTTCGCGGGCGGACTCATCGCGCGCGAGCTGAACGCCGCCACCGACAACCCGCTCGTGTTCGAGGACGGCTCCTTCCTGAGCGGCGGCAACTTCCACGGGCAGGCGGGCGCGCTGGCGCTGGACGTCCTGGCGATCGTGCTCACGAATCTGGCCACCATGTCCGAGCGTCGGATCGACCGGCTGGTGCACCCGGACCTCAACTTCGGGCTTCCTCCGTTCCTGGCGCGCGACGCCGGCGTCAACTCGGGCTTCATGATGGCGCAGGTCACGGCCGCGGCGCTGGCGAGCGAGTGCAAGCTGCTGGCGCATCCGGCGAGCGTCGACACGATCCCGACCGACGGCAACAAGGAGGACGTGGTGCCGATGGCGATGGGCGCGGCGTGGAAGCTCCGGCGCGTCGTCCGCAACGTGCAGCACGTGCTCGCGATCGAGCTGATGTGCGCGGCGCAGGGTCTCGATTTTCGCGCGCCGCTGCGCCCGGGCCGCGGGGTGGCCCGGGCGCACGCCGAGGTGCGCGCGCTCGTGCCGCCGCTCGTTGCCGACCGCGTGCTCTCGGGCGACATTCAGCGTCTCGCCGACGCCGTGGCCGCGGGGCGCTTTGCCTACGCGGCGGCCGCCGTCCCGTCGCACCCGCAACCCAGTATCGCATGAGCTCCTCGACTCGCACGCTCGACCCCGCGCACGCGAGCGGACACGCCGGCGCGGCGTCCGGCGCGCGGCCGGTCTCGGCGCCTCGCGGCCCGCGCATCTCCTGCAAGGGCTGGCAGCAGGAGGCGGCGCTGCGGATGCTCATGAACAACCTCGACCCCGAGGTCGCCGAGCGGCCGGACGACCTGGTGGTGTACGGGGGCACCGGGCGCGCCGCGCGGAGCTGGGCGGCGTTCGACGCCATCGTGCGCGCCTTACGAGCGCTGGAGCACGACGAGACGCTGCTCGTGCAGAGCGGCAAGCCGGTGGCGGTGTTCCGCACGCACGCCGGCGCGCCGCGGGTGCTGATCGCGAACTCGAACCTCGTCGGGCGGTGGGCCACCTGGGAGCGGTTCCGCGAGCTGGAGCGCGCCGGCCTGACGATGTACGGGCAGATGACCGCCGGCTCGTGGATCTACATCGGCACCCAGGGTATCCTGCAGGGCACCTACGAGACGTTCGGCGCGGTCGCGCGCCGGCACTTCGGCGGCGACCTGGCCGGCCGCACGGTGCTCACCGCGGGGCTGGGGGGCATGGGCGGCGCGCAGCCGCTGGCCGCCACGATGAACGGCGGGGTCCTGCTCGGCGTGGACGTGGACGAGGCGCGCATCGACAAGCGCCTCGGCACGGGCTACGTGGACCGCAAGACGCGCAGCCTCGACGAGGCGCTGGCCTGGGTGGCCGAGGCGGCCGAGGCGCGGCGGGCGCTCTCGGTCGGGCTCGTCGGCAACGCGGCCGAGGTGCTCCCCGAGCTGGTGCGCCGCGGCTGGACGCCGGACGTGCTCACCGACCAGACGAGCGCGCACGACACGCTGAACGGCTACGTTCCCGCCGGCCTGACGCTGGGCGACGCCGCCGAGCTGCGGCGCCGGGACCCCGCCGCCTACCAGCGCGCCGCCGCCGAGTCGATCGCCGTGCACGTGCGCGCGATGCTCGACATGCAGCGGCGCGGCGCGGTGGCGTTCGACTACGGGAACAACATCCGCACGGTGGCGCTCGACACCGGCGTCGCGGACGCGTTCGCGATTCCGGGGTTCGTGCCCGAGTACATCAGGCCGCTCTTCTGCGAGGGGAAGGGGCCGTTCCGGTGGGTCGCGCTCTCGGGCGACGAGCGCGACCTGGCCCGTACCGACGAGCTGGTGCTGGAGCTCTTCCCCGACGACGCGCATCTGCGCCGGTGGATCACGCTGGCGCGCGAGAAGGTACGCTTCCAGGGGCTGCCCGCGCGCATCTGCTGGCTGGGGCAGGGCGAGCGCGCGCGGTTCGGCGTCGCGCTCAACGACCTCGTCGCGAGCGGGGAGCTCTCGGCGCCGATCGTGATCGGCCGCGACCATCTCGACACCGGCAGCGTCGCCTCGCCCTTCCGCGAGACCGAAGGGATGCGCGACGGCAGCGACGCCATCGCCGACTGGCCGATTCTCAACGCCCTGCTCAACGTGGCCAGCGGGGCCTCGTGGGTCTCCTTCCACCACGGCGGGGGCGTCGGGATCGGGAACTCGCTGCACGCGGGGCAGGTGATCGTCGCCGACGGTACGCCCGAGATGCGGGTCCGCCTGGAGCGGGTGCTGACGAACGACCCGGGCATCGGCGTGGCGCGCCACGCAGACGCGGGCTACGAGAGTGCCGTGGAGACGGCGCGCCGGGAAGGTATCGACCTGCCGATGCTCTGAGCGCTCGGCGGCGGCGTGCCCGCGGCCGCTCCGGGCACGCGCGAACACGCGCGGACCCTCCCAGGTCACGGTCGAGGGCACGGGAGTGCGTTATGTTGCAGCCGACCGTTCCGGCCGCCGGCCTCCCTCTCCGGACGCCATCATGCTTTCCGCGCGCTTCAAGCCCTACCACGTCCCGCTCTTCCTCGCCAAGTACGCGTACCTCAAGGCGCGGCGGATGCCCGTGCTCGTGCACTTCGAGGTCACGCTGCGCTGCAACGCGCGCTGCAACTTCTGCGACTACTGGAAGACGCCCGCCGACGCCAAGGCGCACGAGGTCCAGAGCTTCGCCGACGCGGCGCGCTTCTTCAACCCGATGATGGTCACCTGGACCGGCGGCGAGCCGACGCTCCGGCGGGACCTCGAGGACCTGGTGGCGGCGGTCGACGGGGCGGTGCGCCTCAAGTACATGACGCTGATCACCCACGGCGGCATGCTGACGCCCGAGCGCGCGCTCTCCCTCTGGAACGCCGGCGTCAACCAGTTCAACATCTCCCTCGACTACCTGGACGGCCGCCACGACGCGGCGCGCGGCATCCCGGGGCTCACCGAGAAGATCATGCGGACGGTCCCGCGGATGCGCGAGCTGGGGATCGACAACGTCCGCTTCAATACGGTGATCAAGGACGACAACTTCGACCAGATCATGCCCATCGTCAGGCGCGCCGAGGAGCTGGGGGCGGGCGTGAACCTGAGCGTCTACACCGACTCGAAGAACGGCAACCGCTCGCATCTGATCCGGAACGAGCAGGTCGCCGCGATCGACGCGCTGGTGGCGGAGATCCTCGCGTTCAAGCGGCGCCGGCGCGGGCTGATCACCAACTCGGACTACTACGTCGAGCAGATTCCGCGCTACGTCCGCGGCGAGATGAAGGAGCCCTGCCGCAGCGGGATCGACACCATCCACGTCAGCCCCATGGGCCACGTGCGCCGCTGCCCGGACTTCCCGGACGACTTCCACTGGTCGGAGTTCAGGAAGTACGAGCCGATCGACTGCAACGCGTGCTACTACGCCTGCCGCGGCGAGGCCCAGGCGCCGCTCAGGCTGTCGCGGGTGAAGGACGTGATGGCGTGAGCGACGAGATGGGGGATGGGGGAAGGGGGAAGGGGGATGAACTGCACGTGCCTCGGGATCCTTCGCTTCGCTCAGGACAGGCTATCCCGAGCGGCAGCTCATCGCCCTTCCCCCTTCCCCCATCCCTGCTCTTCGTCGGCGCCGCCCAGATCGTCACCTGCGCGGGTCCGGCGCGCGCCCGGCGAGGGGCGGAGATGCGGGACGCCGGGGTGATTGGCGCGGGCCACGCGGTGGCGGTGGCGGACGAGTCGATCGCGGCGGTGGGGAAGCGCGACGCGCTCGAGCGCGAGTACCCGGCCGCCGAGCGCGTCGACTGCGCCGGGGGCGTGCTGACCCCGGGACTCGTCGACTCCCACACGCACGGCGTGTTCGGGCGCGCGCGGTACGACGAGCAGGAGCTGCGGGCGGCGGGGGTGGGCTACATGGAGATCGCGCGCCGCGGCGGCGGGATACACGCGTCGGTGCGCGATCTGCGCGCGCGGTCCGAGGACGAGCTCGCGGCGCTGGCGCGGGCGCGGCTCGAACGGCTGGCCTCCTACGGCACGACCACGGTCGAGGTGAAGTCGGGGTACGGGCTGACGGTCGAGGACGAGCTCAAGTCGCTCCGCGTCGTCAGGCGGCTGGCCGACGAGCTGCCGCTGCGCATCGTCCCGACCTGGCTCGGCGCGCACGAGATCCCGCTCGAGCACCGCGGCTCGGACGACGCGCGGGGCGAGTACCTGCGGCTGCTGGTGGAGGAGATGCTCCCGAGCGTCGCCGCCGAGCGGCTGGCGCGCTTCGCGGACGTGTTCTGCGAGCCGGGCGTTTACACGGTGGACGAGAGCCGCCGCGTCCTCCTCGCGGCGCGCGGGGCGGGGCTGGCGCTCAAGCTCCACGCGGACGAGCTGGAGCCCTCGGGCGGTGCGGAGCTCGCGGCCGAGCTCGGCGCGGCCTCGGCCGACCATCTCGCCGCGGTCTCGGAGGCGGGCATCGCGGCGCTGGCCGCGTCAGGCACCGTGGCCACGCTGCTCCCCGGGACGATGCTCTTCCTGGGCAAGTCGCGCCTCGCGCCTGCCCGCGCGCTGATCGACGGAGGCGCCGCCGTGGCGGTGGCGAGCGACTTCAACCCGGGCACGTCGCCGACCGTCAACTTCCCGCTGATGCTCACGCTCGCGGTGAGCCAGATGCGGATGAGCGTCGCCGAGGCGATCATCGCGGCCACGGTGAACGGCGCGGCGGCGCTGGCGCTGGCGGAGCGTGTCGGGCAACTCGCGCCTGGATTCTCCGCGGACCTTTCGCTCTTCGATGCGGAGGACGTTCGCGAGATTCCATACTGGTACGGCGACCGGCGGTGCCGCGGGTCGTGGGTGCGCGGCAAAGCTTGTTACCGACATGAGTTAGGGATAAGTTAACTCTACCGTTCCACCCTCCGGAACCGGTACGCCCATGCCCAAAGGGGTCCCGTAACGCGCCGATGTCTGCACAAATCGCCAAGCTCAAGAAGAAGGCTGCCGAGTTTGAGCAGAAGAAGCAGTTCGACAAGGCGCTGGCCAGCTACCAGCAGATGTTCGAGGGCAACACCGAGGGCGATGAGGAGATCGACGGGGCGCTGTGCAACCGGGTGGGCGACCTGTTCCTGCGCCAGGGCACCGTCGGCGACGCGGTCACCTACTACGAGAAGGCCGTCGACCTGTACGCCGAGGGAGGGTTCTTCAACAACGCGATCGCGTTGTGCAACAAGATCCTCCGGCACTCGCCGGGCCGCAGCTCGGTCTACTACAAGCTCGGCCGGATCAGCGCGAAGAAGGGATTCAAGAGCGACGCGAAGCAGAACTTCCTCGAGTACGCCGACCGCATGCAGAAGGCGGGGCAGCTCGACGAGGCCTTTCGCGCCCTGAAGGAGTTCGCCGACCTCGTTCCCGACCAGGACGACGTCCGGCTGATGCTCGCCGAGCAGCTCGCCAAGATGGACCGGAAGGGCGAGGCGCTCGACCAGCTCCAGACGCTGTACGAGAAGTTCGAGTCGGAAGGTCGGCGCGCGGAGGCGCGTGCGACGGTCGACCGGATGAAGGCGATCGACCCGGCGGCGGAGCCCAAGGCTCCGGGTGCGCCGCGCCAGCAGAAATCCGCCGACCTGGTGTTCCTCGACGTCTCGTGGGACGACAAGGCGGCGGGCGGAGCGGGGAAGCCCCCGGCGAAGGCGCCCCCGCGCCCGTCGGCCCCGGCCCCGGCCCAGCCGACGCCAGACTTCAACACCAGTGCGGCCGCGGCGGCGACGCGCAGCCCGACCCCGCCGAAGGCGCGGACCCCCGCTCGCGCTCCGACGCCGGTCGACGACCTTCCGCTCCTCATCGATCCGGTGCGGGAGGACGAAGACCGCGCGGCCGCCGCGGCCGCCTCGGCGGAGCCGGGAGCGGCGCCACTCTCGGGGCTCGAGGTGAACGCCGACTTCGCGGCGCCGCAGGCCGGCACGCCGGCCGCCGGTTCGCTCGCGCTGGAGGGGTTCGAGACGACCTCCTTCGGCGCCGAGCCGCCCGCGGTGGTGGACCCGCTGCCGCTCTCCGGCAGCGAGTTCGGAGAGCTGCGCCTCGAGACGCCGATCGACAGCGCCTCGATCCCCACGCCGGAGCACGACCTGGCGCTCCCCGGCGACCTGCCGCTGCTCGATGCCGGCGGGGCGCGGGAGGAGGCGCCGTTGGGCGGCGACCTCGAGTTCATCATGCCTGACGACGACCGCGTGGCGCCGCCGCGCGGGGCGAGCGCCGAGGCGGTCCCCGAGCTGCTCGACCTGGGCGCGCCGTCGCACGGGTCGGCGGTCGATCTGCCCTTCCTGGTCGACGAGCCGTCGATGGACGCCGCGGGGGCGGGAAGTCTGCGACCGCCGGCGGATCTCCCGATGATGGACCTGGGCGCGGACGCGAGCACCGGGCCAGAGTTCATCGACTTCGACGCAGTGCCGGCGGGGAGCGCGGGTGCCGGGGGCGACACCGGCGCGGGCCTGGAGCTGATCCAGCCTGACGAGGAGCTGGAGGAGGAGGTCGAAGAGCCCGAGCCGGCGGCCCCGGCGCCCCGGCGTGGGAGCACGTCGGTGCTCGCGCAGTCGGTGGACATGCTGCGCATGCGGGTGGCGGACGAGCCGTCGAACTGGGGGCTGCGGCGCCAGCTCGCCGAATCGTTGCTGGAGGACGGCGACCGCGAGGGCGGGCTTCAGGAACTCGAACAGGTGATGATCGGTTTCGAAAGGGGGAACGATCTCGAGAGCGCCCGCTCGGTCGCCAACGAGATCATCCGCCTCGAGCCGGACAGCGTGCGCCACCACCAGAAGAAAGTGGAGTACGCGTTCCGCACGAACGACAAGCCGCGGCTCGTGGAGGCGTACCTGGAGCTCGCGAACGCGCTGTTCCGCACGGGGCAGACGGACAAGTCCCGGGCCGTCTACCAGCGCGTGCTCGAGCTGTCGCCTGACGACGTGCGCGCCGTGGCGGCGATCAGCACGCTCGCCGGCCCCGACGCGACGCCGTCGTCGACGCCCGCGGTGGAGCAGCGGCCGATCGCCGGCAGTGCGGGCCGGCGCTACAGCGCGGACCGGGAGACGCCGCGGGACGAGCCGGCCGTCGCGCGCAGCGCGGCGGGCGACTTCGTGAACCTGGGGGACTGGCTCCGCGACGAGCAGGGCCCGAAGAGCACGCGGATGGTCGTCGCCGAGGAGAAGCCGAGCGGCGACGAACAGGCCGACTTCAACGACATGCTCCGGAAGTTCAAGCAGGGGATCGCGGAGAACGTCGACCCCGAGGACTACGCGAGTCACTACGACCTGGGCGTGGCGTACAAGGAGATGGGGCTGGTCGACGAGGCGATCGCCGAGTTCCAGACGGCGCTCCGGGGGCCGGACCGGCGGGTGCGCGTGTTCGAGGCGCTCGGCCAGTGCTTCATGGAAAAGTCGCAACATCACGTCGCGTCGACTATCCTCCAACGTGCGCTGAACGAGCGCGACGTGACCGAGGACCAGCTCATCGGCGTGCTCTACCTGCTCGGCTACGCCGCCGAAGCCATGCAGAAATACGACGAGGCGATGATCTACTACCAGCGCGTGTTCGCACTCGACATCCAGTTCCGCGACGTGGCCGACCGCCTCAACGCTCTGGAGAAGGCGGCTCGGTGAGCACGACGAGCAGCAGCCCCCAGCGCACCGCGCCGGTCCCGAGCTCAGTGCTGGCGCGCATCCAGGCCCCGGTGCGCGGCGAGCTCGAGCGCGTGGTCGCCGAGATGGTCCGCATCATCACGGACGACAACCCGCTCATCGGCAGCCTGAACCACCACCTGATGGGGATGCGGGGGAAGATGTTCCGCCCCACGCTGGTGCTGCTGTCGAGCCAGGTGGAAGGGACGCCGGACCCGCGCGCGGTGGTGCTCTCGGCGGTGATCGAGCTGCTGCACCTGGCGACGCTGGTGCACGACGACGTGGTGGATCACTCCGCGCTGCGGCGCGGGATGCCGACGATCAACGCCCTGTTCAGCCACCAGACGTCGGTGATCATGGGCGACTACCTGTACGCGCGGGCGCTGCGCGAGATCGTGCGCGCGGGCGACGTGGAATCGCTGCGCGTCCTCACCGAGGCGTCCAACGAGATGACGCTCGGCGAGATGCGCCAGCTGTCGTCGATCGACCGGCTCAGCTTCACCGAGGACGACTACGACGACCTGATCCGCGCCAAGACGGCGGCGCTCATCTCGGCGGCGTGCGAGGTCGGCGCGATGTGCGGCGCGCCGGCGTCGCGCGAGACGCTCGCGCGCTACGGGCAGCGGCTGGGGATGGCGTTCCAGGTCGCGGACGACCTGCTGGACTACACCGCCGAGACCGCGGTGACGGGCAAGCCGTCCGGGCTCGACCTGCGGGAGCGGAAGGTGACGCTGCCGCTCATCGCCGCGATGCGCGAGATGGGCCAAGACGGCCGCTTGCGGGTGGAATCGCTGTTCGCGACCGAGGAGCCGACCGACGCGCAGATCGCCGAGGTCGTTGCGCTGGTGGCGGAGCACGGCGGACTGGAGTACGCGCGCCGCCGGGGCGAGCAGTTCGCGCAGGAGGCTGAAGAAGCGCTGGCCGACCTTCCGGCGACGCCGGCGCGCGCGGCGCTCGCCGACGCGATCGGGTACGTCATGGACCGGCGGTCCTGATGGCGGGCCCCGGGGCTTCTCGGCAACGGCCGATGTTTCACGCCATCGTGCTGTCCATCGGCTTCATCGTCGGTGGCTTCATGACGCAGCTCGCCAGATCGTTTCTCCCGGCGGGAGCGGTCAAGTCCGTGCTCACGACCGGCGTCACCCCGTCGATCGGCCCGCTGTCGCTCGACCTGATCATCCTGAAGTTCGCGCTCGGTCCCATCGTCCTGGACGTGTCACTTCTGAGTCTGGTCGGGGTACTGGTCGCGTATCTCATCGCGCGGTCGCTCTTCTGAGCGGAGGCCGGGCGCCACACTTCTTGCGAACGGGAACCGAGACGACGCGAGCGTCGCGCGTCTCATTATCACAGGAGACACCATGCCATTCGGACTCGGACCCGGCGAACTGATCCTCGGCCTGCTGATCGTTCTGCTGCTCTTCGGCGCCAAGCGAATCCCGGAGATCGCGGGCTCGTTCGGGAAGGGGATCAAGGAGTTCAAGCGCAACATGAGCGAGGCCGAGCGGGCCATCCGCGACCCCGAGTCCGGCGACCGCAGCAACGTGGAGACCCGTCGTGCCGACCAGCGCCTCGCGACCGGCGGCGAGCCGCCCGTCCCGCGCGACGACGAGCCGGCGCCGCCGGAGCCGAAGCGGCTGCTGAGCTGAGAAGGGACTGAGAGACTGAGCGGAGCGGCCCCGGGAGAGTGACTCTCCCGGGGCCGCTCCGCTCATATCAGTCCCTCGGTGCCTCAGTCCGGGCAGTTCAAGTCGTCGTCCGACGCTGCGCCGCCTGGATCTTCTTGCGGTTGTCCTTCAGGTCGGCGGCCTTGCGGAGGTTGTCCAGGAACTCACGTGAGCGCTGCTCGCGCAGGCCCTGGGTGAGCTGACCGCGCTGGGCCTGGAACTGCTTCTCGAACTCGTCGCGGCTCGCGTTCACGCGCCGGTCCACCCGGATCACGTAGACGCCGTTGCGGGCGGTGATCGCGTCGCTCACCGCGCCGACCGGCAGACCGAACGCCGCGCCCACCACCTCGGTGAACTGGCCGATCCCCGGCACGGGCGTCACGCGCGTGAACGCGGGCGACTTCTCCACGGTCGCGTCGCGCGACTGCGCCGCCTGCTCCAGCGACGACGAGGCGGCCGCCGACGCGAGCTGCTTGGCCTGCGGCACGAGCTGCTGGATGCGCTTCTCGCGAACGACGATCTGGCGGATCTCGTCCTTCACCGCGTCGAAGCTCGGCTTGCCCCCGTCGACCAGCGTGTCGAGGCGCGCGAGGTAGTACGCGTCGTCGGCGTCCATCAGGTCGCTGGTCTCGCCCGGACGCACGCCGCTGAACGCCCACGCGCTCACGCTCGGGATGTAACGGCCGGCGACGGTGAGCGGCTCCCCCTCGATCGCGGTGGCGCGGGTGACCAGGAGCTGGAGCGAGCGCGCGGCGCTGTCGAACTTCGCCGGCTCGGTGGCGCCGGCGGCGAGCTGCGAGAGCTGGTCCGCCTTGCGGTCGGTCGCCGTCGCGGTGGAGTCGCTCTGGGTGATGCGGAGCAGGATGTGGCGCAGCGCCAGCGTGTCGCCCTTGCGCTCGTCCACCTTGATCAGGTGGTAGCCGAACGGCGTGAGCACCGGCTGCGAGAGCTCGCCCGGCCGCAGCGCGAAGGCGGCGTTCTCGAACTCCGCCACGAACCGCCCGCGCGGCCCGCGGCCGAGCGAGCCGCCGTCGCGGCCGGAGATTGTGTCCGACGACTCGCGACGCGCCACGTCCTCGAACTTGACGCCGCCGACGATCTCGGCCCGCAGCGCCGCGGCGCGCGCCCGCACGGCGGCGCTGTCGGCCGGCGTGATCTGACGCGGGATGGAGATGATCGACACCGCGGCGCGCCCCGGGCGCTCGAACTCCGCCTCGTGCGCGTCGAAGTACTGCCGCAGCTCCGCGTCCGACACCTTCACCGAGCTGTCCGCCTTGCCGTTCGCCGCTTCCGGCGTCGGCTCGGGGCGGAACGCGACGAAGGAGATCTGGGCGCTATCGTGCGCGTCCTGCCAGATAGCCCAGAGGCGCGGCTTCGTCAGGTACACGTCGCTCGCCACCTGGTCGATCAGCTTCTGCCGCGGGATCTCCGTGCGGTAGTAGCTCTCGAGCTGGAGGAGCAGGCCGCCCTGCTTCGCGGCGGGGCTGGTGAGCCAGCGCTGGTACTTCTCGTAGTCGAAGCGGCCGTCGGTCTGGAGGTCGGGCGCGCGCATCAGCTCGGGCGGCGGGCTGGTCAGCGCGTACTGGCGGATCTCGTCGTCGGTCACGCGGATGCCGCGGCGGTCGTACTCCTGCTCCAGCAGCACCTCGGTCACCAGCTGCTCGAAGGCCTGGTCGTCGATGCGGTTCCGCTCGTCGAGCGTGAGGGCGCGTCCGAGGCGCTCCTCCTGCTGCTGGGCGAGGTTCTGGGCCAGCTGGGACCAGACACCGTACGGGATGTCGCGGCCGTTGACGGAGGCGACGGCGGTGCCCGGGGTGATGCTGTCGCGGCCGAGCAGACCGGAGCTGTCGAGAAGCAGGAAGCCGCCGACGAACGCGAAGGCGAGGACCCAGAAAACGACCTTCGTGAATGCGGCGCTCCGCATCGTTTGCAACACGGGCGATCACTCCTCGGCGGGACACCCGAGCTCGACGACACGCCTCGCGGCGGCGGCTGGGGGTACTGCACGCCGCACGGCCACGACCGCACGCCGCGCTCCGAGTTCCCGGTGGTTGGGACTGAAGAATGGTGGGGTAGCGAGCCTAGAAACGTACGCGTCCCGATGCCCTAAAATCAAGAGACAGTGACACTTCTGATTGACTTCGCCGAAACGCCCGGTTTATCTTCTCGGCGAAACGCTGGCCCGCCTGTCGTCCCGCCAGCTCACGGCGTACTCGAGGGCACCGAATGGCAACGTCCGCCCGGATCGAAGAACTGAAGAAGAAGTTCGACGAGAATCCGCGGCGCTACTTCGCGCCCCTCGCGAGCGAGTACCGCAAGGCGGGGATGGTGGACGAAGCCATTCGCATCTGCCGCGAGCATCTTCCCGCCCAGCCGGGGCACATGAGCGGGCACGTGATCTACGGGCAGGCGCTGTACGACGCCGGCCAGCGCGACGAGGCCCGGGGCGCGTTCGAGACGGCGCTCAACCTCGATCCCGAGAATCTGATTGCACTGCGCTACCTCGGGGACATCGCCCGGGAGCGTGGGGAGAACGACGTCGCCCGGAACTGGTACGAGCGCTACCTGGACGCCGACCCGCGCAACGGCGAGGTCTCGGCGCAGCTTCAGGCACTGATGAGCGAGTCGCCCGGGGACGCCGCCGCGGCCTCGGCGGCGACTCTCCCGCCGACCACGGAGCCCGCCGCGGGAGCCGCCGCGAGCTGGGGGCAGGTCGATCTGGCGGCGCCCACCACGTCGACGGCGGAGCGCCGCTCCTCCGACCCGCAGCCGATCGAGCCGCTCCCGAGCCCAATCGACGTGGCGGCGCTCGACCTGGCGCCGACGGTCCCAGCCCCGGCTCCCGCTCCCGCCGCCACGACGGGACCGAGGCGCACCTCCGAAGTCGAGCGCGAGCTGTTCGGCGGCGAGCTC
>DATFPD010000611.1:0-12147 GCA_035265005.1 Gemmatimonadaceae bacterium | reverse complement strand
CGCTCCCGGGGCTGCGGGTGATCGGCCGCATGAGCGCGTCGCAGTACAAGGGGACGACGAAGAGTCCGCAGGCCATCGCGCGCGAGCTCGGCGCCACGCACCTGCTCACCGGCACCGTACGCTGGGAGCGCACGCCTGGGGGCGGGCGGGTGCGGGTCAGCCCGCAACTGATGCGCGCCGCCGACCAGGCGAGCGTGTGGAACGAGCCATACGAGGGTCCGCTCGACGACGTGTTTCGCATGCAGGCGAACGTCGCCGAGCGCGTCGCGGCCGCGCTCGACGTCGCGCTGCGCGGGGTGACGACGCCTCCGACACAGAGCCTCGACGCCTACGACGCGTACCTGCGGGGCCTCGCGAACGCCGCGCAACGGTACTCGCCGCCGGCGCTCGCCGCGGCCGTCAGAGCGTTCGAGCGCGCCGTCGCCCTGGACCCGAACTTCGCGGCCGCGCACGCGCGGCTGGCCCTCGCGTTCATCGATTCCCGACTGCTGAGCGCGGACACGGCGTTCATCGCGAAGGCCCGGGCGAGCGCGGAGCGCGCCGTGGCGCTCGACTCGACGCTCGCCGACGCGCTGTTCGCACGGGCGGCGGTGTTGCGCGCCGAGGGCGATTTCGATCGGGCCTACCGAGCCGTGCTCGCCGCCGCGCGAGCGGCGCCCAGTGACCCGCGGGTGCTCTACCTGTTGGGTGAGCTGGAGGAGATCCAGGGGCACCCGGATCGTGCGATCGCGACCGCGCTCCGCGCCATGGTGCTGGAGCCCCGCTCCCCCTATCCGCCCGGCTACCTCGCATCGCTCTACGACCGCGTGCACCGGCACGAGGAGGCGATTCAGGTCCGCGAGCGCGTGTTCGCGCTCAGCTCGGAGGACCCGTTGGGGTTGGGATACCTCACGCAAGCGGGGTCGTACCTGCTCTGGCGCGCCGACACGGCGGGTGCCCGGCGGGTGCTGGAGCGCGGCGGTCCGGCGGTCATCAGGTTGCTGGTTCGCCTGCCGGACGGCCCTGCCGGGCGGGGCATCTGGCGCGCGGTGCTGCCGGCGGCGGTGCTGCGCGCGGACGACACGCTGAGCTTCGACGCCTTCTCCGGGGGCAGGGCGGTGGGGATGGCGACCGTGTTCCAGCGGCCCGAGATGTTCTACGTGATGAAGCTGCGGCACTTCGTCATGATGGGGCGGCCGGACCGGGCGCGCCCGTACGCCGACTCCATCGTCGCGCTCCTGGAGCCCCGGCGGTGGGAGCCCGACGTGCGGATGCTCGTCGGGCTGTTCTCTCGACGCGCCATCCTCGCCGAGGCCTACGCCCATCTGGGGCGCAACGCGGACGCCGCCGAAGAGACCGACCGCTACCTCGCGGAGGCGCGACAGGCGCGAGAAGGCGGAGAGGAGGGCGGGTACACGCGAGCGCTGGTCAACGCCGCGTACATCGACGTCGTCGCGGGGCGGCACGACCTCGCCGTGGCCCGACTCGAGGAGGCGCTCCGCGGCCCGTCCGGCGCGGCCATCTCGCGCGCCCTCCTCCGCGCCGACCCATCGTGGGCGCCGCTGCGCGGGCATCCCGGGTTCGCGCGCCTGCTCGCCGGCGGCAGCTGACCGGGACCGGCGACGCCCCTACGGGCGCGGCCGGCCGATGTTCACGTCGAGCCCGCGCGAGCCGTCGAGCGGCGGCGCGTCCCCCACGTCCACGCACTGCACGCGGCGGTTGAGCCGGCGTCCGGCCGCGGTGCCGTTGTCGGCCACAGGGATCTCCTCGCCGAAGCCCCTGGGGGTCATGCGCTCCCACGGGATGCCGAAGTTAGTGTGCAGGTACCAGCGCACCGAGCGGGCGCGGCGCTCGGAGAAGGCGAGGTTGCGCGCCGCCGGACCGACGCTGTCGGTGTGCCCCTCGATCACCAGGTGCATGGTGGAGTTGGCCAGCATCAGCGCGCCCAGGGCGCGCAGCACCGGCTCCGACTCGCGGCGCAGGAGCGCCGAGTTGGCGTCGAAGAGGACGCGCGTGACGGCAGAGCTCCCCGTCGCCACCAGCTCGCGCGTCTCGCTTGTCTGCGTGGTGGGGAGCACGCGCGCGGCCGCCGGCCGCCCGCGGCGGGTGCCGCTCCCCTTTCCGTCCACGCCGCCGAGGTCCCGCGGCGCGGGCGGGGCGAGCGAGGTCAGCGTGTCTCCCACGGCCGGCGGCGGAATGATGTAGGTGGTGTCCACCTCGGCCGCGGGCGGCGGCGGCGGCGGCGGCGGCGCGTTCGGGACGAGCAGGAGCTCGACGCCGGTCACCCGGTCGCCGTCGGGGACCGCGCGCACGGTGAAGCGCACCGGCGCCGCGGTCGCGCCGAGCTGCCGGAGGACGCTCTGGTCCACGGCGGCCTCGTACTCGCCGGGGCGGAGCGGCATGTCGGTGAAGTCGCCGTCGCTGAACGTGGTCAGCGGGCGGCGGCCGCGGTCGGCGTCGGCGCCCCCCACCTCGCGCAGCGTTAGGCGCACGCCCCCAACGCCGCTCCGGCGGCCGCCGACCTCCTGCACCACGCGCCCCTCCACCGTCCCGCCGGCCACGATCGCGACCTCGTACGGCAGGAACCGGTTGGGCGCGAGCGAGATGGAGGCCGCGGCGGTGGCGGGGACCCAGAGCGGCGACGGCAGGCTGAGCGAGTCCACCTGGAGCGCCACCGGCTCGTACGGCACCACGTCCCAGACGCGGAAGACGCCCGCCGAGTCGGTGAGCGCGCCCGACTGGCCGACGCGCACGTAGACCTCGGGGATCACCGGCTCGCCGGCGTCGAAGCGGCCGTTCACGTTCTCGTCGAGGTAGACCCGGCCGGCGATCCCGGCCCGCTGCATCGCCGGCCCCGCGGTCAGCGACAGCTCGCTCGTCGCGCGGTTCCAGAGCACGCTCCCCTGCACGAACTGCGTCGCGCTGGGGGGCGCGCCGCCGGAGGAGACGACGCTCGAGTAGCTGCGCACGGCGGCGCGGTTCACGCTCAGCCCGAGGGTGAACGACGGCGCGCGCGAGCCGCGGACCCAGAGCCCGCCCGCCTCCAGCTGGAGCCCGCGCGGGAGCTGGCGCGACAGCGACCCCGACGCGTTCGCGACGCGGCCGTCCTGCGCCACCTCGCCGCCCGCGCGCACGAGCGTGCGCGACAGGAGCGTCCCCCACGAGAGCGGCGGGAAGATGTACGTGTTGATCCCGACCAGCGAGCGCATGGCCCCGGGGGTCGTGCGCTCGACGCGCGTGTACGGCATGTAGCGCACGCCGAGCGACTGGAACGAGGTGCCGAGCCGCGTGCTGGTGATGGCGCCCACCGCGGTCTCGATCCGCTCGGCCGAGCCCTCGAAGAAGAAGAGGCTCCGCGTGCCGAACGGGCGCAGGAAGCCGCCGAGTACCGTGCGCGACCGCCAGCCGGCCGGCCCCAGCAGTGGCAGCTTGTCGCCGCGGTCGTAGCGCGTGTAGTCGGCGCTGAGCCGCAGGTCGAGCGAGGGCTCGAAGCGCACGCCGCCGCTCGTGCGCGCGCCGCCGACGCGCTCGGCCTGGAGCGCGACGGTCTCGTTCACGCGGCCGACGACCGACGCGTACGGGTGCGTGAGCGCGACCAGCGAGTCGCGCCAGAATCGGTCGACGCCGGCGCGCGCGGTCCACCGCCCGGTGAGGCCGTAGCGCAGGTCGAGGTTCGCGGTCGTGCTGCAGCCGGAGAGCACGCCCCCGGTGCACTGCCCCACCGAGAGCCCGTACTCGACCTGCCGCGCCGGCAGCAGCTCGCCGAGCACGTGGTAGCTGCGCGCGAAGGTGCGCTCCTCGCCGTACGGCCCGTAGGCGACGAAGTCCACCGCGTTGTCGCCGTAGTCGATCGGAAGCGCGACGGCGAACCGGCCGCCGGCGTCGGCGGAGTCGAGGGCGACGAGCGAGCCGCCGCGGTACGCCTCGAGCTGCCACCCCGCGGGGAGCGCGCCGGGGAAGGCGAGCGTGCCGAAGCGCGCCGGCCGCACGAAGGGGGAGTTGGTGAGCGCCACGCCGCGCTGCAGACGGGCCACGGGGCCCGTGGCCAGCGCGTCGCCCAGGCGGAGCTGGCGGAGCCAGGGGTTGTCCCGCCAGACGCCGCTCCACGACCCCTGCCCGCGCGCGCCGCCGCTCGCGCTGCCGTAGACGGAGCCCTCGAGCGACCCGCCGAACGCGTCCACGCCGAGCGCCGCGGTGTAGCCGGCGTCGCGCAGCGGGCGCGCGCCGGGAACGCTGAGCGAGTAGTCGAACACCAGCCCGTCGAGCCGCGGGCGCTCGAGCCCGAAGTTCGTGCCTGACGCGGCGGCGCGCTCGCGGTCGCGGCGGGCGAGGAATGCCGCGCGCTGCGCCTCGCGCCGGATGCGCCGCGCGACCGGGAGCTCGCTCGGGTCCTCGAGCGTCACCGCGAGGTCGTCCCACCGCACGGTGAAGCTGACGCCGAGCAGCGCGCCGAGCGCCTGGGACTCGACGTAGAGCTCGCCGTCGGCGAAGACGCGCGCGCCGGCGCCGGCCGCCACCCGCCGGCCGCCGTAGCGCATCGTGTCGGCGCGCGCGTCGGCGCGCGCGTCGATCAGGAGCCGCACCGCGCCCGGATGCACGACCGCCTCCAGCCGTCCGGCCGTGTCGAGCGTGAAGCGGATCTCGGCCATCTCGAGGAGCGGCGAGAGCGGGAGCAGCGCACGGTCGCCCGCGCGGTACGCCGGCACGGTGCGCGCGTCGAGGTGGCCGAGCCGGAAGTCGACGATCACCTGCTCGGCCGAGTCGGCGGCGCCCTGCGCGCGGACAGGAGCCCCGAGCCCGACGAGCAGCGACAGCACCCACAGCGCCGTGCGGAGGAACCCGTTCGCTGGGCTGGGGGCGGACACGGATGAACGCGGACGAGGGCACGGATGAACACGGATGCGTCCCGCGAACATCCAAAACCCCTCTCGCTCGGCCGAGAGGGGCTCTGAAGGTCTACGGGACAGCTCCGTGTTCATCCGTGCCCTGTTCCGCGTTCATCCGTGTCCGGCACTTCAGTTCCCGGCCCGGGCGGGGATCACGACGTCGACCGACTGCCTGGCGACGTTGCCCGGGACGACCGCGGTGCGCGCGAGGTCGGCGCGCTCGACGTCGGCCTGGAGGCGGAGCGTGTAGCGTCCCGGCGGGAGCGCGGCCACGGGGATCGTGTAGCGCGGCTCGAGGTCGTAGTAGACGGCGAGCTGCGAGGTGAACGCGCCCACCTCCTTGCCGGCCGCGTTGACGAGCGAGCCGCGGGCGGTGCCGATGTAGGCGGCGTTGCCCTGGCGGTGGAAGCGCAGGCGCACCTCGAGCGAGTCGCGGGCGGGGGCCACGCGGGCCTGCACGTCCGACATCTCCACGGCCGTCTGCACCGCCCCCTTGCGGTACCACGCGGCGACGATCGTGCGCACCTCGAGGGTGAGCCCGGCGTGCATCGCCGTCGTGTCGCCGAGCCCGGACACGGCGAGCGGCGCGCCCCTGGCGGTGACGACGAGGCGCGTCCAGTACTCGCCGTCAGGCAGGTTCGCCGGCGGCTTCGCGAACAGGCGCACCGTCTGCCGCTCCGAGGGGCGCAGCGTCAGGCGGCGCGGGTACGCCTGCACCCACGCGGCGGCCGACGGCTGCGTCGAGTCGGGCGACTCGAACATCGCCAGCGTCGTGCGGCCGGTCGAGTCGCTCACCGGGTAGCCGAAGAGCGTCGCGACGGTCACCTCGGCGGCCTCGGTGCCCGGGTTGTAGAGCTCGAACGATCCGCTGCGCGTGCGGTGATCGATCACGATCCCCTGCGGCGCGACGAGCACGCCCTGGGCGCGGAGCGGCGCGGGCGCGGCGGCCCCGGCGGCGGCGAGAAGCGCGGCGGCGAAGGCGGCGCGGCGGAGGCGGAACGGCGTGAGCGTCATAGACCGGTGTAGGCGGCGGTGAGAGTGATGGTGGCGGAGTAGGCGCCGGCGCGCTGCTGCCCGGCGGGGAGGAGCGTGCCGCCGAGGTAAACGAAGCCACGCCCGTTGTTCGAGAGCGTGACCGAGAAGCGCGTGCGCGGATCGACGGCCACCTGGTCGGTGATCGAGCCCGTGCTGGACTGGCCGGCCGACGTGGGGTCGAAGGAGAGCGGGATCGCGGCGCCGGCGGGCCCGCTCATCTGCGTCGGCAGCGTGAACCAGAGCTCGACCGTCGCGTACTTCTCGCCCTGGATGTTGAACTGCCCGCTGTTCACGGGATCGGTCGGGCGCACGGTCGCCGGCACGCCCGGCAGCACCGAGCCGAAGCTCAGTGCGCGCACGCCGCCCACGACCACGAGCGGCCGCCCCTGCGCGCGGAGCGGCGCGGCAGAGGCGGCGGCGGCGACGAGTGCGAGAGCCAGTGTGAGCGGAGCGAGACGCATGACGACGGCGCGAGTGTCGTGGACAGGGAACAGGGAACAGACCGGGGCGCGGCCTGTTCCCTGACTGTCACCGTTCCAGGGACGACTAAGCGCCGTGCGCGCAACGGGTTTGGGCGGGTGTCGTGAGGCGGCCGCTCGGGCCGCCTCGGCCGCTAGAACCCGGTGTAGACCGCGGTCAGCGTGAGCGAGGCGTCGTACGCGCCACCCGGCTGCGCCGCCGCGGGGCGCACGGTGGCGCCGACCCAGATGTAGAGCGACTTGAGGCCGGAGCCGCCGCCGTTGGACAGGCGCGTGACCGTGCCGCCGGCCGAGGGGACGAACGCGGTGCACCCCGTCGTCGCGTTGAGCTGGCTGAGGCAGCCCTGCCAAGTGTCGATCGGCATCGTGTTCGCGCCGCTCGTGAGCGCCGTCGGGACGGCGAACATGAGCAGCACTTCGGCGTTGTTCTTCCCCACGAGGCTGAAGCGCCCCGCACTGGCGCCGAGGGCGCCGCCGGTGAGCGGGTCCACCGTCTTCGGCGTGCCGGCGAAGACGCTCGTGAAGTCGAGCGGCGCGTCGGCGGTGACCGTGACTGGCGTGCCGACGGTGGCGCTCACCGTCACCGCCGCCGACGACTGCGCCGGCGCCGCGCGGGCGCCGAGCGTCGTGCCGGTGGCGGCGAGGAGGAGGAGCAGCGGCAGCAGGGGCAGCAGGGGCGGCGGGGGAGCGCGGCGGCGGCCGACCGAGCGAGGGTAGTTAGGCATGGCGGGTCAAGCGACCGGGGCCAGGCATCAGGGATCTGACGCCTGGCCCCGGGGCCTTGCGAGCCGTCCGGATTACAGGCCGGTGTAGGCGACGTTCATCGTCACGCTGGCGGTGTACGTGCCGGCGGTCTGGTTGGCGGCCGGGGTGACCGTGCCGCCGAGCCACACGAAGACGAAGCCGGCCGCGCTCAGGTTCTGCGTCAGCGTGGTCGAGGCGTCATACGTCGTGCAGCCGGACTGCGTGCTCGCGCCGCTCCAGCAGCCGGAGGTCGCGCCGAGGGTCAGCGGCAGCGTCGCGCCGCTGGGGCCGGCGAGCTGCAGCGGGGCCGGGAAGACGAAGGAGACCGCGACCTGCGCGAGCGCCTGACCCTGCACCGTCACCTGGCCGGCGGTCGCGCTGGCGATGCCGTTGGTCTTCGAGCTCACCACCTTGGTGACGCCGGGGAAGACGGTCGTGAAGTCGAGGTTCGTGTTCTTCGTGACGGTCAGCGGCGTCTGGACGTTGGCGCTCACCGGGATCGCGGCGCTCTGGGCCTGCGCGCTCGGGGCAACAGCGGCGAGGGCGACGACACCGGCGATCAGAGCAAAGCGGGGGCGGATCATTGAAGCATCTCCTGAAGCGAAGTGAAGCAAGTGAGGCAGGGGTCTGCGAGGGTTTTGTACTGAAGAGCAGGTCGAGCGGTGGTGCGGTCGCGAGTCACAGTGTCTCGCGTCTCCGTCGCTCAACTAACGAACAAAGCGTGCCCAAGTAACAAAGCTCGACAGTGTACCCAATTTTTACACTGACATTGACCCCCGATTTCGCGTCATTAACGCCCTGTAAGGCAGGAACATGGGACGGAGACGCTCAGTCTCCGGACACATTGTCTGTATATGTTCGCTACACCGCAGGATCGCCGAGTCTGGGCTCGCGGAGACATAAACGGGCATCCCGGAGCGCTTTACGGCTCAGCACGCCAGGCGTCTGATGGCGCTCGTCCGCCACGCCCCAGCCCTTCTGCCCGACCACCGGGCCTGACGCGGATCGCGTTTCCGACGCGCGCCGCCGGTGCGCGCGGCGACGCGCATCTCCCGTCAGGCGTCGCGCACGACGTCCCGCGCCGCGCCGCCGAGCGTTCGCATTGTGCAGCAGCCTTTGCACGTTGCCAGAGCGGGTCGGCGGCGAACGCGGAGGACGCGGGATCGTGCGCAGGCTCCACGCACGATCCCGCGTCCTCCGCGTTCGCCGTCGACCCGCCCGACGCACCTCGACGCGCCTCGACGCACCTCGACGCGCATCGAGATTGCCGACGGCGTTGGCATCGTCCGCATCGCGACGGCGCCGTCGGTGCATCGCGTCGCGCGCATGCGCGCGAACATCGTTGCGCGATGCGCATTGCGTGAGCGTGCCGTGCGACGGTAATATCAGCGTCGCCGTACGATGTGTGCGCGCTTCTTGCTATACGGTAGCACCACACCCACACCGAGGAGCACAACTCTATGGCGACAAAATCGAGGTCCTCCCGTGGCGGTTCCCGCAAGAGCGGCGGCTCGTCGTCGAAGCGCGGCGGCGGCAGCAGCAAGAAGTCGGGGAGCAGCCGCAAGGGACGCTCGGGGTCGAGCGGCGGCAGCAGAAAGCGGTCGGGAAGCAGCAAGAAGTCGGGAAGCGCGCGGAGCTCCAAGAAGAGTTCGCGCGCTTCGTCGTCTCGCGGCCGTTCGTCCGGCAAGTCGTCGAGCAAGTCGCGCGGCTCGTCGAGCAAGTCGTCGCGCGGCGGGTCGTCGCGTAAGGGTGGGTCGCGCGGTAGCGCGGGCGGCCGCTCGAGCAAGCGCTCCGGTGGCGGCGGCGGCGGTGGCGGCGGCCGCAAGCGCGCGTCGAAGTCCCCCGTCCAGCGGGTGAGGGACGTGGCGGGCGCGATCGGCTCGCAGGTAGTCGAGGGCGCGAAGGCCGCCGTCGAGGCGGTGCAGGATCGGCTTCCCTGACGGTCCACGCACTGCTCGAACCGCGCAGTCGAGGCGGGTGCAGGATGCGGGGCGGCGAAAGCCGCCCCGTTCGTTTTTCGATTACCTGTACCTGCTCGCGCTCGCGTCCTCCCACGCGATGCCCGGCGCGATGCCGGTGACGACCCGCAGGCGGCCGACGAGAATCTGCGTCTCGACGGAGTTGCCGATGAGCCACACGCGCACCGATGGCTCCAGGAAGGTGGCCGGACCGGTCCAGAGGAGCTTGCCGTCCAGCGCCACGCCGCACCGCCCGTCGGGGAAGAGCTGCATCACCAGGCGGAACGGCCGCCCGGTGTGGACGTACGCCGGCACGTCGATCGTGCCGTGCGCGGCGGGAACCCAGATGGAGAGCTGCTCGCCGAAGTGCGTACCGCCGACGCCCGCTGGGTACCGAACCGACCAGCCCGGACTCGACGGACCGGGCGGCCCGTCGCCGGTGACATGATCCCACTTCGCCCACGCGGCCGAGTCCACGATGTTGGTGAGGGCGATGACCTGCTCCTGGGATACGAACGTGGTGATCCTGGTCGACAGCTCGGCCTCGACCCAGAGCCCGCCGCGCGTGTCGAACGCGCGCGTCGTGTAGGCGCCGCTGAAGAACGACCCGTCGCCGTTGTTGAGGAACGCCCGGCCGAGCTCCGCGCTCTGCACGAGCAGCGGCTTCGGAACGCCGTGCGTGCGCCACCCGGGCTCCAGCCCGCGCGTCCAGTCCTCGTCGAGCAGCACCCGCGCGGCCGGCGGCTCGATCGTGAGCGTCGCCCGTACGTCGCGCCAGCCGCCCGCCGAGGCGGCGACGGTCACCCGGCCGGCGCGGCGCGGCGTGAGCCGGCCGGTCGAATCGATGGTCGCGACCGACGTGTCCTCCGAGCGCCAGCGCACGACGCCCGGCGCCACCGGCCGGCCGGCGGTGTCGGTGCCTGACGCGCGCAGCTGGTGCGACGCGCCGAGCAGTGGCGGGCCGAGGCCGGTCGAGATGGTGAGGCGTGCGAGGAACGGCGGCCGTGGCGTGGTGGGCGCCCAGATGAAGCTGTCCGGGCGCGGACCGTCGCCCACCACGCGGAGCACCGCGAACTCGTTCGGGCGCTCGAGCGGATACACGATCCAGCTGTCGGGCGGATACCCCTGGCGAGGGCAGGTACAGACCGCGAACCGGCCGTCGGGGGAGATCTCCGCGTTCCACCCCCGGTCGTCCACGAGGTCCGTCTCGCCTGTCTCGAGGTCGAGCCGCGCGAGCTGGTGGGCGTCGCCGACCGTTCGCCGCAGCAGCACGCGGCGGGCGTCGGCCCAGCGGATGAGCTGGAGCTCGGCGTTCGGCTCGGGGGGGAAGCAGCGCAGGTGGCCGCCGTCGGCGTCGATCACACAGAGGCCTCGGCGCCCGGCCGGCCAGTACTGCCTGACGAACGCGATTCGTGAGCCGTCGGGGCTCCACGCGGGCTCCCAGTCCGTGTCCTCGCCGCCCGTGATCTGTCGCACGTCTCGCGTGAGCGTGTCGTAGATCGCCAGGTCGTACTGGCCGTGCCGGCTCCAGCGCGAGGTGATGAAGGCGAAGCGGCTGTTGTCCGGGGCCCAGCTCGGCTCGTAATCATCCCGCGGCGCGAAGGTGAGGCGCCGCGCGGTGCCGTCCAGGTAGCGGTCGTAGATGTCGATGACGCCGCTGTCGGCGAGCGACACGCCGCCCGTCCACGCGCGCCCGTCGGGCCGCCAGTCGTGGTTCCCGTTCCAAGTGAGCGCCTTGAGCCGCCACCGCGGGCGGCCGGAGAGGGAGACGTCCAGCACGCTGATCCCCGCCCAGTGGCTCGCGTCGAGCGGGATCGGGAAGAGCTCGTAAGTGGAGCGGTCCGATGACGTGCGCAGCGCGACGAGCACGGCGTCGGGGGGCGGCGAGGTGGGGCGGGTGGCCAGCGCGGCGACGACGACCGCGACGATCACCATCGGCACGACGGCCGCGAGGACCGTGGCAATGTGCCGGCTCGACACGAGTCGGGCGCGAACGCGCCACGGGAGCCGCCGCACGCACGCCGCGACCAGCTCCTCGTCGGCCGCCGCCTCTCCCAGGAACTCTCGGGCCAGCGCCCGGTCGGCCCGTCGGTCGCGCCGCAGCCGCGCCAGCCGCACGTACCGCTCGAAGGCGCGCGCCATCTCCCCCTGCTGATCGCCGCCGCGCGCCAGGAGCGGCCCGGCGCGCCGCAGCTCGCGCGGGTCGTCGCCGGCGTCGGCGACGATCGCGCTCCCCACGGCCAATGCCGCAGCTCGCAGCACGGCGTCCTCGGTCGCCTCGCGCACGGTCCGCGCGTGCTCGTCGTGCGCCACGGTCCAGTCGTCTCCCAGGCGCGCGACCAGGCCGCGGCGCTCGAGCGCGGTGAGCGACGCGTTGAACTCGGCGAGCGGCTGGCCGGCGGCGCTCCGCAGCCGGCTGGACGAGAGCGAGGCACCGCACACGGCGAGCAGGAGCAGCAGCCGCCGCTCGGCGGCCGGCAGGTCGTCGATCCGGCGCCGGGTCGCGCCGCCGTCGCCGAGCGCGGCGAAGAGCGCGGCCGGGTCGCGCGCCGCCCATCCGGCGGCGCTCGGTGTGAGCAGCGCCCGCTCGGCGAGGAGCTGCAGGGTCTCGTCGACGAGCAGCGGGGAGCCGCCGGTCGCCTCCACGAGGGCTGACGGGAGCCGCTCGGCCCACGACTCGTCGGGCAGCGCCGCCCTGCGGGCCAGCAGCTCGGCCACGGCCCCGGCGTCGAGCGCGCGCAGCCCCAGTCGCCGCGCGCCGGTCGCGGAGCAGAGGAGGTCGCACGCGTCGCGCGCGGCCGACACGACGAGCACCGGCAGCTCGGCGCAGGCCGGGAGGACTTCGGCCAGGAGCTCGATCGACTTCGGGTCGGCCCAGTGCAGATCGTCGAGAAAGATCGCCAGCGGCCCTTCGAGCGCCACCGCGGCGACCAGCTCCTGGAGGGCCCGTCCGAGTGCGACTGACGACTCCGGGTCCGCCGCCGCGCGGGACGCGGCCGCGGACTGGTAGATCCGGGAGAGGGACGGGTTGAGCGCCACGAGCGTCGCCGCGGCCCGCTCCGAGAC